>MHZX01000001.1 GCA_001828935.1 Rhodocyclales bacterium RIFCSPLOWO2_02_FULL_63_24
TCCCTTGCGGTCGCAGCGGAACACGCTCTCGCCGTCGCGATAGAAATCGCACTGCCGGTCCAGCGCCTGCTTGAGGCGGGCGCGGGCGCGGTGGATGCGGATCTTCACGGTGGCCAGCGTGGCGCCGCAGATCTCGGCGATTTCGCGCGCGCTCTGGCCTTCGAGATCATGCAGCACCAGGGCGGCGCGGTAGTCCTCGGGCAGGCTGTCGATGACCTGGCGGATACAGGCGTTCATCTCATCCACCACCCTTTGCTCCTCGGCCAGCGGGGCGGGATCGGCGACGTCGTCGGCCTCGTCGATGGCAACGATGGCGGCCCGCTGCGCCGGGCTGCGGAAGTGGTCGGCGGCGACCCGGGTGGCGATGGCGAAGGCCCAGGTCTTGGGGCTGGAGCGGCCCTCGAAGTCGGCCAGGCCGCGCGCCATGCGGATCAGGGTTTCCTGCAACAAGTCGTCGGCGCTGCCGACGTCGCCGGTATAGCGGCGCAGGTAGCGCAGCAGCGCGGGCGACAGCTCGGCGGCGAGGGCGGCGAAATCCGGCGTGGTCGCGGCGGCATCCATTCGTGGTCTCCGTTGGTGGCGGGTCGATTTTGCCGTGGACGCAAACGGCGCGGAAAAGGATACAGGGAAGAACCTGTATCCCTGGTCCTCGCGTTTGCGTCCAAGCAACAGGCAATCCGCCTTTTCTCCTGGAGCACACCATGAACCTGCTGACCCCCCGCGAACTCGAACTGGTCGCCCTTGGCGCCGCCCTCGGCAGCAACTGCGCCTCGTGCGTGGAGCACCACGTCGGCGCCGCGCGGCAGGCCGGCCTCGACGAGGCCCAGATCGGCGTCGCCCTCGCCGCCGCCGACCAGATCCGCCAGGTGCCGGCGCAAAAGGCGCTCGATGCCGCGCACCGGGCGCTGGAGCGCGCCGCTCCGGCCGCCGGCGCCGCCGCCGAACCCTGCCCCTGCGCCGGCATCATGGCGACGGCCTGCGCCGAACGGTGAGGCGATGATGCGCTGCGCCCCCGTTGCGCGCCTCCTCTCGCGCCTCGCCGAACGTCTGGCCGCGAGGAAGCCCGATCGCCTCGACGCCGCCGCGCTCAAGGACATCGGCATCAGCCGCGCCGACCTGCCGGCGATCCGCGCCGGCGTGATCTTCGGCGACGCCAGCCGGCGTCCGCGCTGGGCGGAGCGGCAGCCATGAGCGCGGCGCGCTGGCGCTCGCCCGACGCCGTGCTGCTCTGCGGCGGCGCCATCGTCATGCTGGCGCTGGGCATCCGCCACGGCTTCGGCATCTTCCTGCGGCCGATGACCCTCGACCTGCAGATGAGCCGCGGCAGCTTCGCCTTCGCCATCGCCCTGCAGAACCTGGTCT
This sequence comes from Rhodocyclales bacterium RIFCSPLOWO2_02_FULL_63_24, assembly GCA_001828935.1. Classification (GTDB taxonomy): domain Bacteria; phylum Pseudomonadota; class Gammaproteobacteria; order Burkholderiales; family Rhodocyclaceae; genus Sulfuritalea. The sequence goes on from MHZX01000001.1 coordinate 1,363, forward strand.
GGGGCTTCGCCCAGCCGCTGGCCGGCATGATCGCCGACCGCTACGGCGCCGGCCGCGTGCTGCTGGGCGGCGGCCTCTGCTATGCGTTCGGGCTGGCGCTGATGGCGCAGTCCACCACGCCTTGGGAGCTGATCCTGTCCGCCGGCGTGCTGATCGGGCTCGGCCTGGCCGGCACCTACATGATCGCGATCGGCGCCGTCGGCCGCGCCGTGGCGCCGGAAAAGCGCAGCCTGGCCCTCGGCGTCGTCGGCGCCATGGGTTCCTTCGGCCAGTTCGTCATGCTGCCTTTCGGCCAGGCGCTGATCTCCGGCATCGGCTGGTGGTGGGCGCTGCTGGTGCTCGCCGCCAATGCCTTGCTGATGCTGCCCCTGGCCCTGCCGCTGGCGGGCGTCGCGCCGCCGCCGGCGGAACGGCGCCAGAGCGTCGCCGCCGCGCTGGGCGAGGCCCTGCGCCATCGCGGCTTCCTGCTCGTGAGCCTGGGCTTCTTCGTCTGCGGCTTCCAGGTGGTGTTCATCGCCACCCATCTGCCGGCCTACCTGGCGGATCACGGCATGGCGGCCAACGCGGGCATGATCGCGCTGGCCCTGATCGGCCTGGCCAATATCGGCGGCGCCTGGCTGGCCGGCTATCTCGGCGGCCGCTACTCGAAGAAGACCTTGCTGGCGGGCCTCTACCTGGCGCGCGCGGCGCTGATCGCGGCCTTCGTCGCCCTGCCGGTGACGCCGGCCTCGGTCTATGTCTTCGCCTTTGCCCTCGGCCTGTTCTGGCTCGGCACCGTGCCGCTGACCGCCGGCCTGGTGGCGCAGATCTTCGGCGTCCAGTACCTGTCGATGCTGTTCGGCCTGGTCTATCTCGGCCACCAGATCGGCGCCTTCCTCGGCGGCTGGCTGGGCGGCTACGCCTACGATCTGACCGGCTCCTACCATCTGGTCTGGCTGCTCTCGATCGCCCTGAGCCTGGTCGCCGCCTGGGCCAATTTCGCCGCCGACGAAAGCGAGCTGGCGCGGCTGCGGCCGCTGCCGAGCGCCGCATGAGCGCCGGGCGCCGCCCAATCGATTTATCATAGCGGGCCGCGACCACCGGACGCAGCGCATGACGACTCCCAGCAACCGCTTCGACCTGCCGGAACTGGCGGGCGCCTTCGGCGACCTGGGCACGCTGATCCCCTTCGTCGTCGCCTACATCTCGCTGCTCAAGATGGATGCCTCCGGCATTCTGCTGGCCTTCGGCGCCAGCCTGATCGGCGTCGGGCTGTTCTACAAGACGCCCTTTCCGGTGCAGCCGATGAAGGCGACCGGCGCCGCGGCCCTGACCCAGACGGCCGGCGCGGTGGTGCTGACCCCGGCGATGGTGGCGGGCGCCGGCCTGGCGACCGCCTTGATCTGGATCGCCCTGGCGGCAACCGGGCTGGCCAAGCGCCTGGCGCAGTGGGTGCCCAAGCCGGCGTTGCTCGGCGTGGTCATGGGGCTGGGCTTCAGCTTCATGCTGGAGGGGCTGCGCATGATGGCGGCAAGCTGGGCGGTTTCCGCCGCCTTGCTCGTGGGCACGCTGGTCCTGCTGGCCCGCTCCCGGCTGCCGGCGATGCTGGTGCTGCTGGTCGTCGGCGCGGTGCTGGCGGTGATCCAGCAGCCAGCGCTGGCCGACGATCTGGCGTTGATCAAGCCGGCGCTGCGGCTACCCGCCTTCGCCTGGCCGTCCCTGTCTTGGCAGGACCTGTGGCTGGGCACGGTGCTGCTCGCGCTGCCGCAGTTGCCGCTGACCTTCGGCAATGCCCTGATCGCGATCACCGAGGAGAACAACCGCCTGTTCCCGGATCGCAAGGTCAGCGAACGCCGCGTCGCCTTTTCCACCGGGCTGCTCAACCTGTGCTCCAGCGCCATCGGCGGCATCCCGATGTGCCACGGAGCCGGCGGCATGGCCGGGCATGTGAAATTTGGCGCACGCACTGGCGGCGCGTCGATCATGCTCGGCGCGGTATTGCTCGTGCTCGCGCTGTTCTTCGCCGATTCCGTCGGCACCTTGTTTCGCCTGTTTCCGGCACCCGTCCTTGGAGTCATCCTGTTCCTCGCCGGCGCGGAGCTGGCGATCGGCAGCCGCGATCCCGGCGCCGAAAAGGCCGAGCGCTTCGTGGTCCTCGCCACTGCGGCGATCGGCATCCTGAACGTGGGCGTCGCGGTGATCTTCGGCCTCCTCGCCCATCACGCCTCGAAGCGGGGATGGCTGAAGATCTGACCGCGCGCGACGGCGCCGATACCGCCGCCGTGCTGCGTCCAGGCCTGCTCGACCTGTTCCGGGCGTTCTTCCAAGTCGGCCTGACCTCGTTCGGCATGGCAATCCTGCACAACCTGCGGACGACGGCGCTGCGCCTCGGCTTCGTCAGCGCAGCGGAGATCGAGGAAGACATTGCCCTGGTGCAGTTGTATCCCGGACCGATCATGGTGGACCTGGTGGCCTTCATCGGCTACCACGTCGCGGGTCTGGCCGGCGCACTGGCGGCGACCCTGGCGATCTTCGCTCCCAGCGTCGTCATGACCATGCTGTTCACCGAACTGTTCGTCCATGTCCGCCATCTGGCGCCGATACGCGCGGCCATTCGCGGTGTGATGGCGACCTTCGTCGGCATGTTGGTCTGGGTCGCGATCAGCCTCGGTCGCCCCCTTGCCGTGCAGCCTGCCGCCTGGCTGCTGGCCGCTGCCGCGGTGGCCGCGCTGCGCTTCCTGAAATGGGACACGCTGCGCCTGTTCGCGGCGGGCTTGCTACTGTGGGCCGCCGTGCTGCAAGCGGGGCTGGTCTAGAAGGGAATCAGCGCCGTATCGCCAGCGCCGACTTTGCTCGGCGCCTGGCGGGTGACACCGCTACCCTGGTCAGCGCCGCTGACGCGGCAGCATGAGCTTGAGGCAGACCAGGACGAACATGATGCCGCCGATCACGGCGATCAGGCCGCCGGCGCCCATCATGCCCATGCCGATTTTCTGCGGCAACGTGGTCAGCGCCTGCTCGGCGCCCGCCACCTTGCGCTGCACGCCGTAGCCGCCGGACCAGGCCAGGCCGAGGATATGGATCAGCTGCCCGCCGCCATAGACGTAGGGCTGCCAGCGCGCCATTTTCCCCTCGACCTCGCCGAAGCCCAGCTGCGGCAACAGCACGTAGGCCAGGCCCATGAAGGCCAGCGTCACGCCCACGGTGGAACCGTGATAGTGCGCCGGGATCACCACGTTGACGCCCTGGATCATGTAGGCCAGCACGCCGCCCACGGCGAACAGCGAGAACGAGGCGACGAAGGCGGACTTGGCGGCATGGGCGCCGGTGTTGCGCGTCGCCCACAAACTGAGGAAGCCGACCAGGATCAGCGGCGCCATGTAGGGATGGCCCCAGATCATCAGCTTGGCGAACAGCTCCATATGCGGCAGAGAACCCGCCGGCACCGTGGTGTAAATCGCCGGCACCACCAGCAGCGGCAGCGCGGCGATCCAGAACATCGCCGAAAGTACGCGCGCCGATGCGACAGAAGGCTGGCCAAGATGCGCGGCGATCCACAGCCAGGCCACCACCATCAGCAGCGCGTGCTGGAATTGCAGGGTATGCCCGCCGCCCCAGAACAGCACCTCGAAATAAATCTTTTCCTCGATCCGCGGCACCATCGCCCAGGACCAGACGAAGGCCGCCAGTGCCAGGAAGGCCGCCACCGCGCCGAGGAAGGCGCCGAGCTGCAGCGGCACGCCGAATGCCGGGCGCGGCCAGGTGGTGAGCAGCGCGCGCAACACGGCGAGGCCGAAACCCGCGCCGCAAATCCACAGCGAGGCGTAGAACGCCTCCTGCTGCAAGACCGGGATGTAGTTGTTGAGCACCGGCACGGCGCCCGGCAGGAAAGGCGAAACCGTCATCACCGCGGTGCCGACCGCCGCCAGCGCGAAGCCGGCCCAGCCCATCCAGGCCAGCCCGGCGCGCCCGGCCGCGCTCCAGATCACGGCGGCAAAGGCCATGAACCAGATCGCTACCGAAAGATCGACATGCACCACCAGCGCGGAGCGGAAGAAGTCCTTCAGCGGAAAGACGTCCTGGATGCCGGGCGTGCGCGACAGCACCAGCAGGATCGCCAGCAGGCCGGAGCCGATCAGCGCCATCAGGCCCAGCCACAACCATGCCCTGGCAAGGGTTTTGGGCGCCCCCCCGGAGATTTCGACAGTATGCGAATTCACTATTGCCCCGCGAAAAATAAGGAAGTATACGGCAAGGCCCGAGGGTAAACCGGGTACACTGACTGCCGTTCCGACATTTCCCGATTGCGCTTGCCATGAAGCTGCTTGCGACCCTGTTGCTCTGCGTTCCCCTGTTGCTGGCCGGCTGTTCCGAACCGCCGCGCTTCATCTCCACCGACCTTTCCGCAGTCGATTGGGGCAAGGATTTCAATCTCACCGACCACAACGGCCAGGCACGCCGCCTCGCCGATTTTCGCGGCAAGGTCGTAGTGCTGTTCTTCGGCTACACGCAATGCCCCGACGTCTGTCCCACCACGCTGTCGGGCCTGCGCGACACCATGCAGCTGCTCGGCGAAGACGCCAAGCGCGTGCAGGTGCTGTTCATCACGGTGGACCCGGCGCGCGACACGCAGGCCCTGCTGGCGCAGTACGTCCCGGCCTTCCACCCCAGCTTCCTCGGCCTTTATGCCGATGAAAAGGGCATCGCGGCGCTGGCGAAGGACTTCAAGGTGTTCTACGCCAAGCAGCCGGGGTCGACCCCCGGCAGCTACGCCGTGGACCACTCCACCGGCAACTATGCCTACGATCCGCAAGGTCGCCTGCGCCTGTTGCTCAAGCATGGCGAAACGCCCGCCAACATCGCCGCCGACCTGAAAATGCTGCTGGCCGGCAAATAGATAGGAAACCCATGAAACGACTCGCCCTCCTGCTCGTCTGCCTGGCGCTTCCCGTCGCCGCCGCGGAACCTGCCAAAGACGCGGCCAAACCGGCCATCAACCTCGACATCGGCACGCCGCCGGTGATTGTCGTCAAGCATTCCCTGGCGCAGCGCACCTCGCGCCTGGTACGCTTTTACGAGGCCGGCGAAATCGGCCTCGGAGACGACGGTCTGATCTACCTGCGCGACAATTCCAAGATGTCGCTGGCCAAACGCCAGATCGCGGAGAAACTGATCGACCAGGAAAATCCCGAACGCAAGGCGCTGATCCAGGCCCTGGCGGACAGCAACGGCCGGCGCGACGCCGAACCGGAAGTGTGGGAACTGATGCGCGCGCGCTGGCACGCGCAGTGGAAATCCGGCTGGTGGCTGCGCGACGCCACGGGCAAGTGGAGCAAGAAGCCCTGAACCCGGCTTGGGCGAGGCGCCATCCTCGGCCACGGCTGACGGCCGTCGCGACGCCTTCTGGCGCCATCGGAATGACTCCAACTTTGCAGAGCCGCACATCCATGAATCGCACGGGAAGCGGTAGACGCTCGAAGCCTTGATCCTGGGCATATTCAGGAGGCGTCATGAGTCCGGCGCCAGTGCCGGAAAACTCACGCTCCGCGAATGGCAACCATCGCCACCTGCGGCAAATCACCGCCATCCCGTCATCCGCTACGGCGAGGATCCGCAGCGGCGAGGAGAGCGCACTTTGCTCGACCGCCTTGCTGCGCAGGGGCTTGTTCAGAGCGTACTTTGCTCGACCGCCTTGTAGCGCAGGCGTCTCATCAGCGCCGACTCTCGGCGCCTTCGACAGATTCAGGCGCCCCACGCAATGCGCAGAGCATCCTGCTCCGGCATCGCCTGAGGATTGCCGAGGATCGCATCGCGTTTTCGCCGGGGTAGTTTCGATCGGTCACCTGCCGTTCTCGATCGCGAGCAGCCTGCCCGGTCAGGCCACCCGGTTTCGCCCTGCGTTCTTCGCCTCGTACAGCGCCTGATCGGCACGTTTGAGCATCGCATCAACGCCAGCATCGGGCGCTTTCATCGTCGCCACGCCGATGCTGGTGGTGAAGTGAAGCGGCACTCCCGTTTCCAGGGGAATTTCTGCAGAGGCCACCGCGTCACGCAGGCGCTGCGCAACCTCGAATGCCCGCTCGCTTCCGGTTTCTATCAGCAGGATGGCAAATTCCTCGCCGCCCAGGCGGCCAATCAAATCCTCTTGCCGCAGAATGGCCCGGCAAACCTGCACCAGCTTGCGTAGGGTCAGATCGCCAACGGCATGGCCATGGGTGTCGTTGACGGCCTTGAAATGGTCCAGGTCGAGCATCAGCATGGACAAATCGCCGCCGTGGCGGCGGCAACGCAAAAACTCCTGATGCGCCATTTCCAGAAAATAGCGCCGCGCGACGCAGCTGGTGAGCGCGTCGGTGCGCGCTTCATGTTCCAGCCGCCATTCCATTTCCTTGCGCGTGGTCACGTCCTGTATGACCCCGATCACCTCGTTATCGCATTGGACCGTGCCGATTATTTCCGGGCGCCTGTCCGCGTCTGGAAACCGGACCAATACGCCTTTCCCATGCACCACACGCATCCGCCCGTCCGGCAGAACGATCCTGTATTCGATGTCGAAATCTCCACCCTCGCGGGTTTGCTCGATGTGCCTGGTCACACGCTCCCGGTCGTCGGGATGGATCACCCGCAGGAGCGCGTCGTAGCTGGGTGCAATTCCTTGCGGCTCGAAGCCGAAAATCCGGAAAGTCTCGTCGGACCACGTGGTCTCCCCGGTCAGCGCGTCCATCGCCCAATGGCCGAGGTGAGCCACCGCCTGGGCGATTTTCAGGCTCTGCTCGCTCTTGCGCAGGGCGTTCTCGGCCCGCACCAGCTCTTGCCTGGAGCGATGTAGCTCCATATGGGTCTTGACCCGTGCAATCACCTCTTCCTTCTGGAACGGCTTGGTAATGTAGTCCACACCACCCGCCTGGAAAGCCTTGAGTTTGTCTTCCGTGTCGATGGCCCCGCTGATGAAAATCACCGGAATGCCTTTCAGCCGTTCGGTTTCCTTGATCAGTCGGCAAACCTCGAGCCCGCTCATGCCGGGCATGCGGACATCCAGCAGAATCAGGTCCGGCGGTTCAACCATGACAGAGCGCAACGCCATCTCCCCATTATTGAAGGGGCGGGGCTCGTAACCTTCCGCCGTCAGAATGTCCTTCAACAGCTTCAGTGTGGTCTGCTCGTCATCGACAAGGAGAATGTTGCCGGCCATGGTGGTTTTTCCTCAGTCCTGCTCGTCTGCCGATTCCAGCGCTTGCAGAATCGGCAGGTAATTGAAATGGTCCAGATAGCATGCCAGTACCTGGGCAAGTTCGGCATCCTGTTGCTCGACGTGGCGCATGCTTTCGGCGATTCGTTCCGTGTTGCCGTTGATTAGCGCATCTGCCAATTTCCGCCGCAGAGCTTCAGGAAGCCGGAGCAGCGCCGCAGTTGGAAAGGCTGACTGTCGGTCCGCGGATGCGGCCGATCCATAAATGTAACGGACCCCCAGGTGCCGTTCCAGGCATTCGAATATTTCGGCCGGCCGGTAGGGCTTGCGCACGAAATCATCCAAACCCTGAGCCAAGGTTTCGGCGCGTTGTTCGCCGAGTACCGAGGCAGAAACGGCGACGATCTTGACCTCCTTGCCGCCGTCGAGGGCGCGGATGCATCGGGTCGCCTCAAGACCGTCCATGACGGGCATGCGCCGGTCCATCCAGATGAAGTGCGGCCGGAAACTCTGGAACAACTCGACGCCTTGCACGCCATTCTCGGCCAGCATCACCGTGAACCCCACATCTTCCAGCAAGCGCCGCAGCAGCAGTTGATTCTCCACCTGGTCCTCGACGATCAAGATACGGAACTCGGGCTGTCCCGGCGCAATACCGATCACCCGCCCTTTGGCGACCTCAGGCGCAACCACTTCCGCTTCTTCGGCGATACGCACCGGCACCTCGACGCGGAACAGAGCACCTTTGTCCGGCTCGCTTTCAACACTGATGCTGCCGCCCATCAGTTGCACGAACTCCCGCACGATGGCCAGTCCCAGTCCCGTGCCTTTCTGGGTGGCTGGTTTGCCCACCTGCACGAAAGGCTCGAAGATGCGCGCCTGGTCTTTCTTGTCGATGCCAATCCCGCTGTCTTCCACTTCGATGGTCAGCCGCGATGCGCCGCCGTTTGGCTGGAGTCCGAGACGGAGCGTTATGCCGCCTTCCTGGGTGTTCTTGACCGCGTTGCTCACCAGATTGACGATCACCTGACGCAGCTTTTCCTCATCACCCTGAATAAAGCGGGGAAATCCTGGCGGCTGGTCCAGGCGCAGTGTCAGCCCTTTCTCTTCGGCCCGCACGCGCAGCATGTCGACGATGTCGCCCATCTGGGCTCCGATATCGAACGGCTTGATCTCCAGGGCCACCTGGCCGGCCTCGATTTTCGCCATGTCGAGCACGTCATTGATCAGCCGTAGCAGGTGCTTGCCGCTGCGATTGATGATGTCGAGATTTTCCCTCTGGTCGGCGGTGACGCCCGGATCGCTGCGCATCAGTTCCGAGAACCCGAGAATCGCATTCAATGGCGTGCGCAGTTCATGGCTCATCGTGGCGAGGAATACGCTCTTGGCCCGGTTGGCCGCTTCGGCTTGCTCCTGCGCCTTCTTCGCCCGTAGATTGGCGCGGCGCATGGCTTCGGCAACGCTGGAGATCAGCGTGCCGGTGAAGACAAAGACCGCCAGACCCAACCAGTCGGCGGGTCTGGCGATGAACGCCTGGCCGACGAGTTGAGGTCCCAGGAAAATCGCGGTGAGACAGGCCAGCCCCGTCGCCAGCAAACCGGAAGAAAGCCCGCCGTAGATCGCCACGACCATCACGGCAGGATAAAACGTCAGCCAGGCAAGGGATGATCCCAGCTCCTGCAGCGGCCATATCCTCAGGGCGGCGGCGAACGCCACAATGACCACGGTAAAGACATAGCGCAGCCCTGTGTCGCGCAGCATTTGCTGTAGGTTCATGGCTTCAGCCAAGATTCGGTTCGCTCAAGATGAAGGAGTCCCCATACCATTTACATTCGATCTGCCAACGAAAGATTGCGATTCTTCCAAGCATCTGCCACTTTGCCGGGAGCGACCGACCAAAATCCTATTTCTTGTTCGCGTTTGCAGTTTGCGTCTGGAAGCGGCCGCTATATGCCGCCATTGCGGCGTCGAATGTCATAGTCCTCCCCACCGACATGTTCCAATCTACTCCTAAAGTGATAATGGTGCCTTGCCTTGGATATTTCAAGGGAGTAATCACGGCACGCTTCTATTACTGTGTTTGCGCGTGTTTGCGCGTTGCTAGAAGGGGACTATGGCGATATTCTGATCCGGGTCCGCCGTCGGAGTGGCAACAGCGGCAATAGCAGATCGATCTATGATTGGCAGATATTGGGAAGGGGGAGCACAACATGCGCAAGGCGATACTGATGGTACTGCTGACCGCGATGTGCAGTCGCGCGATGGCGGACTGGGTAGCGATAGATGACGCCTCCTATGGAAGGACTTACGTCAATCCGGGCACGATCAGCAAATCCGGCGAGTTAGTCAAGGTGTGGGAACTCATCGATCTCAAGCAGAGCCGGGAGCATGAAGGCAAGAGTTTCTTTTCCTTCACGTCGGAAGTCGAATATGACTGCGTGCGCAAAACCTTCCAGGTGCTCAACACGGCAGGCCTGACGGAACACATGGCGAAGGGCGAGGTAATTGCCGGTGGAGCGGGCCCTCGGCAGTGGCGGCCTGTCACCGGCGGAACCGCGGCGGAACGCAGCTGGCGGTTCGTCTGTGGAAAGAAGTGACCATGTCCGCCCTCAAACCCGGAACCCTTTGCGTGATCATCGCCGGCTGCCCGGAGAACATCGGCTTGGTTGTCGAGGTGATCCGGCACCTGGGTCAGTATGAGGATCGGGCCGATGCCTACTTGATCAAGACCAGCACCGGTCGCCCGTTCCATCAATTGTGGTCGGGCAACGACCTGCTGCGCGGGCGATCCGACGAGTGCGTCACCGACCGGCACAAGTTGAGGCCGCTGGTGGATGGCAAGGACGACGAGGAAATGCGCGATACCGCCGTGGACCGGGAACTGGCCACCCATTCATAGGCCGACGCTGGACCGCTCCAGTTCCTGGAGGAGAACAGGCGTTCAGCCAGCGGTCCCAATCGCCATCGCTGGCCGACGCCCGCCGTCCCGTCATCCGCTACGGCGAGGATCCGTAGCGGCGAGGAGAGCGCACTTTGCTCGACCGCCTTGCTGCGCAGGGGCTTGTTCAGAGCGTACTTTGCTCGACCGCCTTGTAGCGCAGGGGTTTCATCAGCGCCGACTCTCGGCACCTTCGGCGGATTCAAACGGCGTGCGCGATGCTGCGTGCCCGCAGTTGGCCGCAGCCGCCGTCGATGTCCTGGCCGGCCGACTGACGCAGCTTGGCGAGGATGCCGTGGCGATAGAGATGCAGCGACATCGCCGCCGCGCGCTGCGACGAGGGACGGCGATAGGCAAGCCCCGCCACTTCGTTGTAGGCAATGAAGTTCATCACCGCGTACTTGCCGGCGAGCAGCCGCACGATGCCGTCGAGTTCGTCGTCGCCGTCGTTGATGCCGGCGAGCAGGGTCCACTGGTACTGGATCGGATAGCCGGTGGCGCGGGCGTACTGTTCGCCCAGTGCCACCAGTTCGACCGGATCGATCTGCTGCGCTTTCGGCAGCAGCTGCGCGCGCAACTCGGCGCGCGTCGAATGCAGCGACAGCGCCAGCGCCGGCTTCACGCGCTGCCGCGGCAGCCGCTCGAACACGCGGTAGTCGCCGACCGTGGAGAACACCAGATTCTTGTGCGCGATGTTCGCTGCGGTGCCGAGCAGGTCGATCGCTTCGAGCACGTTTTCGATGTTGTGCGCCGGCTCGCCCATGCCCATGAACGCGACTTTCTTCACCCTGCGGCGGGCGCGGGCCAGCACCACCTGGGCGACGATCTCGGCGCTGCCGAGCTGGCGCAGTAGCCCGTCGCGCCCCGTCATGCAGAAACTGCAGCCCACCGCGCAGCCGGCCTGGGTCGAAACGCAGAGACCGTCGCGCGGCAGCAGCACACTTTCCACCGTCTGGCCGTCGCCGAGTTCGACCAGCAGCCGTGCGGAGCCGTCGTCACCGGCATGCTCCGCGCGCACCCGCGCCAGGCCGGCGAGTTCCGCCGCGAGGCCGGGCAAGGCGGCGCGAACGCCCAAGGGGAAAAAGTTCTCCGCCAGCACTGGCCCGCTGCCGAGCGGCAGCGCCCGGGTCCATGCCCGGAGGATGCGTTCCTCGTGGCAGGCCATGGCGCCCCGGTCGCGCAGCTGCCGGCGAATCTGTTCGATGCGCAAGGCCGTCACCACGCCGGCAGCATGGCGTCATCGGCCGGATCCACGGCGGCGAGCTGCGCAGCGATTTGCTGCGGCCCGAGCTGTGCAAAATCCGCCGCGTTCGCCAGCGGGAAGCCGCCGGCCATTTCGTACCAGGCCAGCGCACCCAGCCAGGGGGCATAGGCGACTGCGCCCTGTTTGCGCCGCGGCAGACAGTAAAGCTGCCCCGCCGCCAGGATCAGGTTGTAGCTGATCGACTGCTCGTGCAGTGCGGTGATGCATTCATGTGCGGCCTGCGGCCGGTCGAAGCGCAGGCAGCGGCAGGGGTAAGGCTCGCTGCCGCCGTTGTGCGTCCAGCGCGCGTCCTCGACCGGCAGCGGCCCGCTGCGCAGGAAGGTCTGGAAGTGCAGGTGGTTCACCGAGGCATGGGCGCCGTAGCTGTTGTAGCCGATGCCGAAGCCCGGCAGGCGCGCGCCCAAGTCCTGCGCGAGATCCCACAGCCAGGCAAGGTGCTCCGCGGCGAGGAACTGCGCCAAATGGCGGCCGATCTCCGGCACCAGCAGGCCGTGGTAATCGGCGAAGGGAAACTTGTTGTACAACAGTGTCGCGTCGCGGCCCCGCAGCGGGCCCTGCCAGATGATTTCCCGGCGCAGGAAGGGCTTGTCGAAGTGGAAGCGCGTTTCGTCAAAGGGCGCGCGGATGCCGTCGATCGACGCCGTGCTGTGACGCGCCGGGCGGAAGGCGCGCAGCGGGTTGAGCTGCAACTCCCACGGCCCGGCGCGGCGCAGTTCCGTCGCGCGCAGGGTGTCGAAGCCGTGCTCGAGAATTCCGCGCAACGCCGCGACGTCGTCCGGCGCGCCTTGCAGCGCCCGCCCCTCCCGGTCGGCCGCCGCCTGTCCGGCCGCCAGCCGCGCGAAGCAGTTGCGCAATTCGTCGTGCAGGTGGGCCCAGATGCGCGGCTCGAAATTGGCGTTGGCCAGCACCAGGATGTCCTCGCCCAGTTCGCCGCTGCTGCGCAGCAGATCGACGAGCCCTCGCTCGAAGCGCTCGCGGAAGGTATCGGCGGATTGGAAGATGTCGGAATGCATGGGCAGGGCGGGTCAGGCGGCAAGCGAGGGCACATCAACTCAAGCCGGCGGGTTCCTCTCCGCAATGGCCTGAAAGCAGCGGCTGCAGACCGACGAGCCCGCACGCGGCAGGTGGCCATGCCTGGCGCATTGCCTCTCGATCGCAAACAGGGCGAAGCTCGATCGCTTCGAGGCAAGCACCAGGATGCAGAGGGTCGCGGCGATGAAGGCGATGTCCCCGCCGTTGGCTCCCATCAAACGCACGGCAAAGGATTGCAGGAGGGATGCGGCAAGCATGATGGCGCCCGCCCCGATCACGAATACGGTGTTGGCAAAGTGCCTTGCCTTGGCGTCCAGTTCTTCTTTCGATGGTGTCACGATGGTTCCGGCTGAGTGGAGGTTCGCTGTCGAGCCGCGCAGTTTACCTCTTGCGGCGACCCGTTCCGCAAGAGGAGGCTGCGCGGAACCTGGCGGCGCGCAATATCCCGCGCAGGAATGAAAGCTTCAGTTTGCCATCCGTCGCCGATTGACCCTGATCAAAGCTGAACTTCTATCACTTTGGATATAATGCATTTGTGCTTTCTCGACCCGAGCGAGCAATTCGGGCTCAAGCGCCGCGTGCCGATTCAGGGACCTGTCTCCAGGATCGCAGGACCGCCGAGCTGAAGAAAGCTGATTGCCGGATATCGATCGGTGGCCATGACCATGCCGCAGCGTATGCGAGTTGTATCTTCGACAGCCGTTCTTGCGCGAACGTCGTCGCTGGGATTGCGTCCATTCAGGATCGGCAGCGTGCTCTCCTGCGACGGCATGCCACAAGGGCGGCAAGATGCATAGCCTCGATATCCGCAGCTTGAGTTTCATTGCCATGCTGAGCAGCGTGCTGCTGGCGCTAGGCTTGCAAATCGTCAACCGGGTCATTGCGAAAGATTCCAGCCTGCGCCTGTGGGCCTGGGGGGCGAGCGCGAATGGCGCCGCCTTCATCCTCCTCGCCGCGCGCGGCATGGTGCCCGACCTGTTTTCCATCGTGCTGGCGAACACCCTGCTGGTCGTCGGTTCGACCTGGCTCTACCTGGGCAACCGGAAATTCTGCGGACTGCAGCCGGAATTCCCCTGGTACTGGATGCTGACCGCCGCCACCGCCATGGCGCTCCACTACTTCACCTATCTGACGCCGAGCCTGGCGGCGCGGATCGTCGTCTTGTCGGCCGCGACGGCGATCGTCCTGCTCGCCTGTGCCGCCACCCTGCTGCGCCCGGCAGACCCCCGCGACCGCACGGTGCGCTGGTTCGTCGCCACAGGCTTTCTGGCGACCTCGCTGTTCCTCGGAGCGCGCGCCGTCGTTACGCCGTTTGCGGCGTCGCCGGGCCAGGACTTCATGGCGACCCCAAGTCCCATCAATACGCTCAGCCTGGTCTTCGGCATAGCGCTGAACCTTGTCCTCGGCATCGGTTTGCCGCTGCTGATTTCGGGGAGGATGCAACGCCGGCTCGTCGCGAGCGAAGAGCATGCGCGAACACTGTACAAAAAGACTCCGGCCATCATGCACTCCATCAACGCGGAAGGCCGGCTGGTCGGCGTCAGCGACCTCTGGCTAAGTACTTTCGGCTATGCCAGCGACGAAGTCATCGGCAGAAAATCTTCCGACTTCCTGACCGAGGCGTCGCGCCGCTACGCGATCGAAGTGGTCTTGCCCGAATTTTTTCGCACGGGGTCCTGCGTCGATGTGCCCTATCAGTTCGTGGCCAAGGATGGGCGCATCCTGGACGTCCTGCTGTCAGCCTTTGGTGAGCGCGATGCAGATAATCGCATTGTTAGAAGCCTGGCAGTCATGACCGACGTAACCGCCCGCAAGCTGGATCAGCAACGCCTGGAAAACCTGCTGTCCGAGCAGAAGGCGATACTGGAAAACGACCTGGTCGGCATCGTCAGGGTCAGGAGCAGGACCATCGCCTGGGCCAATCCGGCGTTCGAGAAAATGCTCGGCTACGAAGCGGGCGAACTCGCCGGAACGCCTACCCGCCTGAATTTTCCCAGCGAGGAAGCCTATATCGCATTCGGCGCTGCCGCCTATCCGGAACTTGCTGCCGGAAGGATATTTCGGTCGCAGATCGAGCATGTGCGCAAGGATCGCAGGCACATCTGGGTCGATATCAGCGGCGCGATCCTGAACAACGAGCTCCAGGAATCCTTGTGGGGATTCGTCGACATCACCGAACGCAAACACCTCGAACAAAGCATTGCGCAGAACGAAAAACGCATGGATCTCGCGTTGGCCGGTGCCGATCTGGGCATGTGGGATCTTGATATATCAAGCGGCAGCTTTACCCACAATCCCCGTCTCATAACCATGCTCGGTTATGAGACGGGGGAACCGGAGGTCAGCATACGGACCTTCACGCCGCTGCTGTATCCCGATGATGCGGCCAGAGTCAGCGCAGCTTTTTTTGCCCACCTCAAGGGTGAGACACAGCAGTTCGAGGCGGAGTATCGACTGCGCCACAAGGATGACCACTGGGTCTGGATACTTTCTCGCGGCAAGGTCGTGGAGCGGGACGCAAGCGGTCGGGCGATTCGAATGACAGGCACCAGCCTCGACATCAGCGAACGCAAGCGCACCGAGGCGATGCTCGAAGCGCGCGAAGCAAGGCTCGCCACGCTGATTGCCTCGATGCAGGACCTCGTGTTCGTCCTGGACACGGGCGGCACGATCATGGAGTACTTCCAGCCGGCGCATCCCAGCCGTCCTCCGTACAAACCCAGGGAATACCTTCTTGGCAAGACCTACGGCGAGATATTGCCCGCCGACGTCGTCAGCCTGTTTGACCAGGCGATCACCGGGGTCATCCAGGACGGTCAGCCCAGAACGTTCGAATATGCCCTCGCCATCGAAAGCAAGCAATACATCTCTCTCGCGACGCTCAGTCCGCTGGCTGGCGAATCGAAGTACCCCACCGGATTCCTCGCCGTCGTGCGCGACATCACGACCGAACGCGCCGCCCAGCAGGAACTGGATCGCGTCGCGCGCAGCAACAAGCTGCTGCTGGAAAGCGTGGGCGACGGCATCTACGGCGTCGATCGGAACTACCAAGCAACCTTCCTGAATGCGTCGGCCCGCGCCATGCTCGGCTTCAGCGAGGCCGAGGTGATCGGAAAGAATCAGCACAGCCTGTTCCACCATCATCGGCAGGACGGCAGTCCCTATCCGGCGGACGAGTGCCCGGTCAGGCTGACCCTGGAGGACGGTCGGGTCAGGCGCGAGGAGAACGAGTGGTTCTGGCGCAAGGACGGAACCGGTTTCCCGGTCGCAGTCACGGTTACGCCCTTGGTCGAGAATGACAGCCGCGTCGGCGCCGTGGTGATATTCCAGGACGTCAGCGAACGCAAGGCCAACGAAGCGCAAATCCACGAACTGGCGTTCTACGATTCATTGACCCACTTGCCCAACCGTCGTTTGCTGCTCGACCGTCTCGGCCTCGCGCTACCCGCCAGCGCGCGGCGCAACTCCTATGGGGCGATCCTGTTCCTGGACCTGGACGATTTCAAGATTCTCAACGATACCCAGGGGCACGAGTGCGGCGACCTGTTGCTGGTGGAAGTGGCGCGTCGGCTGATGTCCTGCGTGCGCGGCGAAGACACCGTTGCACGGCTGGGGGGCGACGAGTTCGTGGTCATGCTCGACGACTTGAGCCCGGATGTCCGGCAGGCGACGGCCCAGGCGGCCGCGATCGCGGAAAAGATACGAGAAGCGTTGGGCGCAGACTACTCGCTGCAGGGCCACTGCCATCGCTGCAGTTCGAGTATCGGCGTCACCTTGTTCAAGGGCGCGGACGTGTCCAGCGGGGAACTGCTGAAACGTGCCGACGTCGCGATGTACCAGGCCAAGTCCGCCGGCCGAAACACCGTCAGATTGTTCGACGCGAATTCCCTCGCTTGAGATCGAGCGCAACGTCCCGCGTCACTTCGGCCGCGGGGTCTTTTGCTTCTCCTGCCATTGCTTGATGGCAACGCCAGGCGTCGAATGGCCGTTGTCCCTGGCCAGGGACGCTGCGGTCATGCCATTCTTGTCGCGGATCGCGATATTGGCTTTCCCTTCCAGCAACAGTTCGACCAAGGAAACCTGGTTGGTCGCCGCCGCCACATGCAAGGCGGTACGCCCTGCGGTATCCCGGCTGTTGATACTCGCTCCGCTCGCGACCAGGATCCTTGCCGTCTCGATGCCACCGATGACAACCGCCGCATGCAGCGGCGACATGCCATTCGAATCGGTGACGTCGTGCTTGCCGCCCTTGTCCAGCAACAGCTTCACCAGCTGCGGACGATCGCAGAATGCCGCGACAAAGAGGGGCGTGCGCTTGAGCGAGCCGACTGCATTGACATTCGCGCCCTGCTCAAGCGACTGCCCGGCGCCGCGGAGGTCGCCGGCAGCGGCGGCGGCAAGCAGCGCCTCGTCGCTCTCGCTCAAGCCTGCCGTCGCATTGGTGCGTGGGTACAGGCAAGGGCTCTGTGCCTGCTGCGCAGCGCCCGCGGACGCGCCCGCCGACTCGGGCTTGTCACAGGCTGCCAGCAGTCCGATGGCACAAAGCGCCGCAAGGCCACGCATGGCGTATCGAAAAGACCGGGTTCTTGCTGCGTTCATTTTGGCTCCTGCGAAATCACGCAATCATACTTCCCGCGAGCGAACGCCAGGTCACGTCAAGCCGGCAAACATTCTTGCCGACTTTGCCGGTTGTCACTGCTGGCCGTGGTCCTTCGTCCAGCCCGAAAAACCCTGGCGCGACGGCCTCAGCGCCTCGCATCCGATTCCGTCGTTCGCAGATACAAGGCCTCGACCTTTTCCCGCGCCCAAGGGGTGCGGCGCAAGAACTTGAGGCTGGAGGCCATGCTCGGCTGGTGGGTGAAGCAGCGGATATCGATTCGCAGCCCCAGTTCCTCCCAGCCGTAGCGGCTCACCAGATGGTCAAGCAAGCTTTGCAGCGTGATGCCGTGCAAGGGATTGCCGGCCTGGCGCTCACTCATCGCCGCGGCCCGCCTTGTCCTGCTCGTCGTAGCCCGACAGCGTGATACCGGCGGCGGCGAGACACTCGCGCAGGTACTTGACTTCGGGCTTGCCGAACTCGTTGCCGTGATGGGGATGGCGCACGAAGAACTCGTGCCGGTTCAGGGTAACGCGGAACCGCGCACCGTGGCTCGGTTCGATAGCGGCACCCAGGTGATGCAGCAGCGACTCGACTTCGCGCCACTGGACATTGCTGCTGACCGGATCATGAAAAATCGCTTGCAGGACGTTGCGGTGCTTGTGACTCATGGCTGGACTCTTTGCCGATTGCGACCCTGCAACGATACATCAGCACAGGGCGGCGCGGATAGCTGTCCGGTGCTATGTCGATTGCCGCCATCGGTGCCGCAAGAGACCCGCTTCAAGCTGTCGGCCAAGCGCGGCGAACGGTCAGCGCACTTCCTTGCGCTGGACCCCCAGCTCAACCTGGGCCGCCCGTTGCATTTCGCCTGACTCGAACATCTGCGGATCGTCGACAAACGCGTTGGCCCACGCGATGGTATCGCCGCCCCAGAATATTTCCCCGCGCAGTTCGAGGCTCGGCACCCCGAACACGCCGATGTCGGCCGCACCTGCGGTGTTGTCGATCAGCCGCTGCTTGACCGCCGGATCGGCAATCCGCGCCGCGGCCTCGCTCGCGCCGACCCCGAGCTGCTCGCACAGCGCCGGCCATTCGGCTTCGGCGTCGCGCCCCTGGCAGAAGATGAAATCGAAAGCCGCCGTCACCGCCTCGCGCCTGGCACCCAGGGCCACCAGCAGGCGCTGCACCGACAGCGGATTGAAGGGATGGCGCGGCGGCATGCGGAAGTCGATGCCCTGTTGCGCGGCGGCCCAGACGCAATAGCGGTAGGTGTGCAGCCGCTTGGGCGGCAGCTCGGCCGGCCCCTTGTTGTCCCAGCGCTTGAGCAGGCCGGCAAACAGCACCGGCACCAGTTCCACGTCGAGGGCGGGATGCAGCTCGTCGAAGCGCTTCAGGTAGAGATATGCGAACGGCGAAACAACATCGAAATACCAGCGGGCCTTGATCCGACCATTCATCAGCTATCTCCTTGATTCGACCACGAGGCTTGAGGCTTCGGCCATCGGTCGACAGGATACCGGACGCAGTGCCGTTCAAGGAGGGTCCGGCGGCACCTGCCTCAGTGGCTGGTTCCCTCGGAGCGGTTGATCTTGTTGTAGAGGTTGTACTTGCCGACCGGCTTGTCCATCGGGATGCGCTTGAGTTCCTTGAACGTCGCGGCATCGAACACGATCAGCGCGCCGCCGTCGGCCTTGCGCTCCCACAGGCTGGCCAGCACGTACTTGCCGTCGCGGGTGAATTCGACATGGGCCAGGGTCTTGCCCGGATCGGTCTTGACCTCGGCGACTTTTTCCAGCGTGCGCTTGTCGATCACCTGCAGCGTGTCCTTGCCTTTCGACATCATCGAATCGGTCCAGGCATAGGGCGTGTTTTCGTGGCTGCGCATGAAGAAGCCGGGGCCGAGAGTCGGGATGGTCTTGACGGTGCTCCAGTCCTTCAAGTCGATCACCGTGATTACCCCTTCCTTGAGGTTGGGCGTGGCCATCACGGTGCGGTCCTGCGCACCTTGCGGCGGGCGGTAGTTCCAGGTGATGCCGGAGCCGAGGTGGGGCATGCCGGGCAGCGTGAGGTCGGCAATCTTCTTCCTCACGTCGAGGTGTACCACCTGGCCCTTGCCCGCGGAGCGAGAGGAGCCCATCAGCTCGGAGTAATTCTGGGTGAAGAAAAAGTCGTCCAGCGGCTCCGACAAATAACTGCGGCGCGGATTGAGGAAGCCGGGGATGAAGCTGCCTTCCCTGTACTTGAAGTCATGCACCATGCCGACCGGAATGTCGTCGGCCTTCGGGTTGTAGCTGATCTCCCAGACTTCCGGCACATCTTTCAATGCGGCGACGAAGCTCTGGCGCGGCGCGGCGTCATACACCGCCGAAACGCGCGAGCTTTCCGTGCGCTCCTTGTTCAGCACCTGATGCACCTTGAGCAGATTCAGATCGGCATCGAGCAGCACCAAGGTGTGCGGCAGGTAATTGGCCACCGCGAGGTACTTGCCGTCGCCGGACACGGCGACGTTGCGCGTGTTGATGCCGGCGCGGATCTCGGCCACCACCTGGAGATTCCAGATGTCGAACTTGGTGATCCAACCGTCGCGCGAGGCGAAGAAGACGTAGCGGCCATCGGGCGTGAATTTCGGTCCGCCGTGCAGCGCATAGCGGCTGGGGAAGCGATGGATCGGTTCCAGCTTGTCGCCATCGAGCACCGTGACATGATGATCGCCGGTCTCGACGACGATGAACAGGTTCATCATGTCCACGCCCTTGAACACCTCGGCGGGCCTCGCCGGCAGGCTGCCCGTGGCGAAATAAACGATGCGCGAGGCCTTGATGTCGGCCTCGGCAAGAGTCGGCGCCGGCACCACGGCGGTGTAGATGTAGTCGGCCAGTGCGGCGATTTCTTCCTTGCCCAGGCGATCGGCGAAACCCGCCATCTGGGTCGCCGCACGCCCTGCGGTAATGGTCTTGACCGCTTCCGGCTTCCTCAATCGCGCCAGGCTCTCCGGCAGCAGCGCCGGCCCGGTCAGGCCAAGCCGGCTCGGGCCATGGCACACCGCACAGTGCTGCTGATACAGCGCGGGCGGTTCGGCGGCCTGCAGCGGCAGCGCGTTTGCCAGCAGGAGGCCGAGCAGGGCGAGCTTCTTCATGCGATTCCTATCTCTTCATCGGTCAGGTAGCAGCCCGGGTCTTCCGCCCAGGGATCGCCGGTCAGTTGCTGGGCGCGCACCCGCGTGTTGCCGCCGCAGATGTCGAAATGGGCGCAAGCGCCGCAGCGACCGTCCACCTTGCGCGGATGCGCCTTGAGCCCTGCCATCAGCGGGTCGGTGGTGTCCATCCAGATGTCGCCGAAGGAACGCTCGCGGACATTGCCCAAGGTGTGGTGCCACCACATCGTGTCGGGATGCACATTGCCCAGGTTGTCGATATTGGCGACATTGATGCCGCTGGAATTGCCGCCCCACTGCGCCAGTTTCTGCCGGATGTGTTCCACTCGCTCCGGAAACTTGCGTTGCAGCCAGTGCAGCAGATAGACGCCGTCGGCATCGTTGTTGCCGGTGGTGAATTCCTTTTTCAGGCCTCGCTCCTGATAGCTCCAGCAAGTGTCGAACAGCAGGTCCATGGCACTGCGCGTCATCTGGTGCAGGGCGTCGTCCTTGCGGTTCTTGTTGCCGCGTCCGGCATAGTTGAGATGCGAGAAGTAAAAACGGTCGATGCCCTCGTCCTCGACCAGGCTGAGCAGGCCGGGCAGGTCGTGGAAATTATCCTGGGTCATGGTGTAGCGCACGCCGACCTTGAGCCCCGCCTGGCGACACAAGCGGATGCCGGCCAGCGACAGGTCGAAGGCGCCCTGCCTGCGGCGGAACTTGTCGTGCGTGGCGCCCAGGCCGTCGAGGCTGACGCCGACGTAGTCGAAGCCGATGCCCTTGATGCGCTCGCACATCGGCGTGTCGATCAGCGTGCCGTTGCTGGACAGCGCGGTGAAGAAACCCATCTGCTTGGAGCGCGCCGAAATCTCGAAAATGTCCGGCCGCAGCAGCGGCTCGCCACCTGACAGGATCAGCGCCGGAACGCGAAAGGCCTTGAGCTGGTCCATGACTCGGAACACGTCTTCGGTGTTCAGCTCGCCGGCAAAATCCTTGTCGGCGGAAATCGAATAGCAATGCTTGCAGGTCAGGTTGCAACGGCGCACCAGGTTCCAGATCACCACCGGACCGGGTGGCTTGCGCAGCGGCCCGAGCGGCGTCGGCGTGGCGATTTCCTGCATGAATTGGGAAATTCGGAACATGACCCAATGTAGCACTCGCCGGCGCGGCCAGGCTTTGACTGCGGTCAATTGCCGGTCGCGCCGACTTGCGCGCCGAAAAGCCCCTACTGCATGCGCGGCCGCGGGTCCTGCAGCACGCGGTGCGGCGTCGAGAAAGGCGCCAGGCGTTCGAGGAAATCCAGCATTTCGAGCACCGGCGAGTTACGGAAGAAGGTCGCCAGCGGGGTTTCCATCCAGATCCGGTCGGCGAACAGATGGACCTCGTGCGGCATGTCGCCAAAACCGTCGCCGTTGCGGTCGAAGCCCTGGTAGTCGTCCCAGTAGTTGCCGCGCCAGACATTGGCGCTGCCGGCGCCGGGCGCGCTGATCGCCACGGTGTTGAGATTGTTCTCGAAACGGTTGTCGAAGAAGCGGTGGCCGCCCTCCTCGCCGTAGAAGAACAGGCCGACGATGTTGTGCGCGAAGCGGTTGTTTCGCACCGTCAGCCTGCCCACCGACGCCGGCGGCGCGTCGACGCGGAGGCCAACCGAGCAATGCAGCACCTCGTTGTTTTCGACCAGGGCATCGTTGCTCTCCTTGAACACGATACCGCCGCCGCCATCGGTCAGCGCATGGGCGACGCGATTGCCGCGCAGCACCAGGTCCGGCGAATAGAGCACGATGATGCCGGTGCCGGTGTCGGACAGGCGGTTGTTCTCGACCAGCAGGCGCGGCGAAAAAATGACGTGCATGCCATAGCGGCCGTCGCTGAACTGGTTGCCGACGATACGGTTGTCGGCCGAATTGGCGAAGGTCAGGTCGCGCGCCTGCGCGAAGCGATTGCCTTCGATGACGTTGTGCTGGCTGTACCAGAGCCGGATCGCGTCGCCGCGCAGGCCCAGCGCCAGCGGCTTGCCGCTCACCCGGTTGGCGCTGACGCGCGAGCGATTGACCCGCTTCAGGTGGATGCCGAACAGCACGTCGTCGATCTCGTTGTCCTCGACCAAGTGATCGTCGCCTTCCAGCAGTATCCCGGCGTCGATCCGGTCGTGCGAATCGCCGCTGCCGGTGATGCGCAGGCCGCGCAGCGTGACGCCGTTGGCGGCAACCGACAGCACCGTGCTCTTGCCGTCGCCGACGATGACGGCCTGGTGTCCGCCCTCCAGCGTCAGCGGCCGGCTGATCGTCGCCGGACCGGCATACGCGCCCGGCGCCAGGCGCAGCGTGCCACCAGCCGGCGTGGCGTCGATCAATGGCTGGAGCGGTGCCGGGAACGCCGCCAGCGCCGGCAGCGCCAGCAGCGCCAGCACACAGCCCAGCCGTTTCATCGGCTGGCGGGATTGACCTGCTCGCTGCCGGCGCTTCGATCAATGCCGCGCATCAGGATCACGAAGCCAATCGCCCCAAAATTCATCAGCAAGGCATAGACCACGCTGGGTACGGTCATCGCCGGCGACTGCATGACGCTGGCGGCGATGAAAATGCCGAGGCCGGCATTCTGCAGTCCGCATTCCGTGGCGACGGCAATCTGGTCGCGCCGCCGCAAGCCGGCCGCCGCGGCCATGGCCATGCCCGCCGCAATCACCATCAGATTGAGCAGCGTGGCCGCCGGGCCGATGCTGTCCAGGTTATCGATCAGCACCTGGCGCTGGCTGAAGAAGGTCGCCAGCACGATGAGGACGAACAACGCGGTCGCCAGGCGCCCGGTCGGACGCTCCAGGCGCAGGGCCAACGCCGGACGCCAGGCTTTCAGGCTCATCCCCAGCAGCACCGGCACAGTCGTCAACAGGAACACGCCGCGCACCATTTTCAGCAGCGGAAAGTCGACACTGACCCCGGTCTGCATGAATTGCTGCATCGATAGATCGACGACGAAAGGCACCGTCACCACCGCGGCAACGCTGGTCACCGCCGTCAGGGAAATCGACAGGGCGGTGTCGCCGCGCGCCAAGTGGGTCAACAACCCCGAACTGACGCCCCCCGGACAGGCGGCCAGAATCATCAGCCCGACCGCCATTTCGGGCGGCAGGCCCCAGACCCGCGCCACGGCGAAGGCAAACGCCGGGACCACCAGCATCTGCCCGACGAGGCCGACCAGCATGGCTTGCGGCCGCGTCAGGACGCGTTTGAAGTCATCCAGCACCAGGGTCAGGCCGAGCGAAAACATGATGAAGGCGAGGGCCAGCGGCAGCAGCAATTCGACCACCGGGTTCATAGCACGAACCCGATCGAGAGCAGCACGCCGAGAGCGAACCCGGCCTGCGCGCTTCCCGCCAGCAACAGGTTGAGTTGCGGCCCCGGCGGCGTGCGCTGCAAGCGACGGATCAGCGACAGGCTGAAAGGCAAGGCCAGCAAGCCCAGCAGGGCACCCGTCAGTCCCTGCAGCGCAAGCAGCGGCAGCACGGCATACGGCAACAACATCAATGCGGCATAGACCCGTCGTGATTTTTCGCGCCCGAGGAGCGCCGCAAGGGTGCGCCGACCACTGCGCAGATCGTCCTCCTGATCGCGGTAGTTGTTGACCAGCAAGACCGCCGCCGCCGGCATGCCGACCACGATCCCGGCCAACCACGCCTGCGCCGACCCCGCGCCGGATTGCAGCCAGTGGCTGCCGGCGACTGCGACCAGGCCGAAAAACACCAGGACGAAAAGTTCGCCCAGCGGCGTATGGGAAATCGGGTGCCGTCCGCCCGAATATGACCAGCCCGCCACGAGCGAGGCAATGCCCGCGACCAGGATCGGCCAGCCGCCGATGAGCACCAGATAGGTGCCCAGCAGCAGCGCGAGGGCAAAGCTGATTGCTGCGGCGCGACGCACCGCGGCCGGGCTCGCCCATCCCGCCGCGGTGACGCGCAGCGGGCCGATGCGGTCGGCGCGATCGGTGCCGCGCAGGAAATCGGCGGCGTCGTTGTGCAGATTGGTGCCGACCTGGATCAGCACCGCGCAGCACAGGGCGGCCAACATCGCCAGCCAGTTCGCCGCGGCGCCCTCGCCCAGCGCCAGCGCACTGCCGACCAGCACCGGCGTCGCGGCGATGCTCAGGGTGCGCGGCCGGGTCGCGGTCCACCAGACATGCCAGCCGGACGGCGGTACGGCAGTCAACGCAATCGGTAGTTCAGGTTTCATAGGGTCGATGAGTTTCCGCCGCAGGCGGCCAAATCAGTCGCCCCCTCTCCCGCAGAGGGGGTTGGGGGGAGAGCCCGCTTACTGTCGCCCGCCTGGGTTTCGGGTTTGAGCCCGAAATGCAGGCAGGCGATGCCGAAGGACAGGTTCTCCCAGTGCACGGCGCCAAATCCCTTCTGCTGCATGAGGGCGGCGAATTCCTGCTGATCCGGGAAACGCCGGATCGATTCGACCAGGTACTGATAGGCCTGCGGCGCCTGTGCCACCCATGCCCCCAGGCGGGGGATCACGAGGAAGGAATACACGTCGTAGAGCGGCGCCAGCCAGGCCGCGGGCCGCGAAAATTCGAGGCAGACAAAGCGCCCGCCGGGCTTCAGCACGCGCCGTATCTCGACCAGCGCCCGAGGCAGGGATGTCGCATTGCGCAAGCCGAAGGCGACCGTCAGCAGATCCACGCTGGCGTCGGCCAGGGGCAGCTTCTCGGCCTCGCCCGCCAGCCAGCACAGCGCAGGCCGGCCATGTTCGCCGCCGCAAGTCGGCGCCGGCGAGACGGCGCCTGGTGGCGGAACCGACTGTCCGGCCGTTGTCTTCATCCGCCCCGCCGCCATCATCGGCAGGCTCGGATCGCAGATCACCACGCGACGGCACCCATCGGCCAGCAAACGCGCCACGTCGCCGGTGCCGCCGGCGAGATCGACGGCAAGCCCGCCGACATCGGCCACCTGCGCGGCCAGCCTGCGCTTCCACAGGCGATGGATGCCGAAGCTCATCAAGTCGTTCATCAAATCGTAGCGCGGCGCCACGGCACGGAATACGTCGCCGATGCGCCGACGCCGCTCGGCTGCGCTCACCGACTGCCTGCCGAAGCTGCCGTCGAGGGGAATCTGCTCCTGCATCGTCACCCCGTGCTTCGGTCCAAATGGCTCAAACCGGGCCACTCCACGGCAGGGCGAGGATGATCGCCAGCAACAGGCCGTGCAGGCTGGCGGCGAGAATCGTCAGTTTCAGCGCCGGCGCCAGTTGCGCGGGCTGCGTAGCGCGGGACCAGAGCTGGCGCGCCGCGGCGGTGCTGGCAGCGGCCGGCAGCACGGCGATCAGGGCCGCCCCAGGCAAATGCCCCAGCAGCACCATCAGCAGCGGCCAGCCGTAGGCCAGCATGGCAATCGCCACATAGCCCCAGCGCGCCCGTGCCACACCCAGGCGCACCACCAGGGTGTTCTTGCCGGCGCCGGCATCGGCCTTCACATCCGGGAACTGGTTGATGTAGAGCACGTTGGCCACCAGCAGCGCGAAGCCCAGGCCGGCGGCGACGGGCGCGAAGGCGAAACCGTGGCGCTGCACGAAATCGCTGCCGACGACGACCAGCAGCCAGCCGGCGGTGATGGCGAATTCGCCGAGGCCGCGGCTTTGCAGTTTCAAGGGCGGTGCCGAATAGGCCCAGCCCACCACCAGGCCGGCCAGACCGATCAGGATCAGGCCCGAGGCGCTGACCGCGGTCAGCCACAGGCCGGCGGGAACCACCGCCGCCAGCAGCGAATAGCCGAAGATGCCGGTGGCACGCAGGGAGAGGACGCCGTTCTGGATGAAGCGGCTGCCGCCGGTGAAGGGAAACTGGCGTTCGGTGTTGGCCGCGTCGCAGCCCGACAGCGCGTCGTAGTAGTCGTTGATGACATTGGCGCCGGCGTGCGCCATCAGGGCGAAGAACAGCGTTGCCGTGGCCAGTGCCGGCCCGATCGAAATCCCGGAAGATGCCGCGGTGGCGAGGCCCAGCAGGCAACCGACGAAGGTGACCGAAAGAAATGCCGGACGAGTCGCCGCGAAGTAGCGCAGAAACGGATTGGACAGGGCCTCCAGGGTCGGTTCCATCGGTTTTGTCATAGGTGCGTCCCGGTTCGACCTCGTGTTATTTGAGCGCCGCCTCGCCGGCCGCGTCGAGTTCGGCTTTTTTCATCGCCCCCAGCTTGCTCATCACAATCTCGCCGCGGCGGTTGATGACGACAGTGTAAGGCAGGCCGGCCTTGGAATTGCCCAGCGCCTGCATCAGTTCGATGCCCTTGTCCCTGGCCAGCAGCACGGGGTAGTTCATCTCGTAGGCTTTCATGAAATCACGCACGGATTCTGCCTTGTCTTCGAGACCGATGCCCAGCACCACCAGGCCCTGCTTGCGGTACTTGTCGTGGGCCTTGGCCAGTTCCGGAATCTCGACCCGGCAGGGGGCGCACCAGCGCGCCCAGAAATTCACGATCATCGGCTTGCCGCGATAGGCATCGAGGGCAAATGCCTTGTCGTCGGTGGCGGTCAGCGTCGCGGCGAACAGCGCTTCGCTGCCGGCGGCGTGAACCATCCCGGCGGCCAGCAGCAGCACGGTCGCCCACCATCGCCGCTCGGTCAGCGCCGACTTTTGCCCTGGAAGCCTCACGGCAGATCGCCGCGGCGGAACAACTGGTACCCAAGCGTCGCCGCACCAATGCCGAGCACGGTCGGATAGGCCAGGGCGAACACCTTGTAGCCGGTGACGCCGAACAGATCGAGAATCACGTAGGCCGACGGCCCGAGCACGATCAGTTGCGGGTCGAACAGCGCCAGCGCGGCGGTGCGGAATACCTGTAGCGGATTGGCCAGCGCGACGGTCACGGCGACCTCCGGCGTGACCTTGCCCTGAATCATGACGCCAAGCAGGATCAGGTCGAGGAACAGCAGCAGCGTCAGCCAGACCAGGAAAGCGGCGCCCTGAGCCATGTCGGTGCTGCGCGCGAGCGCCGAGATCAGCATGCCTAGCCCCAGGAAGCAGGCCGCCATCACCGCCAGCAGGGCCGTGTAGTAGCCGAACATGCCCCACGGCACTTCGATGCCGCGCAGCAGCGCGATCAGCACCGCCAGCACCATGGCGCCGAACACCGGCAGGAAGATCACGATGTAGCGGCCGAGGATCTTGCCCCAGAACCATGCCGCCAGCGACACCGGCAGCGACAGCAGGTATTCATAGACGCCGGCCTCGCGGTCGCCCGCTACCGAACGCACGGTGGTGATGAGGACGAAGATCGGCAGGATCGCCATGGTCAGCTGGATGTAGGTAACCAAGAGGCGCGACAGGCCGATGAAACCCAGCACGCGCGATTCGGTCAGGCCGAAGAGGAACAGCAGGGCCACGATGCCGCCGAAGACCAGGGTGTAGATCTGGAACCAGCGCGCACGCAATGATTCGACGATATCGAGTTTGGCGGTAAGCCAGAGTTGTTTCATCCGTTATTCCTACTTGGCCTTGGCAAGAACATGACTGCTCATCTCGCCGAAATCGAAAGCGCCGGCCTCGGCATAGGCCCTGGCGCCATAGTTGTAGCCCATCGGCGAAATCTTGCCGCCAACATAGAAGGCCTTGCGCGCCTCCAGCCACTTGTCGCCGCTGCCGCCGACATCGGCCACCCAGAAGCGCGTCGCCGGATCGGCCAGCCACGGATAGTCCTTGTGTTTGTCGCGCATCCAGAACACGGCGCAACCGATGTCGTCGAACTTGAACACGGTGTTCTTCTCGCCGCCGCGCATCTGGGCCGCAAAGCGCCGGTCGGAGAGCACCATGCTGCAACGGACGCAGGTGTCGCGATCCCACTTGATCTCGACCATGCCCTGCGGCCAGGCGCCGGAATTTCCGCAAGCCGAGAGGGCCGCCGCCAGCGGCGTCAGGGCCACGCCATGGACGGCGGCGGCGATGAAGCGGCGCCGATCCATCAATTCGCCGCTGCCTGCCCGCGAAGCGGATTCCCAGGCACGCAAGGCGCAGCGGCGCCGACTTCCTTGAGTTCCGCTTCCGCCAGCGAAAAATCGCTGATCAGCGCCACGTAGCGTGAGGTCATGCCCATGAAGCGCAGTCGATCGGGGCCCGGCACGACACCCGCCCACTCCAGCCCGTTGCCTATGTCGCTGAAGTTCCAGGCCCCCATGGCCTTGATGAACGCGGCCTCGCTGCGCTTGATCGAAATCCGGCAAGCGAATTGACCGGACAACGAAACGTCATCGGCGACGCGGTCGTCCAGCACCACCTTGCCCATGTCCATCTCGATCACGCGATTCACCAGCGCCGAGACCTCGTTCAGGCGATGGCTGGAAATCAGCATCGTGACGTCCTCCTGACGTTCGGCGAGGAGTTCGAAAAATATCTTGCGCGCCTCGGGATCGAGGTTGGCCGCGGGTTCGTCCATCACCAGCACCTTGGCCTCGCGGCCGAGCGCGATCGCGATCAGCAGCTTCTGCTTCATGCCGCCCGAGAGCTTGACGAAAGGGCGCACCAGGATCGGCGTCAGGTCGAGACCCAGGCGCTGCGCCAGTTGGTGGATGCGCGCGGGATCGGTGCCGCACAGCGCGGCTGAAAAATCGATCAGTTGCGCCACCGGCATTTTCAAGGGCGGCGGCAGTTGCGGCACGAAGCCGATCGCGCCCAATACCGCCGTCCGTTCCTGGCGCGGATCGCGGCCATTGATTCTGACTTCGCCGTCGAAGGTGTATTCGCCCAGCAGGCAACGGATCAGCGTGGTCTTGCCGGCGCCGTTGGAACCGATCAGCGCGACACGCTCGGAGAGCCCGATGTCGAGACTGATGTCGTCGAGCACGCGCGCCTTGCGAAAGCTTTTGCTTACGTTCGAAAAACTGATCATGGCTTGGGAGGAAGAACGAAAGACGTTGTCCGCAGATTACGCAGATTGAAAACCGAAATAGGGTTCGCCTTAATCTGCGAAATCTGCGAAATCTGCGTAATCTGCTGATCAAGGGTCTTCATAGCAGTTTGGAAAGGCCCTTGACGTCGAAGGTGAGGGAACCCGTCGGGCAGGTATCCACGCACAACCCGCAACGCGTGCAGTCGGGCCCGATCGGAATCTCGGTATCCACCGCGCGGCCCTTGATCACGGTGTCGAGCACATGGGGCACCAGGCAGACCTTGCGGCAGTCACCCTCGTGAAAGCAACTGTCCAGTTTGTACTTGATCCGCACCGGCGAAAAAATGCCGACCACGCCATAGGTGAGACCGATCGGGCAGGCGTAGCGGCACCAGGCGCGGCGCGAAAAGAACACCTCGAACACCAGCAGCGCGAGCACCCAGAGCAGGGCCAGCGCCGGCCCATAGATCAATGCCCGCGACAGGATGCCGGTCGGCGAGATCGCTTCGAACACCGTATAGCCGGTGGCCGCGGCGAGGATGGCGAAGACGATCCAGGACAGGCTGCGCAGGCGGCGGTCGATGTTCTGGTCGGTCACCAGCTTCTTCCTGACCAGATACAGATGAATGTTCTCCGCCAGTTCCGCCAGCAGATGATACGGGCAGACCCAGGAACAGAAGCTGCGCCCGCCCAGAAGCAGCCACAGCACAAAGACCGTCACGGTGCCGATCACCAGATTGACGATGATGTGCTTGTGCGCCAGCATTACCTGCAGCGCCGAATTGAGGTCGATCAGGTGAAAGCCGACGAAGCGCGAAGCCGTCAGCGCACCTTCGAGGATCTGGATATCGAACCAGAAGGAAAAGGTGAACAACAGGTTGGCGGCGATCAGCACCGCCCAGCGCCGGTTGCGCCAGGTATGCACCGACTTCCGGTCCTGATGGGCGACGATCGCCGCCTGCAGCCTTTCCTTGTTGGTGGCGCGCTTGAGCACATGGATTTCCTGGGCACGCTCGGAAATCGCCTCCGGCTTTTTCGGCTCGCGACCGAACATCACGGCAATCTGTTCGAAGAAGCGGCGCTTAAGGTACTGGTTCACGTGTTCCAGACCTCCCTGGCTTCGATGACGATGCAGGTCGGCTCGACCGGGCAGATCATCTCGCAGACACCGCAACCGACGCAGGGTTCATGCACCACCGGCGATTTGCGTTTGCTGCCGTCCGGTGCGAACACGGTTTCGATCGAAATTGCGCCCTTGACCGGGCACTCGCGCACGCACAGGTCGCATTCCGCCAGATCGTAAGGGTGTTCGCTGACGGCAATCGGCTTCCAGCGGTTGACCTCCATGTAGCGCATGCGGCCCTTGAACGACGCGCCCCGCACCTGCCCCTTGAAGCCCTTGCCCTGGATCGCCAGACAGGCTTCCGGCCGCGTCAGGCGCGCGACGCCGATGCGCTCGCTGAGGTTCAGGGTCGGCTCGGGGTCTTTTTCCTTGGCCTTGAGAATCGGCGCAGCGGCGAGCTTGGCGCCCTTGCGCACGCCGAGGAAGGCCGGCTTCTTGTACACCAGCGATCCGGTGGGGCAGGCCAGAATGCACTGCACGGCATCGCAGGAGAAATCGCAGGCCTGCTCGCGCGCGTCGATGTAGGGCGTGCCGACGCCGACGCCGTCGACCAGGTCGGCCAGCTTGATCGCCTGCACCGGACAGACCTGCACGCATTGGCCGCACTTGATGCAGGACGACAGAAAGTCCTTTTCGTCCAACGCCCCCGGCGGCCGCAGGCGCTTCTTCTGCGCGTAGACCAAAGGCAGGAAGCCGGACAGTGCCGCGCCCATCACGCCGCCAGTCAGCAAGATGGTGCGCAACACGCGACGCCGCGCCTGTTGCGCGCGTTCCCGCGATAGCGGCGGCTTCGCGGCGGGTGGGGTCGGTTCGCTCATCCGGTCACCTTGCTCTTGATCAGTTGCGGTTTGGTGAAGCGCGGCCATTCGTCCCTGAGCGTCATCTCGGGCGAGGAAAAGGGTGCCAGCCGTTCCAGAAAATCCAGCAACTCCATCACCGGCGCCGTCTTGAAGAAGCGCGCCGGCGGCAGTTCGATCCATATCTGGTCAGCATAGGCATAGAACTCGTAGGGCGTATCGCCGACGCCGTTGTGATCGCGATCGAAGCCCTGATAGTCATCCCAGTAGTTGCCTCGCCACTCGTTGAGACCGGAGGTGCCGCGCCCGGCCTGCACCACATGCGTCAGATTACCCTCGAAGATATTGTCGGTGACGACATTGCCGCCCAGTTCGCTGCTCAACTTTACCGCGATCCCGTTGTAGGCGAAGCGGTTGTTGCGCACCCAGATCTTGCTGTCGGGCTGAAAAGGGGAGAGGTCGGAGCCGATGCCGACCGCGCAGTAGATGATCTCGTTGCCTTCGATCACCGCATTGCTGGCCTCCTTGAAACCGATCGCCATGCCGGCGGCGCCGGTGGCGTGGGAAATCAGGTTGTTGCGCAGCACGCCGCCCTCGGTGTACATGAAATAGACGCCGACCGAGTTGTCGTAGAAGCGGTTGTCCTCGACGATGTTGTTGTTGGCGAACATGAAGTGGATCGAATAGCGGCTGCGCATGCCGACGTTGCGGCGATAGATGTTGTCGTGGGAGTACCAGGCCACCATGTCGCGCGAATCGGCGATTTCGTTGCCTTCGATCAGGTTGCGGTCGCTGTACCAGAGCCGCAGCCCGTCGCCGCGCACACCCAGTTCGCGCGGCTTGGAACTCACCTTGTTGTGGCGCAGGACGTTGTCGCTGGATTGCTTGAGATCGATGCCGAACAGGCAGTTGTCGATCACCAGGTTCTCGATCACGTTGCGGTGCCCGCGCACGTCCAGGCAGGAGTCATCGGTATCGTGCGAGTCGCCGGACCCGGTCAGATGCAGGCCGCGCAGCACCGCCGCATCGGTTTCGAGCGAAAACACCGTGCCCTTGTCGCCGGCATCGATGGTCACCTGGCCGCCGCCATCGATGATCAACGGCTTGTTCATCACCACCGGACCGGAATAGCTGCCGGGCGGCGGACGCAGCGTCGAACCCGCAGGCGCCGCATCGACCAGCGGCTGGAACGGCTTCAGGCCGTGCACCCGCTTGTCGCGCTCGTAGAGCGGATAGGTGGGCTTGGGCCGATCGACGCCGACCCGCGGCGCGGTGGACAAATCGGCCGTCGCCCCCAGGCTGGGCGGCTTGCCGTCGTCGCCGTCGCGATCGGCCGGGCGCGCCACCAGCAGCGACGAGACACCAAGCAGCAGGGCCGGCAACAGTCTCAGCCAGCGCGTGCGCTTCATGATCCCGGTCTCCTTACGAGTCCGAGTCGCGCAACTGCCGCCGGCGCAACAGCAGCGCCATCATCAGGCAGCCGAAAGCCACCAGCAGCAAACCGTAGCCCCAATAGGGATAGGAAAAGGTCGAGAACTGCGCCACCTTGCCCTCGCCAAATACGGTCGGCATGAACGGCTTGACCGTGAAGGCGCCCCAGGGATGCATGTTGTGGCCGAAGAACCACAGCCAGCCGGCGTAATCGATCACGAAGAACACCGGCATGAATGCCGGCACCAGCGCCAGCAGCAGCGAAAATCTGGGAATTTTCCAGACGCCCAGCATGATGATCGCCATCGCCGCGACGATCCCCGCCATCGATACCTTGGTCGCCAGCATCAGATTGGCTTTCCAGCGTGCCAGCACATCGGGCTGATTGAAGAAGGTGCTCGCCTCGTGGTAGTAGTGAGCGGCGAAGGCATCCAACTGACCCATGACGATCTGATCGACCACCATCCAGACCGCAACCGCCGCGAAACCCGCACCCAGAATCTTCAGTTGCGTCTTGCGCTGCGTCGCCATGAATCCCAGCAGCATGACGGCAAACCAGCCAAAGATGAACTTCGACAGGCGCAACTCCACCGGCGAACCGGTATCGATCGGATACATCCCCACATAGTGGTTGATGGTGTTCATTTCATGGACGCAGTCGAGGCTCTTCGCCTCCCGGTTCACGTCCTTGCCCTTGTCCAGAATCGGGTTGAACCGAGGGGTGTCCTGGCCCAAGTCGGCCTGCAGGGTTTCATTGCCCATCTGGGTGCCCTTGCCCACCGCCGTGCAACCGTTGAAGACACCGTTGAAGTGGAAGTGGATACGTATGCCGTCGGGAAAGGCATCCTTGGGGTAGTTGGGCGCCGTCAGCGAAACCCACCAGATCGGCGAAAAGTAGGCGGCGACCAGCGCCACCAATGCCACCAGGGTCAACCCGGTGATCAACCTGTTCTGTTGTTTTTGATCTTGCATGCTGTTCTCTGTTTGGGGGGGCGACTCTCCGCAACCGCACCCCACCCCGGCCGGAGTGCGGGCGGTCCGGAAACGCGACTACTTCTTCTTGGTACCCTTCGCAGCCGGTTTTGCCTTGCACATCGAGCCCGGCATAGTCAGGCTCGACTGATAGGCCGAAATGGCTACCAGCTGCTTGTCATCGTACTTCTTGATGATCTTGACCATGTCCGGATTCGCATTGCGGCGCTTGCCGTCGCGGATCTCGGTCATCTGGCGCAGCAGATACTTGTAATGCTGGCCGGCCAGCACCGGGTAGAACTTGTCCTTGACGCCCTCGCCGTTGGCCTTGTGGCATTCGATGCACTCCTTCTCGTACATCGCCTTGCCGTCAGCGACCTGCTTGGCGGCATCGGGACCTTCGTACTTGCCATGGTCAACCGGAATGCACAGACTCTCGATGTAGGCAGAAACGTTGGCCAGTTCCTGGGCGTCGGTGAGTTCCTTGGCGAAGGGATACATGGTCGGGTTGTCGCGCAGCCCGGCACGGATGTCGGCCATCTGCTTGATCAACACCGTGGTGTGCTGCCCTGCCAGTTGCGGGAAGGTGCCGTCGGTACGTCCGGCGCCAGAAGGCAGGTGGCAGGCGCCGCACACCTCGTAGCCCTCCTTGCCAGCCTTGGCGTCGCCCTTGAACTTGAGCGCCTCGATCTTCTCGCCCTCCTGGGCATTCCATTTGTAGTCCTTGGATTCGATGCCGGCCTTCTTCTCGGCGGGCGGCGCCGCCAGCGCGAATGCGGGAATCAGCGCGATTGCCAGCGCCAGTCTGATTGTCTTGTACATGGTCTCTTCCTTATCGGTGTGTAGGGGTTGCGCTCATGATGACATGGTCGAACATAAGCAGTCATTGATATTTCTCAATTGACCGCGGTTCCCTGTCATTCGGTCTGAAACAGGCTCCGCTATTTGATCTCGGACAGGTACTTGGCCAGTTCCTTGATCTCCGCGTCGGTGACCAGATGCATGATGCCCTTCATCGCCGCGGTATTTCCGTTGGCGCGCGCGCCGCTCTTGATGTCCTTCATCTGGTTCTCGGCGTACTTCGCGTTCTGCCCTGCCAGTTTGGGGTATTCGGGCGTCAGCGGCTTCTTGGCATCCTTGCCGTGACAGGCGATGCAGGTCTTTTCCAGGTAGAGCGTCTTGCCGTCGGCGAGGGCGGGGGCCGCGAAACTGGCGGCGGTGATGGCAACAACGGCGGCCGAGAGAATCGTTCCGGTTTTCATGTTTATTCCTTTTCGTAAAAGATCGGGGGGCAGAGTAGCTCTGCCCCTCGGGACCTGCATTGACCTGCGTTAATTACTTGACCTTCTTGGCACCATTCTGCTCAAGGTAGGTCTTGGC
>MHZX01000002.1 GCA_001828935.1 Rhodocyclales bacterium RIFCSPLOWO2_02_FULL_63_24
ACCTGCATCCAGCCGATGATCTTGCGTTCCCAGAACGTCAGGTAGGCGACCGACAACAGCAGCGGCGACAGGATCAGGACAATTTTGAGTAGGGTCCAGATCAGTGGCCATACGGGCTTGACCAGCGGCCACAAGGAGCCGAGCAAGCCTTCGAGGAAGGGGACGACCATGGCTTCCATCACGCCTTCTCCACGCTCAGAACGGAGGACATCGCACCCAGCGCGACGCTATCGGCGTGCGCCGCCGCGACGCGCACCGTGCCATCGGGCAGGCCGGCATCGAGTTCGGCGGCAAGAATCACCGTAGCGCCAGCGCCGACTCTTACCCGCTCACCAGCGCCAATGCCAAGTTTCGCCAGGGTCGCCGCATTCATGCGCGCCGTCGGCGCCGCCGAGTCGCGCGCCTGCTGCAGGGCGGGTGCGCGCCGCACCAGGGCATCGGCGAAGTGGATCGGCACATCGGCGACGCGCTCCAGGCCACTGACGCCTGCCGCCAGATTCAGGGAAACGCCATCAATGCCGTTGTCGAGGCCGGCGACGAAATCAGGATTGCCGCCCAATGCCTCGGCACGCACATCCTCGCTGCTGTTATGTTCAAAACCGGCTACTTCGAGCAGGTTGCCCAGTACGCGTAACACCTTCCATGCCGGACGGGCCTCGCCCAGCGGCTTGGCCGCAGCGTAGAAGCTCTGCACGCGGCCTTCGGCATTGACGAAGCTGCCCGAGGTTTCCGAGAAGGGCGAAACCGGCAGCAGGACGGCTGCATAGTCGAGCATGGCCTGCGACTTGAACGGGCTCAGCACCACCACGGCCGCCGCCTTGCTCAGTGTTGCCAATGCCTGGGCACCATCGGCGCAATCGAGTTCCGGCTCGGCGCCAAGCACCACGTAGGCCTGACGAGGTTCGTTCAGCATTGCCGCAGCGTTCAGGCCGGTGGCGCCGGGCGTGGCCTTGACCACATAGCCGCCGACGCTGTTGGCGGCCTCGCCGAGGAAGCCGAAACCGCCGCCGAGCACCACCGCGAGTTGGCGGCCCAAGGCATGCAGCGTCGCCGCTTGCGAATGCTGCTGGGCGAAGTTGCCGAGCAGGATGCCCGCGTTGCTGCCCGAGACCAAGCTCTGAGCAATGGCTTGCGCCTCAGCCGATACGGCGATACCAGCCAGAGCCGCGTCTGCCGCGACACCTTTCAGTTGGCTGACCGCCTTGACGATCTGGGCCAGCATCACCGGCAATTGCGAGGGCGCGGCAATCGCGCGCGCCGCCAGCGTGATCAGGAGGTCGTCGTCGGCACTGTGCAGGACGCTGACCTGCGCACCGCGCTTGGCCGACTGGCGCAGGCGCTGGGCGATCAGCGGATGATCCTTGCGCAGGAAGGAGCCCACCACCAGCACGCGATCGAGGCGGCTGATATCGGCGATCTTCATACCCAGCCAAGGCGTGCCCTGGCGCTTGCCGTCTGCCGAAAAATCGTTCTGGCGCAGACGGAAATCGATGTTCTCGCTGCCCAGGCCGCGCAGCAGCTTCTGCGCCAAGTACATTTCTTCCAGTGTCGCGTGCGGGCTCAACAGGCCGCCGATGGCCGCGCCGCCGTGGGTCTTGGCCACGTCGCGGAGGGCATGCGCCGTGTAATCGAGGGCAACGCTCCAATCGACCTCTTTCCACTCCCCGCCCTGCTTCACCATTGGCCTGGTCAGACGCTCAGGGGAGTTCAGGCCCTGATAGGAGAAACGCTCCTTGTCCGTCAACCAGCATTCGTTGATGTCTTCGTTTTCCAGCGGCAGCACGCGCAACACCTTGTCGTGCTTGGTTTGCAGGATCAGGTTGCTGCCCAGGCCGTCATGCGGACTCACCGACTTGCGCCGGGAAAGTTCCCAGGTGCGGGCGGAGAAGCGGAAGGGCTTGGAGGTCAGGGCGCCGACCGGACAGAGGTCGATCAGGTTGCCGGAAAGTTCGGTATCCACCGTCTTGCCGATGAAAGGCATGACTTCGGCACGCTCGCCGCGGAAGGCCTGCCCAAGCTCCATGAAGCCGGCGATTTCGGCCGTGAAGCGAATGCAGCGCGTACAGTTGATGCAGCGGGTCATGTCGGTCGACACCAGCGGACCGAGATCCTTGTCGGGCACGACGCGCTTTTCTTCCTCGTACTTCGAGGCGGACTCGCCGTAGCCTACCGCGAGATCCTGCAACTGGCACTCACCGCCCTGATCGCAGATCGGGCAATCCAGCGGATGGTTGATCAGGAGGAACTCCATGACGGCCTTCTGCGCCTTGACCGCCAGATCGGAGTGCGTAAATACCTTCATGCCATTGGTGACAATGGTGGCGCAGGCCGGCATCGGCTTCGGCGCCTTTTCCACCTGGACCAGACACATCCGGCAGTTGGCCGCGATGGAAAGTTTCTTGTGGTAGCAGAAATGCGGGATGTAGGTGCCCAGCTGGTGGGCCGCTTCGATGATGGTGCTGCCGTCTGCGACCTGCAGGGCCTTGCCGTCAATCTCGATTTCGAGCATTACGCGGCCCCCGTTACTGAAGAAGCGCGGAAAAATCCGCTGCCTGCGCGCTGCACTTCGGGATCAACGAGACACTTCTTGTGCTCGATGTGATACTCGAATTCGCTCTTGAAATGCTTGGTAAAGCTGCGCACCGGCAGCGCCGCAGCATCAGCCAACGCGCAAATGGTTTTGCCCATCATGTTGTCGGTCACACGGTTCAGCAGATCGAGATCTTCGGCACGGCCTTGGCCGTGTTCGATGCGATGCACGACGCGATACAGCCAGCCACTGCCTTCGCGGCAGGGCGTGCATTGGCCGCAGGATTCCTCGTAGTAGAAATAGGACAGGCGCTCCAACGCCTTGACCATGCAGACCGTCTCGTCCATGACGATCACTGCACCCGAACCAAGCATTGAGCCAGCCTTGGCGATCGAGTCGTAATCCATGGTGCAATCCATGATCACCTCGGCAGGCAGCACCGGTGCCGATGAGCCACCCGGGATCACCGCCTTGAGCCTGCGCCCACCGCGCATGCCGCCGGCCAATTCGAGCAGCTTGGCGAAAGGCGTGCCCATGGGCACTTCATAGTTGCCCGGACGATTGACGTGACCGGAGACCGAGAACAGCTTGGTGCCCCCGTTGTTCGGCTTGCCCAGATTGAGGTAAGTTTCTCCACCCATGCCGAGGATGAAAGGGATCGCGGCAAAGGTTTCGGTATTGTTGATCGTGGTCGGCTTGCCGTAGAGACCGAAATTCGCCGGAAACGGCGGCTTGTAACGCGGCTGGCCCTTCTTGCCCTCGATCGATTCGAGCAGACCGGTTTCCTCGCCACAGATGTAAGCACCCCAGCCGTGATGGGCGAAGAGGTCGAAGCTGAAATCGGAGCCGAGGATTTTCTCGCCTAGATAACCTGCGGCACGGGCTTCGTCGAGCGCCGCTTCGAATCGCTGGTAGATCTCGAAGATCTCGCCGTGAATGTAGTTGTAGCCCAGCTTGGCACCCACCGCATAGCCGGCAATGATCATGCCCTCGATCACAGAATGCGGATCGAAGCGCAGCA
The DNA here is from genome assembly GCA_001828935.1 of Rhodocyclales bacterium RIFCSPLOWO2_02_FULL_63_24. Taxonomy (GTDB): domain Bacteria; phylum Pseudomonadota; class Gammaproteobacteria; order Burkholderiales; family Rhodocyclaceae; genus Sulfuritalea. Next base: position 3,552 of record MHZX01000002.1, read on the forward strand.
GGTCGCGATCCTTGAACGTGCCCGGTTCGCCTTCGTCGGTGTTGCAGACGACGTATTTCTCTGGTGCCGCCTTGGGCATGAAGCTCCACTTGAGACCGGTGGGGAAGCCGGCGCCGCCGCGGCCGCGCAACACGGATTTCTTGACCTCGCCGATGACATCGTCGGGCGTCATCTTGCTGGCCAGGACCCGCTTCAGTTGCGCGTAACCGCCGCGCGCCTCGTAGTCCTTGAGGCTCCATCCGGCATCGCCTTTGGCCCAGCCGGTGGTGAGCAGCGGATTGATGGTGTCGATCAGCGCCATCTTATTTGCACTCCGCCAACAGCTTGTCGATCTCTTCGGGCAGCATGAAACTGCACATGCGCTTGTTATTGACCAGCATCACCGGCGCATCGCCGCAAGCGCCCATGCACTCGCCTTCCTTCAATGTGAACTTGCCGTCCGGGGTAGTCTCGTTGAAATCGATGCCGAGTTTTTGCTTGACGTAATCCGCGGCATGCACGCCGCCCGACAAGGCACAGGGCAGGTTGGTGCACACCGTCAGCTTGTATTTGCCCACCGGCTGCAGATCGTACATGTTGTAGAAACTCGCCACCTCGTAAGCGGCGATCGGCGCCATGCCCAGATAGCTGGCCACGGCGGCGATGGTTTCCTGCGGCAGCCATCCTTTTTCATCCTGGGCGATAACCAGCGCCGCCATCACCGCGGACTGCTTCTGGTCCGCCGGATACTTGGCAACTTCCCGGTCAATTTTCCCGAGCGCTTCGGGACTCAACATGTCGTATTGGTTATCCATGCGGCGGTCTATCGGTCAACGTCGCCAAGCACCAGGTCGATGGTGCCAATGACGGCAGTCGCATCGGCCAGCATGTGGCCCCTGGTCATTTCATCGGTGGCGGCCAGATGTGGAATCCCGGCCGTGTGCAGCTTGATGCGGTAAGGCTTGTTGGCGCCGTCCGATACCGCCCAGACGCCCATCTCGCCCTTGGGATGTTCGATCGCGACATAGGCTTCACCTGCCGGCACGTGCATGCCCTCGGAAAACAGCTTGAAATGGTGGATCAACTCTTCCATGCTGCCCTTCATCTTCTCCCGCCGCGGCGGCGCCACTTTATGGTCGTCGCTGATCACCGGACCCGGATTCTTGCGCAGCCATTCGATGCACTGGCGGATGATGCGGTTCGACTGGAGCATTTCTTCCATGCGCACCAGATAGCGATCGTAGGTGTCGCCATTCACGCCCACCGGAATATCGAAGTCAAGGCGGTCATACACCTCATAGGGCTGCTTCTTGCGCAAATCCCACTCGACGCCCGAACCACGCAGCATCGCCCCGCTAAAGCCCAACTGCAGGGCGCGTTCCGGACTGATCACGCCGATGCCGACGGTGCGCTGCTTCCAGATCCGGTTGTCGGTCAGCAGGGTGTGATACTCGCTCAGATACACGGGGAAACGATTGGTGAAGTCTTCGAGGAAGTCGAGCAGCGACCCATCGCGTGGCTCGTTCAGTTCCTTGACCGTCTGTGCGTTCTTGAAACGGTTTTCCTGATACTTGGGCATCTGATCGGGCAGGTCGCGATAAACCCCGCCAGGCCGATAATAGGCCCCATGCATGCGAATGCCGGTAATCGCCTCCAGCACATCGAACAAATCCTCACGTTCGCGGAAGGTATACAGCACCATGGTCATGGCACCGATATCCAGCGCATGGGTGCCGATGTTCAACAGGTGATTCTTGATCCGAGTCACTTCGTCCATCATGACCCGGATGTACTGGGCACGAATCGGCACTTCGACACCGAGCAGGCGCTCAACGGCCAGGCAGTAGGCATGTTCGCTGGGAATCATCGACGTATAGTCGAGGCGGTCCATATAGGGCAGCGTCTGCAGCCAGGTGCGCGTCTCCGCCAATTTCTCGGTGCCGCGATGCAGCAGACCGATATGCGGATCGGCGCGCACCACGACTTCGCCATCGAGTTCCAGCACCAACCGCAGCACGCCGTGTGCGGCGGGATGCTGCGGACCAAAATTGATCGTGTAGTTCTTGATGTCAGCCACGGCCGTTGCCTTTACCGTAGGTTTCCTCGCGCACGATGCGCGGCGTCACTTCACGCGGCTCGATCGTCACCGGCTGGTAGATCACGCGCTTCTGCTCGGGGTCGTAACGCATCTCGACATAACCGGAAATCGGGAAGTCCTTGCGGAAGGGGTGACCGACAAAACCGTAGTCGGTCAGGATGCGACGCAGGTCGACATGACCTTCGAAATGAATGCCGAACAGGTCGAAGGCTTCGCGCTCGTACCAGTTGGCGCTGTTCCAGATGTCCATGACAGACGCGACGACCGGAAAGTCGTCATCCGGCGCAAACACCTTGATGCGCAAACGCCAGTTGTGGGTGATCGACAGCAGTTGGCTGACGGCGGCAAAACGCTTGCCCTGGTAGCCGGTATATTCCGAATAGTCGATGCCGCTGAGATCCATCAACTGTTCGAAGCGCAACGCGGGATCGTCGCGCAACTGAAGCGCCACATCGAGATAATTTTCGGCAGGGATGGCGACAGTCAATTCGCCCAGTGCCAGCACCGGCTCCCCGATACGATCACCGAAGGTATCCTTCATCTGCCGGCAAAGACGTTCCAGTTTGGCGCTCATGAGATAGGCTTGAAAAAGTCAGCGGGCAATCGTAGTGGTGCGCCGGATCTTGCCCTGCAACTGGATCAAGCCATACAACAGCGCCTCGGCTGTTGGCGGACAACCCGGCACATAGACATCGACGGGCACGATGCGATCCACGCCGCGCACCACCGAATACGAGTAGTGGTAATAGCCGCCGCCATTGGCGCACGACCCCATGGACAGGACCCAGCGCGGCTCGGCCATCTGGTCATAGACCTTGCGCAAGGCCGGCGCCATCTTGTTGGTCAGCGTACCGGCGACGATCATCACGTCCGACTGGCGCGGACTCGGGCGGAACACGATGCCGAAGCGATCGAGGTCATAGCGCGAACAGCCCGCATGAATCATTTCAATGGCACAACAGGCCAGGCCGAAAGTCATCGGCCACATCGAACCGGTACGCGTCCAGTTGATGATCTTGTCCAGCGACGTGGTGACGAAGCCTTCCTGCAGTACGCCTTCGATGCTCATGCACTGGAGTCCTTGATCCGGTTCATTCCCAATCCAGCGCACCCTTGGCCCACGCATACACGTAGCCAACGACGAGGATACCGATAAACACGAACATCTCGACGAAGCCGAACAACTTCACGGCGTCGGTATTGACGATTTCCTTGAAAATCGCCGCCCACGGAAAAAGGAAGGCGATTTCAAGATCGAACAGGATGAAGAGGATGGCGATCAGGTAGTAGCGCACATCGAACTTCATGCGCGCATCTTCGAAGGGAGCAAAACCGCATTCGAAGGCAGACAGTTTTTCGCTATCGGGGCGGTTCGGTGCAATCAACCAACCCAGCAGAATCGGCGCACACCCGAAGGCGAGGCCTACTAACACGAAGACGAGGATCGGGAAATAATTATCCAGCATTTTGGTGGCAAGCCACTTCACTCGTTACTGTTGACCGGCCAACCCGCGATATCCCGCAAGAAAACCGACGCTCAACTATCAACTGCTTTGCTGCTTCGTTACTGCCAAAATTCTTGGTGCCGACGGTGAGACTCGAACTCACACAGCTTTCGCCACTACCCCCTCAAGATAGCGTGTCTACCAATTTCACCACGTCGGCGTTGCGTCATTTGCGCGAGCGGCGCGAATTATATAACAAGCCATTGACTCGTTCGTGCGCCGCAGCAAAAAAATCTATTGCCCCACGTTGCCGCGAATTATTTCGGAATGTCTTTGGCCTTCGAATCGGGCACTACCGGCGTCTGCACCGGAACGGCGGGCGCCGTCTGCACAGGCGCCGCATCCATCACGCTGCCCGAGACCCGGGGGCGCGACGTGGCGATATAGGAAAGCCCGAGACTGGTCAGAAAGAACACCGCCGCGAGGACCGCAGTCGCGCGCGACAGGAAATTGGCCGACCCTGTGGCACCGAACAGGCTGCCCGATGCGCCGCTGCCGAACGCCGCGCCCATGTCCGCACCCTTGCCGTGCTGGAGCAGCACGAGGCCGATCACGCTGATACCCGCGATGATATGTACAGTCAGAATCACCGTATGCAATAGTTCCATGAGAGCCTCTTCAGATTATGTTCAGGCGGCAGCGCAAATGACGAGAAAATCCGCCGCCACCAGAGAAGCGCCGCCAATCAGGCCGCCGTCGATGTCGGCCTGGCCGAACAATTCGGCGGCGTTGTTGGCCTTGACGCTGCCGCCATACAGAATGCGCAGTCCGGCGGCGACATCGGATCTGTCGCGAGCAAAGCGGGCGCGAATCAGGGCATGAACCTGCTGCGCCTGTTCCGGCGACGCGGTGCGCCCCGTCCCGATCGCCCACACCGGCTCATAGGCCACTACCGCACGCGCAAAATCATCGACGCCGGTAACGGCCAGCACGGCATCGATCTGGCGCGTCACTACCTCGCCGGTAATGCCAGCCTCGCGCTCGGCAAGCGATTCGCCGACGCAGAGCACCGGGGTCAAGCCGGACTTCAGCGCCGCGGCAAACTTGGCGGCGACCACCGCGTCGGTGTCGCCGAAAAATGAACGACGCTCGGAATGACCGACGAGGACATAGCGGCAACCGAAGTCGGCCAGCATCGCCCCGCTCACCTCGCCTGTCCAGGCCCCCTGCGCATGCTCGGACACATCCTGGGCGCCCCATGCGACGGAACTGCCTTCGAGCACTGCACGCGCCTGCGCAAGATAGGGATAGGGTACGCACACGGCGACCTCGGCACGACCGCTGACGCCGTCCCGCACGGAATGCAGCAGGCCAAGATTGGCAGCGAGACTGCCGTGCATTTTCCAGTTTCCAGCAACAAGTTTGGCGCGCATGACGACATGGGAGCATTTACACGAAGCCCGCGATTATAGCGGCTGCGCAAGGCGAATGCCAGACTGAGCGACCGCTTGCGGCAGACCAGCGATGACTATGGGCCAGCGCCACACCTTGAGCAGTGCGCAGCCCGCCATTCTTGACGCAAATCAACAAGAAGGTCGGTAAAGGAAGGATACTGGCGCCCGAGATCAACGGCATGGATGGGCACATATGGACACGATATCGACCGACGTAGCAATCATAGGTGCCGGAGGCGCAGGTCTGCGTGCGGCCATCGCCCTGGCCGAGGCCGATCCCAAACTACGCATCGCGTTGATCTCCAAGGTCTACCCGATGCGCAGCCATACCTGCGCCGCCGAGGGAGGCGCCGCCGGCGTGATCAAGCCGGACGACAGCTTCGACCTGCACTTCGACGACACCGTCGGCGGCGGCGACTGGCTGTCGGACCAGGACTGCGTCGAATATTTCATCCACGAGGCGCCCAAGGAACTGATGCAGCTCGAGCACTGGGGCTGCCCCTGGAACCGAGAAGCCGACGGCTCGGTGGCGGTGCGACCCTTCGGCGGCATGAAAAAGAAACGCACCTGGTTCGCCGCCGACAAGTCCGGCTTCCACATCCTGCACACGCTGTTCCAGACCTCGCTGCAGTTTCCGACCATCACCCGCCACGACGAGTACTACGCCCTCGACCTGCTGGTCGACGACGGCCGCTGCCAAGGCGTGACCGCACTGGAAATGCGCAGCGGCGTACTGCGCCAGTTTCACGCCAAGGCGGTGATCATCGCCGGCGGCGGTGCCGGCCGCATGTTCCCCTTCTCCACCAACGGCGCGATCAAGACCGGCGACGGCATGGCCATGGCCTACCGTGCCGGCGCCCCGCTGAAAGACATGGAATTCGTCCAGTACCACCCGACCGGCCTGCCCAACACCGGCAGCCTGCTGACCGAAGCCTGCCGCGGCGAAGGCGGCATCCTGGTCAACAAGCATGGCCGCCGCTACCTGGCGGACTACGGCATGGGCCCGGAAACCCCGGTCGGCCAGCCGCAATTGAAGACCATGGAACTCGGCCCACGCGATCGCGTCAGCCAGGCTTACTGGCACGAACTGCAGAAAGGCAACACCGTGACGACGCAATGGGGCGAGTGCGTGCTGCTCGACATGCGCCACCTCGGCGAAAAGAAAATCAACGAGCGCCTGCCTCTGGTCCGCGAACTGGCCGAGGCCTACCTCGGCGTCGATATCGTCAAGGAAGCCGTGCCGATCCGTCCCGTGGTGCATTACATGATGGGGGGTATTTCCACCAATACCCAGGCTGCCACGCCGCTGCCCGGCCTCTTCGCCGCCGGCGAATGCGCCTGTGTCAGCCTCAACGGCGCCAACCGGCTGGGCTCCAATTCGCTGGTCGAGTTGCTGGTGTTCGGCCGTCGCGCCGCACTCTCCGCCGCCGAGCACGTGCAGGGCCTGCCGGCCTCGAACGCCGCCGCACTGAATGCCCAGGCCGAAAAGACGCAGCAGCGCATCGACGAACTCTTCACCCGCAGCGACGGCTCCGAATCGATGTCCGGCCTGCGCAGAGAGATGCAGGAGACCATGGAAAAGAACGTCGGCATCTACCGCACCGAGGCAGGCCTGCAGGAAGGTGTAAACAAGATTCATGAGTTGCGACAACGCTATTCCCGCGTGAAGCTGACCGACAAGAGCAGCGTCTTCAACACCGACCTGTTCCAGGTGCTGGAACTCGGTTCCATGCTCGATTGCGCCGAAGCGGTTACCGTCGGCGCCCTGGCCCGCAAGGAATCGCGCGGCGCGCACCAGCGCCTCGACTACGTCGAGCGCGACGACAAGAATTTCCTGCGCCACACCATGGTCCATCATCGGGGCCTGGACGCACCCGGCGTCGACTACCTCGACGTGGTGATCACCAAATCGCCGCCGGGCGTGCGCGATTACTCGGGAGACCACAAATGAGCAATAGCCCCCCACGCTCGCAACCCCCGCTCGCTGCCCCCCACGGGGGGGCGGCTGCTTCCTTGGGACGGCCCGGCGGAAGCAGCGAGCGCATCGTCCAGCTGGAAGTCCTGCGTTACAACCCGGACACCGACACCGAGGCGCATTTCCAGCGCTACGAAGTGGTCTGCCAGGAAGAATGGGTGGTGCTCGACGCCCTCAACAAGGTCAAGGCCGACATCGATCCGACGCTCAACTACCGCTGGTCCTGCCACATGGCGGTCTGCGGCAGTTGCGGCATGATGATCAACGGCGAGCCCAAGCTGTCCTGCCATGCCTTCCTGCGCGATTACGAAGGCGTGATCCGGGTCGAGCCGCTGGCGCATTTTCCGGTCGAGCGCGACCTGGTCACGGCACCCGACGACTTCATGGAAAAGCTCAAGCGCGTCAAGCCCTACCTCATCCCGAAGGAAGAGAAGCCGATCAGCGCGGGCGAATACAAGCAGACGCCGGCGCAATTGATGAAGTTCCGCCAGTACTCGATGTGCATCAACTGCATGCTGTGCTACGCCGCCTGCCCCGAGTATGGCCTGACGCCGGGCTTCATCGGCCCGGCGGCGCTGACCCTGGCCCACCGCTACAACCAGGATTCGCGCGACGGCGGACGGGCAGAACGCCAGGAAGTGGTCGCCACCCATGAAGGCGTCTGGGAATGCACCTTCGTCGGCGCCTGTTCCGAAGTCTGTCCGGCCCATGTCGATCCGGCCAGCGCGCTGCAACAGATGAAGATCACCAGTTCGATCGACTGGATCGTCGAACACCTGATTCCGGGAGGGAAATCCGCAAGGGATACCGCCTCCCGCGAGGACGCAGGAGACATATCATGAGCCGCAATCCGCTAGTTCGCGAGGTCCCGCCGACCTCCTGGTTCTTCCGCCATCCGCGCTACATGCGCTACATGGCGCGCGAAATCACCTGCATTTTCATCGGTGCCTACTGCGTGCTGCTGGTGGTTGGCCTGCAGCGCCTCGCCGCCGGCCCGGCCGCCTGGGAAGGCTTCCTGCTGGGACTGAGGAGCGCGGATTCCATCGTCTTCCACCTGCTGGCGCTGGTCGCCGCCTTCTATCACGCCGCCACCTGGTTCAACGCCACGCAAAAGGCCATGCCGTTGCAGATCGGCGAGGATTTCGTGCCCGGCAACCTGATCTCCGGCGCGCACTACGCGGTCTGGGTAGTGCTGTCTCTCGTCGTGCTCTTTCTTGCGGGAGTGTTCTGACATGGCCAAGTCGCACAAACCTGTGGTCTGGTTCCCTTTCGCCGCCGGCGGCACGGTGATCGCCTTCTGCATCCCGGTTATCGTCGTGCTCACCTTCCTCGCCGCACTGGGCCATGTTCCGGCCGGGCTGAGCTACGAAAAAATGCACGCCTTCGCCGCCAGCGGACTGGGCAAGCTGATCATCTTCGGCGTAGTCTCGCTATCCCTGTGGAGCTCGGCGCATCGCCTGCGCTGCACCTGCTACGATTTCGGCCTGCGCGCCGACACGCTGGCGGCAACCATCCTCTATGTCGCAGCGATAACAGGCAGCCTTGCTGCCGCGGTGTTCCTGCTGCGAATCTAGGCTAACCAATTATTTCTTAGGGAAAGAACAAGACCAATGGCACCCCCCCCACTGGCCTCGCGGGAGGCTGTTCGCGAGCAACGCCTCGGCGACGTCTGGAGCAATGAACTGAACGACGTCTTCGCCGATGTCGCCCCCTATTACGATCGCGCCAACAACATTGCCGCGCTGGGGCAGTTCGGCAACTTCCTGCGGCGCTTCATGCAGCTGGTTGATCTGCAACCGCGCCAAAAAGTGCTCGACGTCTGTGCCGGCACCAATGCAATCGGCATCGCCCTGCTCAAGCGCGAGCCAACGCTCGATGTGCATGCCATGGATCGCAGCGTCGCGATGCAGACCGTTGGCCAGCAGCGTGCCGCCGCCCAGGGGTTCCAGATCAAGAGCACCATCGGCGACGTGCATACCCTGCCCTTCCCCGACAACCACTTCGATGTCGTCACGCTGCAGTTCGCCTCGCGCCATTTGCGCGTGCGGGAGGTGTTCACCGAGATCCTGCGCGTGCTCAAACCGAGCGGGCATTTTCACCATTCCGACATGCTGCGTCCGCGCAATCCGATCGTCAAAAACCTGTATTACACCTATCTGCGCGGCTGCCTCGGAATCACCGGCCTGATCGTCGGCAGCGGTCCCGCGGCGGTCAAGGCCAAGCAGTATTTTCTCGACGCGCTGGAACTCTTCTACACCGCCGAGGAACTGTCGATCCTGCTGCGCGAACTGGGCTACGTCGAGGTCAAAGTGGATACCGTGTTCCACGGCATGCTGGGGTTTCACCGCGCGACCAAGCCGGCGCCGGCGACACTAGCCTTACCGGAATAGCGGCAGCGTGAAACAGGCGCGTTCCCTGGCCAGGCTCAACGGCCGGATTCTCAACGCCTACAGCCAGCGCACCACCACCGCGCTGCGTGCCGCCCTGCCCCTGCGCCTCGCCCTGCCGCACCTGGAGCCGGTGCTGGCGCTCAACGTCGACAAGGAAGTGGAAAAGGACACCCTGGTGATCCTGCGCGCCCGCGCGCCGGCGACGGCGGCCACGCCTGACTGGAACGAGGTCGAACTGCAACTGCTGCAGGCGACCAAGGAAATCGACCGCAGGTTTCTCGCCCGCGTCGGCAGGTTCCCGGTCGAGATCGTGGTCCGCTACGAGGAAATCGCGCCGATCCGCGCCCGCCGCATGAAGCTGCTGTACGACGCCGCGGCAAAGATTCTGGCGGCGCGCGATGCCGAACGCCGCTTGCGCGGTGCCATGCACGCGACATTCTCGCGCGACGACTTCGCGCAACTGCTCTACGAGCTGTTCCGTCTATATGCCGAGGAAACCCGCTCCCTGAGCCGCTCGGTGCGCCTGCCGGTGCCGCTGGTGCCGCTGCGCGAACTCATCGCGCAGGAATTGCTCAACGTCATGATCCGGGTCGCACGGCCGCTGGCGGCGGAGATCGCGGCCGCAGCCTTCCGCAGCGCGGCCAGCGGTCCTCTGTCTGCACCGGACACGAAGCGCTGAAGAAGTCTCCAGAAACTGGATCCGCGTAGCCCGCAAAGGCCTGCGGTGATATCGTCGCGCTTTCATGCACCCTACCCGGAGTGGCCCATGAAACCGCACAACCGGATCGCCGCAGAATACACAAGACTGACCCGAGCCCTGCGTCTGGCAAGCGTGTTCGCAGCACTTTCCGGCGCACTGCTGGCGCTGCCGACGGCCGCGGCCGACGAGCCCAGGATGCCGATCTTCGACGCCCATGTGCACTACAGCCACGACGCCTGGGAACGCACGCCGCCCAAGGTGGCCATCGCCATCCTGCGCAAGGCCGGGCTCAAGCGGGCGATGGTGTCGAGCTCCAGCGACGAGGGCACCCAGAAGCTCTACGCCGAAGCGCCGGACCTGGTGGTGCCTTCCCTGCGGCCGTATCGCAAGCGCGGCGAGATTGCAACCTGGGTGCGCGACGAGAGCGTCATCCCGCACCTCGAAGACCGACTGAAGAAGTATCGCTACGCGGCGATCGGCGAGTTCCATGTCTATGGCGCCGATGCCGACCTGCCGGTGGTGCGGCGCACGGTGCAACTGGCGAAGCAGTACAAGCTCTGGCTGCACCTGCACGGCGACAGCGAGGCCATCGAGCGGGTGCTGGTGCAAGACCCCGAGGCGCGCATCCTCTGGGCGCATTCCGGATTCGACCGACCCGAGGCGGTGCGCGCAATGCTGAAGAAGCATCACACGCTTTACGCCGACCTGGCCTACCGCAACGATCATGCGACCAACGGCAAGATCGATCCCGCCTGGCGCGAGGCCTTCATGGAATTTCCCGACCGCTTCCTGGTCGGCACCGACACCTTCACGCCCGAGCGCTGGTACTACATCGCCGAGCATGCCGACTGGTCGCGCGGCTGGCTGGCCGACCTGCCGCCCGACATCGCCGCGCGCATCGCCTGGCGCAATGGCGAAACCCTGTTCGCCTCGATGATGGCGACCAGGCAATGAAGAGCTATGCGAAGCGGTATCCCCTGGCGGGTCGGCGCTGGCGACACGCCGACTCTGTGCGCAAGGCCTTGGCGATACTGGCCGCGGGCCTGACGACAGGCGCGATGAATGCCGCCTGCCCGCCGGACGCGGCCGACGGCGCGGTGCTCACCAAGGGCGAACTGGTGCTCGCCTACCGGCCGCTGCTGGCGGACAAGTCCAGCCGCATCCCGATGGCCAAGCACTTCGCGCTGGAGGTGCAGTTGTGTGACCCGGAGGGCGTCTCGATCGCCCGTCTGCACAAGGCCGATGCCACGATGCCCGAACACCGGCACGGCATGAACTATCGCACGCTGATCACGCCGCTGGGTAGCGGGCGCTTCCGCATCGAGGGCATGATGTTTCACATGGCTGGGCACTGGCAACTTGCTTTTGAGATTCAAGCCGGCGGAGAGACGACCCGCATCACCCATGACGTGCAGATCGAATAGGGACGCGGTGCGACGTTTGGGGCGGGCAGCTCTGCTGCTCGTGCTCTCGGCCACGACATGCGCCGTCGCCGATGTCGGGGATTTCACCCCGGCAGAGCTCAGCCGCATCGCGGCCCATGGCCCGTGGCCGTTGTCGTGGACACCCGATCCCGGCAATCGCGTCTCAGGCAATGCCGCCGCGATCCGGCTGGGCCGCGATCTGTTCTTCGAGCCGCGACTCTCGGCCAATCGGCGCGTGGCCTGTGCTTCTTGCCACGATCCGGCAAAGGGATTTCAGGACGGGCGGATCACAGCGCGCGGGCTGGTGACCGGCACGCGCAACACGCCCGGCCTGCTCAATGTGCGCCAGCAACGCTGGTTCGGCTGGGACGGCGGCCACGACAACCTCTGGTCGGCGAGCCTGCGTCCCATCCTCGACGCCAAGGAGATGGGCGGCAGCGCGGCGCGCGCGGCCCGCGTGTTGCGCAGCAGGACCGCGCTGGACTGTCACTATCGGCAGGCTTTCGGCAAACCGCCCGCTGCGGGCGACCCCGAACTGCTGGTCAACATCGCCAAGGCAATCGCCGCCTGGCAGGAGACACTAATCTCGCCGCCCAGCCCCTTCGACGAGTTCCGCGATGCGCTGACGCGCGGCGATACGCGCGCGGCCGCAGCCTACCCCGCGGCGGCGCAGCGCGGCCTGCGCCTGTTCCTCGGCCGCGGCCAATGCGCCACCTGCCACGCCGGGCCGCTGTTTACCAACGGCGAGTTCGGCGACATCGGCATACCCTTCTTCATCCAGCCGGAAGGCGTCGACCCCGGCCGCCAGGGCGGCATCAAACGCTTGCTGGCGAACTTCTACAACCTGCTCGGCGCACACAACGACGACGCCACCCGCAATAACGCGACGGCAACCAGACACCTGCGGCCGGAGCATCGCAACTTCGGCGAGTTCAAAGTGCCCAGCCTGCGCAACCTGACACTCACCGCGCCCTACATGCACAACGGCAGCCTCGCCACCCTGCGCGAGGTGGCGCGGCACTATTCGGAACTGGATGAAGACCGCCTGCACGCCGACGGCGAGCGCATCCTCAAGCCGCTGAAGCTCAGCCCACAGGAAGTGGATGATCTGGTGGCGTTTCTGGAATCCCTGTCACCCAGTAAGGCATTGCCGGCACCGCATGCGCCGCCTACGGTCGACGCCTGCCATGCGCCGTAGTGCCGGCGCCGACTCTTGACCGAACCTGCCTGCCGAGTAGCGGCGCAGGCAATACGGTGGCTGTTCGGCCTTTGCAGCTATTCGAACTGAGCCGATATCGTGCCAGCTGTAGATCACATATCGGACATCGGCAGGTCACCAAGCCGCAACGACCGCGCCGCCTTTAATTCAGCAGTTCATGCCGACCCAAAGCTGAAATACCAATAGGAAGAAGCGAATGCTGCCTTCTTGAGGCAACTGGGCACGTGCACATTTTGCGCAAGGCCCGTGTCGCTGAAGAGCTAACAGCCTTGGCCGAGACAACTCGACCGGCGACTGTTAGACCGGCAACGACCCCAATTCTTCAAGCCGGATGGCCATGGTTTCCGTAGAAACCTGGAACTGGCAAGCCAGCGACTGAAAACGCACCCCGTTGTAATTCTCTACGCTAGCGAGGACTCGTGACAGGTCCCGCGTGGTCTGACATTTGTTTAGGTCCAGGAAGCCGCCACGTGACAGGGCAAACTTGGTGTCTTCGTCCAACACAAAGTAGTCGGTGCTGAACAACCGTTCAAAATACCGCTTCACAAGCTTCGCCGGCATCAGGAAGTACGAGGCGAACTTGTTTGCTTCGGTTTCAACCGGATCCTGCGGCATCGAGCTTCCGTCTAGCGGTCTATCGCGATGCAGACCCCGCGCATCGTGGAGAAGTGCGTGGCCAAGTTCATGAGCAGCAGTGAAGTTCTGGACAACTTGGGGAAACTTCCTAGAAATACGAATCTCCATCGAAAAATCATTGATAAGGCCGGCAACTTCGACGTGCTGGCCGTCGATGAAGTATTGGCCAAGACTCTCATCAACTTTATAGTCGAACCCCAACAGTTCGAATGTCACAGATGGATCGAGCATGTCAACCGGATTGGACGGTGCGCCAGCCGGCCAAATATCCATTCGCTCCTGCCACATCATTTTCTGAAGTTGTATTGCCTTCGATTCGATGTCGGCATATGCATATCGACCGTGCTTGCGCTTATTCTGGAGTAGCGACGCAAACCGCCCCACAACGTGCCCTCCTATTTTGCGGAACGCGGAGACGGGTGTAGGCAGTGCGGCGCTGAAGTCTCCAAATTCATCGAGGTGCGCATATGGATCTTGCAGCTTCAAGCGGCTAGCAGCAATCTTGTCGGCAGAGACCAGGCGAATATCTGGCAATGCGCTGAAGCCCCCGATGTCGTCGAGATAGGCATATGGGTTCCCTAGCAGCAGGCGGCTGTCGGTAATCCTCTGACTCAGCGATTTGACCATTTCGACTCCTCTTCGAGAAAGACGTGCCATCAGCATACTAGAAACCAAGGGGTGGCACAAACCACGGCACAACCACGGCACATAGCGACGTAAACATTGGGGTCGCACGAAGGCGACCCCGCCCCGTTACCCCTTCGGCGGAAAGGGGTCGTGACCATGGCTATCGCGGCTTTGGATCTTGCCATCGAGGCCGTGAACGATCAGTTCAGTCCCCTGATTGCGACTGATCTCGCGCGCCCTGTCGACCGCCTCCGCCTTGGTGGGGAGGATTTCCGTGGCCCGGGACGAACCCGCGCCGCGAATTGCCCAGTCTTGGCCGCTGGGAACAACATGCTGGTTGCGTTTTGTTGCCATTTCGTATACTCCTTGTCGGGATCGAGCAAAGTCGCTCGAAACTAAAGGCGGACGAAACGCGCAAACCGGACAACGCTTTTCTGTCCGGATACTAAGATTTTCCCGCCTTCCACCATATGAGTACCCCGGAGGACCGCTTGGATAGCAAATACGGCGCTGCGGCGACTACCGATCAAATCGAGGAACAGATCGAGCGGCTGACCGACGCGGACTGGATGAGGCTGCGCAAGATGGCCAAGGCCAACTTGTGGGGGATCCGTTTCGACGATCCTGACGAACTTATCAACGAAACGTTCGAAAGGCTGTTCACTGGGGGCCGGATTTGGAATGTCGGAATGGCGTTCATTCCCTGGATGCGCAGTGCTATGAAAAGCATCGCCCACGGCATTCGAAACCGCAATTCCGTTAAGTTGGAGGCTCTGGCCGGCGATCTCGCTGCCGACTCCGACCCCGGCACCGCGCCAGATATTTTCGGCTCCGAAGGCAAGACGCCGCTTGCCCTCGCCTTGACCGAGGAGGCGCGAGCCTTGGCCGAGGTGGAGCTTGCGAAGATCGAAGCGCATTTCAAGGGAAACCAGAATGTCGAGCTGGTATTGATGGGCATCGAGGATGGCATGAAACCCGAAGAGGTCAGGGAAATCGGCGGCATGACGATGACCCAATACGAAACGGCACGAAAACAACTACGCAGGGGGCTGGACAAACTGTTTCCGGCAAGGAGAGAAAAATGAACCGCGACAAAGATGTGGCGGGAATGCGGATGGCGGCGATCGCCGAGGCAGTCACGGACGACGTAATGGCGGCCACCGACGAACAGATCCTCGCCGAGGCGGTGGACGAAGGCGTCGAACCGGCGTCGGTCGCGGAGCAGATGCGTTCGACCACGCTCGCTAGGCTTAGGAAAATCAAACGCTCGCGACTAGAGAAGGCGCGAACGATCTACCAACAGGAGCCGAAGGGACCGCCTGCCAAGGTGCGTCCGTCCCTTGACGAGATGAGGAACCGGGTTATGGATTTGATCCGTGGCGGAGCCGGCGGCGACCTATCTCTGGCCTTCCGCAATGGGAAGGAGCTAACCAATTCCGATCTCGAAGGCCTTTGGGACGACCTCCAAGAGCTCGGGCTACTGGATGATGACAAGCCGAACGATTGAACGGCGCCCGTTCTCCATGGCCGAGACAATCCTGCGTGGATTCGGAATCGACCGCCCAGAGCAAATCGACTTAGAGGCGATCGCGCTCGAACTTGGCGTAGCCGTCCGCTACGCGAAAATCGACGGAAGTGAGGCGCGAATTGTCGGCAACGACACTAGAGCGATCATCACAGTGAGAGCCGACAGCCAACGCCCGCGCCAGAGATTTTCCATTGCGCACGAGATTGGGCATTGGGTCGAACGGCACGGTCGAGGTGGTTTTGTCTGCGCCAAGGAGGACATTTCTCCGCAGAATGACGAGGCGAAAGGAGTCGAGTCCCAAGCCAATGCCTTCGCCTCGCAACTGTTGCTCCCGTCCTACCTTTTCGTCCCTATGATCAAGGGGCGGCCGATCACGCTCGATACAGCGGACAAGATAGGCAGGGATTTTCAGGCGAGCCTCACCGCTACGGCGATAAAGCTGGCTAGCAGCCTGTCGGACTTAACCGGTACTATG
>MHZX01000003.1:0-4309 GCA_001828935.1 Rhodocyclales bacterium RIFCSPLOWO2_02_FULL_63_24
GGTGTAATGCACGCCCTCGGCGTGCTCGTCGAGTTCGGCGCGCCCGGTGCGGCGCCCGACTTGCGTGACCTCGGGCACCAACATCACCAGTTGCTCGGCCAGCGTGGCGATGCGGTTGGACTCGGCCAGCGAGGTGCCCGGATTGAGCAGCACGTTCACCGTCAGCGTGCCTTCGTTGAACGGCGGCAGGAAGGAGCGCGGAAACAAGGGCACGCTGGCGGCGACCAGCACGACCGCGGCCAGGGCACCGGCAAGCAGACTTCGCGCATGGCCGAAGGACCAGTGCAGCAGTTTCGCGTCCCAGCGCTTGAGCCAGAGCACCAGCGGGCTGTCGCCGGCATGCAGTTGCTTCATGCGCGGCAGCAGGTAGTAGGCCATGACCGGCGTCAGCGTCACCGAGACGATCATGCTGGCCAGGATGGAGACGATGTAGGCGACGCCGAGCGGGGTGAACAGCCGGCCTTCAATGCCGGGCAGCACGAACAGCGGCACGAATACCAGCACGATAATCACCGTGGCATAGACGATGGCCGAGCGCACTTCCAGCGTGGCGGCGGCGATCACTTCGGCCACCGGGCGCGGGCTGGCCGCGGCACGGTTGAGCTTGAGCCGGCGCAGCACGTTCTCGACCCCGACCACCGCGTCATCGACCAGTTCGCCGATGGCGATCGCCAGGCCGCCCAGGGTCATGGTGTTGATCGACAGGCCGAAGTAGCGGAAGACCAGGGCCGTGGCCAGCAGCGATACCGGAATCGCCATCAGCGAAATCAGGGTGGTGCGGACGTTGAGCAGGAACAGGAAGAGGATCACGGCGACCAGGATTGCGCCGTCGCGCAGCGCCTCCTCGACATTGGTCACCGAATGCTCGATGAAGTCGGCCTGCTTGAACAGGAAACGTGGCGCCTCGACGCCGGCCGGCAGGCTCTTGCCCAGTTCGGCGACGGCTTTTTCCACCGCGCGGGTGAGCGTCACGCTGTCGGCGGAGGGCTGCTTCTGCACCGACAGGATCACCGCCGGCTTGCCTCGGTAACTGCCGTCGCCGCGCTTGATCGCCGGTGCCAGTTTCACCTCGGCGAGTTGTTTGAGCAGCACGGGCTGGCCGTTCTTCACGGTGACCACCAGGTTCTGCAAGTCCTCGATACGCGAGCTGCGGCCGATCTGGCGGATCAGCCATTCGCGGCCCTGGGCTTCGAGAAAGCCGCCGCTGGTGTTGGCGCCGAAATCCCTGAGCGCCGCCTCCAGCTTCTCGCGCTCGACGCCGAGGGCCTGCAACTGGGCCGGCTTGAGCTCGACGCGGTATTGCTTCACTTCGCCGCCGATCGGGATCACCTGGGCCACGCCGGGGATGGTCAACAGGCGCGGCCGCACCACCCAGTCGGCGAATTCACGGACCTGCATCGGGCTGACCTTGGCCGGATCGGCCGGCAGCGCGATCAGCAATATCTCGCCCATGATCGACGAGATCGGCCCCAGTTGCGGCACGATGCCGGGCGGCAATTGTTCGCGCACCAGGTTCAGGCGTTCGGCGATCTGCTGGCGGTTGCGATAGATGTCCGAGCCCCATTCGAACTCGACATAGACGATGGACAGGCCGATGCCCGACACCGAGCGCACGCGGGTGACGCCCGGCATGCCGTTCATGCCCGACTCGATGGGGAAGCTCACGAGCTGCTCGACTTCCTCCGGCGCCATGCCGCCGGCCTCGGTCATCAGCGTTACCGTCGGCTTGTTGAGGTCGGGGAAGACATCGACCGGCATCTGGCGCAGCGTGATGACGCCGTAGATGACCAGCAGCAGGGAAACGCCGAGGACGAGCAGCCTTTGTTTCAGGCTGGTGTGGATGATGAAATCGAACATCTCAGCGTACCTGCGACAGCAAGCCGGCGCCTTCGATCACGACGCGGTCGCCCTCGTGCAGGCCTTCGGTGATGGCGACGTTGGCGGCGTCCAGCGACTGGACGCGCACCTTGCGCGCGACGAAGCGTTCCGCGTCGGCATGCACCCATACCGCCGTCTCGCCAGCGCCGACTTTCGTCAGCGCCTGGCGCGCCACCGCCGCGCCCTTGATTTCATGCGCGGTGCGCACCATCACCTTGACCGGCTGGCCGACCGCCACCATCGAGTTGGGCGTGACAATGCGGAACAGCAAGGGCAGGGCCTGCTCGCGCAATTGCCGGCCGCCGCCGACGAACTTCAGCTCCAGCGCGGTTTGTTCGGCCAGCGCGCTGGCCGAGATCAATGTCGCACCGATGCCGGCGTCGTAAGCCAGGGCTTCCACCGCCAGGTGTGCCGGATCGACGATCTCGAACAGGATTTCGCGGGCATCGACCAGCGCGCCGGCGACCAGGTGGTGCGAGGCGCTGATCACGCCGGCCGCCGGGGCGACCAGCGGTACCGCCGCATCGATGCTGGCGGCGACGAAGGCGCGGCGTTTTTGCAGCGCCCCGCGTTCGATCCGCGCGGCCTCGATTTCCTTCTGCGGCACGGCACCTTCAAGCTGTTCGAAGCGGCGTACGCGGCCGTCGGCGATCGCCAGCTGCGCCTCCAGTTCGGCCAGTTGCGCCTGCTGGTTGCCGCGTTCGATGGCGCCGGCCACCGGGCGCAGCCAGGCCAGCACCTCGCCCTTCGTCACCTTGCGACCCGGCAGCGGCATGCCCTTCGGCCCCGGCAGCACGCTGCCGGTGAACGGTGCCTGGACGCGGCCGCCGGCATCGGGATCGGCGATCACCTTGCCGTTGAGTTCGATCGTCGCCGCCAGATCGCCGCTCTTCGCCGGGCGGGTGCGGATGCCCAATTGGCGCTGCACCGGTTTCGGGATGAACAAGCTGCCGTCGGCCAGGCGCTGCGGCCCGTCGCCGACCGTCGGCGCCGTTGTCGCGGCGGCGGCGGGGGACTTCTTGTTGTCCTGACTGTGATCCTCGTCGCCGTGCGCAAAGACGCCGTGGGCGGCGAACGCCAGCGCGACCACCACCGCGATCGTTGTTGCCTTGCTTTTTTCTCCGCGCATCATTTGGCTCCCTGCTTGCGGCGTCGCATCATCAACAACACTCCTGCGGCCAGCGCCAGCGCGCCGGCCCCCAGCCAGGCGACCCATTCGCCCCAGCCATGAACGTGCTCGACGCCGGCCTGGGGCGGCGCGGCATCGATGGTCGCCGACAGCAGATCGGCGCTGTCCGCAGTCTCGATGGAAATCGTCAGCGGATGTTTTGCCGGCGTCATCGCCGCGGCGTCGATCGTATAGACGCCGGGCGAGGTCTCCGCGACGACGCCCGTGAGGCCACCGCCTTCGATTTCCACCTTGGCTCCGGCGACCGGCTCATTGCTGGCAAAACGATCCAGGTAGAGCACCAGCTTCTTGCCTTCGAGCGCGGCCACCACCTCGAATTCTTCGGAGGCGGCGGCGGCTCGCGGCGTTACGGATTTACTGACCGCGGGCGCGGGGGCGCCATGATCCTCGTCGCCATGGGCGAAGGCCGCCGGGGTCATGAACAGCAACAATGCGGCAAGGACAACAACAGGATTCACGGCAACACTCCCAAGGCCTGATTCAAACGCGATATCGCCGCCGCGCGGTCGAGGCGCTGGCGATCGTGGAAACTCTCGGCCTCGAAAGCCGAGGCACGGATGCGCAGCAGCGTCGCCAGATCCGCTTCGCCCAGCGCGAAAGCCTTCTCGGTCAGGCGCAGGTTGTCGGCGGACAGGCTGCGACGCTCAGCGGCCATCGCCAACTGCCGTTCCGCCGCGTCGAGCGCGCGGCGCGCGCGTTCGGCTTCCAGTTGCACGCGGATTTCTGCACGACGCATTTGCGCGTCGGCTTGCTCGGCCTCGGCTTCGGCCGCGGAGCTGTCACGGCGCACCTGGGCGCCGGACGAGAAGGGGATTTTCAGTTTGACGCCGACGCTGTTGCCATAGGGCTCGGCAAAGTCGCCGCGCTCGCGCACCACGCGCAAGGCCAGTTCCGGCGCCGCGCGCCGGGTCTCTTCGGCCAGTTTGACCCGCGCCCGGGCGCTGCGCGCCGTCGCGGCCGCGGCCGCCAGTTGCGGATGGAGTTCGGCGGCGGCACCTATCGGGGGGACGCGCGCCGCCGCTTCCTCGCCCAGTTGCGCCGGCGCGGGGGTGCCGGTCAGGAGCCGGAAAGCCTGTTCCGCCTGCTGCATCGCCGCCTCGCTGGCGATCATTTCCGCCTCGGCGGCGAGAACTTCGCCGTGCGCCAGATTGGCGTCGATGCGCGACAACTCGCCGACCTTGAAGCGCTTGTGCACGTCGCTATCGAGCGCGCGGGCCGTGTCCAGACGGCGTGCCGCCAAGG
>MHZX01000003.1:4333-14694 GCA_001828935.1 Rhodocyclales bacterium RIFCSPLOWO2_02_FULL_63_24
GCTCGCCGGCCACCTCCAGTTTGGCCGCCGTGCGCCGGGCCGCGGCATCGCCGATGCGACTTTCGGCCTCGGCGGCGCGGGCATCCTGTTGGCCCGGCAGCCAAAGCGGCACGGCCAGTTCGACTTCCCATTCCTGTTTGCCCAGGTTGCGGGCCTGGCGGTCGCTGAGATTGCCGAGCGAAACCGAAGCCGGTTCCGGCGTCAAGCCGCCCGCCATGTCCCGCGCGGCGCGCGCCTCGGCGTCGCGCGCATCCAGCGCGGCGGCCTCGGGATGCCGGCGCCAGGCCTGCTCGACGGCACCCGCCAGGCCCGCCGCCGGCGCGTCTGATGCGGCGGCCGGGAGCGGCATGCCCAGCGCCAGCGCCAAGGCGCAGATGCCCGCCCGCCTGGTCCACCCCTGAAGTTTTCTTCTCATGCCGGAATCGCTCGCTCATTGATCTGTGCAGCGCATTCTGCAAACGCCCTCCCGACGGCAGGCTGACGCCCGGATTACATTTTTGTAATCAAGGCGGGCGGGCGCGGCGCGATGGCGCCGCGGCAGGGTGAAAGTCGGTGCTGGCGGTACGGCGCGGGCGAGCCGGCGGTGGCAACGATCTCTGTTACTCTTGGGCAACCATTCGCGGCGGCCTGGTTGCCGCGATCCTCGATTTGCGAATCGCCTTCCACCATGACAGAACAATTCGATCGCTTCCTGATCTGGATTCCGGATCATTTTGCCGCGTTGGCGCGCATCGTCCTGATACTGATCCTCGCCTCGATCGCCTTGCGCGCGATCCACCGCCTGCTGCCCCGGCTGCGCGAAGTCATCGCCGCGCGCCAGTCGTCGATGGAGGACAGCCAGCGCGTGCGCACGCTGTCGCGCGTGGTGCGCTATGCGCTGACCGTGGCGACCGCAGTGGTCACCGCGCTGCTGATACTCGGCGAACTGGGCGTCTCCGTTGCGCCGATTCTCGGCGCCGCGGGGGTGGCCGGCATCGCCATCGGCTTTGGCGCCCAGTCGCTGGTCAAGGACTACTTCACCGGCTTCTTCCTGCTGCTGGAAAACCAGATCCGGCACGGCGATGTGGTCGAGGCGGGCGGCAAGGCCGGCGTGGATCAATGGGCCGACTCGGCCCTGGTGATTCGCTGCCGCTTCCGCGTCGCGCCGTTGCAGCAATGGAACGTGCGCCGCGAATACTTGCAGAAACTCAAGGAGGCGTTCGATCGCGAGGGCATCGAGATTCCCTATCCGCACCTCAAGATCGTCCAGTCGCCAAGCGAGTGATTTCTCCATTCGAAGCGGGAGGTGGACCATGCAACTGATACTTATAGCCGGCATCATCATCGCCATCGGAGCGGTCATGTTCGCCCTGCAGAACAACTCGCCTGTCATTGTCACGCTGGCCATGTGGAGTTTCGAGGGTTCGCTGGCGCTGGTGCTGCTGGTGGCCCTCGGCCTCGGTGCGCTGATCGCCGGCCTGCTCTCGTCGCCGGCGGTGATCCGCGGGCAATGGACCACGGGGCGGCTGCGCAGTCGCGTCGCCGACCTGGAGCGCCAACTGGCGCAAACGCAGCAGCGAGGGCGCGAGCTCGATGCCGAACTGGCGCGCGCCTCTTCGCTCGATGCGAGCCCGGCGCCGGTCAAGGAAAAGCCCTACGTCGGCTTGCGCACGCTGCTCGCCGGGACGCCCCCGGACGCGACGCCGCAACTGGAGCCGCCGCGCGAGGGCGACGCCGATAAATGAACGGCCTGCCGAGCCTGCCGTTCGAGATCGACGCCTTCGGCCGCGTCGCCCTGCTGCTGATCGCGGCCATCGCCGGCGCCGAGGTTTGCGAGCGCTGGTTGCGCCTGCCGCGCCTGGTCGGCTACGTGCTGGCCGGCCTGCTGCTGGGACCGGCGGTGCTGGCCTGGGTGCCGCCCGGCATCACCGGCGACCTGCGTCCGCTGGTACTGCTCGGCCTCGGTCTGCTGCTGTTCGAACTCGGCAGCCGCGTCGATCTGCGCTGGCTGCGCCACAATCCCATGCTGATCGTCAGCAGCCTGGTCGAAAGCGGACTGAGCTTCGCCGCGACCTATCTCTTCCTGGCCTGGTTCGACCTGGCCAGCGCAAGCTGCGCGGCCGTGGCGGCTATCGCGGTGGCGACCAGCCCGGCGGTGGTGATGCGCATTGTCGCCGAGAACCACGCGCGCGGCCAGATGACCGAACGCCTGATGCTGATGACCGCGCTCAACAGCCTGTATGCCATCCTGCTGCTCGAGATCAGCGTCGGCATGGTGCACCTCGACCGCAACGCCGGGCTGCTGCAGGCCATCGCCGATCCCGCCTACAGCGCCTTCGGTTCCTTCCTGCTGGCCGCCGCCATGGCCTACGGCATGCACCTGGCGCGTTTCTCGCAGTTGCAGCGCGAGAGCGAACGTTTTGCACTGGTGCTGGCGGTGGTCCTGCTCGGCACCACGCTGGCCGACCGGCTCGGACTTTCGGTACCGATGGCCCTGCTCTGCGGCGGCATGATCCTGCGCACGCTGTCGCAACGCCTGCATCTGTTCCCCGAGCATTTCGGCGCCGCCGGCGCCCTGCTGGTGATCATCCTGTTCACGCTCACCGGCGTCGCGCTCGATCCGCGCCAGATTGCCGCCGGCGGCCTGATGTCGATAGGCCTGCTGCTGATCCGCGGCCTGGCGAAATATTTCGGCGCCTATGTGTCGGCCGGCCATGGCGGCCTGGTGCCGGACAAGGCGGTGTGGCTGGGCGTGGCCCTGCTGCCGATGTCCAGCCTCGCCGTGTTGCAGGCCCACGAGGTGGCCGGGCTTTACGCCGACTTCGGCGACGAGATCCTCGCTATCGTGCTCGGCGCCGTGCTGATCATGGAGCTGCTGGGGCCGGTGGCGATCCAGCTGGCGCTGCGCCGTAGCGGCGAGGCCATGCCGCATCGGGGCGAAGGGGAGGTCTGAAATGGCGCTCGAAAGCTTCAAGTCCTCGCGAGCGCTGAGCCTCGGCGTCGAACTCGAACTGCAAATCCTCGACACCCACGACTACGCACTGACTCCGATGGCCAACGACCTGCTGTATTGGGTCGGGCGCCACGCCGAGCATCCCGGCAACATCGTGCCCGAGATCACCCAGGGCATGATCGAAATCAGCACCGGCATCCATTCCACGCACCAGACCCTGAACGCCGAGCTGGGAGCGATTCGCGACTTTCTCTGCCGCGGCGGGCGCGAACTCAATCTCGCACTCTGCGGTGGTGGCACGCATGCTTTCCAGCACTGGGGCGACACGCGGATTTTCGACAAGGAGCGCTTCCACTACATTTCCGACGTCTACGGTTACCTCGCCAAGCAATTCACGATTTTCGGCCAGCATATCCACATCGGCTGCCCCGCGCCCGACGAGGCGCTGTTCCTGCTGCACTCGCTGTCGCGCTACATTCCGCACATGATCGCGCTGTCCGGCGCCTCGCCCTATGTGCACGGGCACGATACCGGCTTCGCCTCGGCGCGGCTCAATTCGGTGTTCGCCTTCCCCCTCAGCGGACGCGCGCCGATGGTTGCCACCTGGGCCGAGTTCGGCGACTATTTTGAAAAGATGACGCGCACCGGGGTGGTCAAGAGCATGAAGGATTTCTACTGGGACATTCGCCCCAAACCCGAATTCGGCACCATCGAAATCCGCGTCTGCGACACGCCGCTGACGGTCGGCCATGCCGCCGACCTGGCCGCCTACCTGCAGGCCCTGTGCCGCTACCTGATGATCGAACGACCGATCGTTCCGGTCGAGGACGACTATCTGGTGTATAGCTTCAATCGCTTCCAGGCCTGCCGCTTCGGCGCCGAGGGCGTGCTGGTCGACCCGAAGACCGGCGAGCACACCAGCCTGCGCGACGACATCCTGGAGACGCTGGCGAAGATCGAGCAGCACGCCATCGAACTCGATGCCGACGCCGCCTGCGCCCGCATCAAGGCGCAGGTCGAGCAGGGCGAGAGCGACGCCGGCTGGTGCCGTGCCCGTTTCGCCGAATTCGGATCGGCGCCGGAGCTGATGCGCGCGCAGGCGCGTCGCTGGCGGGAGGCGTAAGCCGAAGTGACGGGCTCATTGCGCATCGGGCTGTCGCCCCGCTTGATGCACCGGGTGCCGGCCGAACTCGGATTCCGCGACAAGAAGCTGCAATATCTCGAACAGTCGATCGCGCACTGGGTCATGGCCCACAGCGCGCTGGCCTTCATGCTGCCGACATTGGTCGAGCACGGCGAAGTCGAGCGGCGCGCGATCCGCGTCAGCGATTACGTGCGCGAACTCGACGAACTGGCGCACGCGGTCGCATTCGAGCCGGGCGCCAGCCTGCGCACGATCTACGGCGGCCTCGACGGCGGGCTGGTGACCAGCATTCACCACCAGGCCGTGCGCGAACTGGGCAAGGATCTGGCAGTCGAGGCGCGCGCGGTGCCCGACGGCATCGTCGAGGCAATCCGCTGGCGGGGCGACGGTTTCGTTCTCGGCGTGCAATGGCACCCCGAATTTCACCCGCCGACAGACACCCGACTGCTGCCGCGCGAGCCGCTGCTGGAAGCATTCCTGAGCGCCGTTGCCGCCAGGAAGGAGCGCGGTTGAGCTTTCAGCCGCCGTCCCGCCAGCGCCGACTTTCACGGCAGTTTCCGTACTCGCTCGGCAACGGCGGCGAGCGCCATCCTCACCGCAGGCAGACGCCGCGATTACATTTCTGTAATCTGCCTCGGGCGCCGAAGCTGCGGGCGCACAATTGCGGCATTGCAATGCACGGAGAAGGGCAATGAAACTTCTGGTCGTGGAAGACGAGCAAAAAACCGGCGACTACCTCAAACAGGGGCTGGTCGAGGCCGGCTTCGTCGTCGACCTGGCGCGCGACGGGGTGGATGGCCTGCATCTGGGCGAAACCGGCGATTACGACCTGGCGATCCTCGATGTGATGTTGCCCAAGCTCGATGGCTGGCAGGTGCTGGCCGGGCTGCGCCGCGCCGGTTGCCAGATGCCGGTGCTGTTCCTTACCGCCCGCGACCAGGTCGAGGATCGCGTCAAGGGCCTGGAACTCGGCGCCGACGATTACCTGGTCAAGCCCTTCGCCTTCGCCGAACTGCTCGCCCGCGTGCGCACCCTGCTGCGCCGCGGCAGCCGCAACCAGGAGCCGCAAGTGGTGCGCGCGGCAGACCTGGAACTGGATTTGCTGCGGCGTCGCGTGTCGCGCGGCGGCCGCCACATCGACCTCACCGCCAAGGAGTTCGCGCTGCTGGAACTCCTGCTGCGCCGCCAGGGCGAAGTCCTGCCGCGGTCCTTGATCGCCTCGCAGATCTGGGACATGAACTTCGACAGCGACACCAATGTCATCGAGGTGGCGGTGCGCCGGCTGCGCGCCAAGATCGACGACGGTTTCGAGCCGAAACTGATCCGCACCGTGCGCGGCATGGGCTACGTGCTGGAGGCGGACGCGGCATGAGTCGCCGCCGTGCCTCGATCACCACGCGCCTGACATTGCTGTTCGCCGCCGTGGCGACGGCGGTGCTGCTGGCGCTGGGGCTGCTGATCGGCAACGCGGTCGAACAGCACTTCGTCGAGCAGGACATGGAAGTGTTGAGCGGCAAGACGGACCTCGCCGCCCACTTGCTGGAACAGGTCCGCTCGCCGGCGGATTGGGCCACCCTGCCGCGGCAGCTCGACGATTCCCTGGTCGGCCATCACGGGCTCGCGGTCGTGGTCCTGCATCCCGACGGAAGCCGGGTGTTTGCGACGCCGAATGCCGCGTTTCCTGACGCCCTGCTGAAACCGGCGGGCGCCAGCAGCAAACCGCAGTCCTGGGCGCAGGCCGGACAACCCTGGCGCGGCATTTCTACACTGCTGCCGACCGGCAATCGCGAGTTGTCGCCGATGCTGGTCGCCGTGGCGGTCGATATCTCCCATCACGAGCACTTCATGTCTTCGTTTCGCCAAACGCTGTGGCTGTTCGTCGCCCTGGCCGCCGTGCTGGTGGGCTTTCTTGGCTGGATTGCAGTCCGTCGCGGGCTGGCGCCCCTGCAGGCGATGCGGCGCGGCGCGGCGGGCGTGACGGCCAACCGCCTCGACACCCGTTTGAGCCTGGATGCGGTGCCGGTCGAGCTTGCCGAGCTGGCCGAGACCCTGAACCAGATGCTGGCCCGCCTGGAGGATTCCTTTCAAAGACTGAAGGACTTCTCGTCGGATCTGGCCCACGAGCTGCGCACGCCGATCAGCAACCTGATGACCGAGACCCAGGTCGCGCTGACGCGGGCGCGCAGCGCGGACGAGTACCGCGAGGTGCTGGCCTCGAATGCCGAAGAATACGAACGCCTGGCGCGCATGATCGGCGACATGCTGTTCCTCGCCCAGGCCGACAACGGGCTGGTGGTGCCCCGGCGCGAGCCGGTCGATCTGGCCGCGCAGGTGCGCGAGCTGTTCGATTTTTTCGATGCGCTGGCCGAGGAAAAAGGCCTGCATCTGGCGCTGACCGGCAGCGGTCAGGTCTCCGGCGACACGCTGATGCTGCGCCGGGCGCTGGCCAACCTGATTTCCAACGCCATCCGCCATACTCCCAAGGGCGGCAGCATCCAGGTCCGCATCGAGACGTCCGGCGGCGAAACGAAACTCGCCGTCGAGAACAGCGGCGAAACGATCCCGGCGCAACACCTGGCGCGGATCTTCGACCGCTTCTATCGCGCCGATCCGTCGCGGCACCGGAGCGACGAGGGCGCCGGCCTCGGCTTGGCCATCACCCGGTCCATCATTCGCGCGCATGGCGGCGAGATCGGCGTGCGGTCGGTGACGGGAGGCGTGTGCTTCGAGTTGAGGATGGCATGAACGGCGCCGCGCAGATGCCGGTGCTGGCCGTCGAATGTTTTTTGTCATAGGAGAGGTTTTCATGAAACAGCTTGTTTTGGGCGCCGCTGCGGCGGCTGCTTTGGCATTCTTCCTGCAACCAGTGGCCGCGATGGATCACTCCGCGCACGCTGCCCCGGCGACCAAAGCCGCCAGCCAGCCATTGTCCGCAGGCACCATCAGGAGGCTCGACAAGGCCGCGGGCAGCATCACGCTGACACACGGCCCGATCGACAATCTGGGCATGGGAGCCATGACCATGACCTTTACGTTCAAGAAGGGTGTGGTGCCGGCGTCGGTCAAGGAGGGCGACAAGGTGCGCTTCCGCGCCGAGGAAAAGGATGGCCAGTACGTCGTCGTCCGCGTCGAAGCGGCGAAGTAGCGCCATGCGCGCCGTTCCGCTCCTGCTCGCAACGCTGCTGCTTGGCGCGGCGGGCGCGCAGGCCCAGCCGGCCGAGCAGGTGATCGGCGGACGGGTCGAAAGCCTGCTCGACTTCGCCCGCAGCCGCCATCCGGAATTCGCTGCGCTGCGCGCCGAGGCCGATGCGGCAAAGGCGCGCATCGAGCCGGCCGGCGCGCTGCCCGACCCGATGCTGCGCACCGAGTTGCGCGACGTCACCAACGAGAGTCTGGATGCCAGCGCCAACCTGCTGCCGCCGCGGATCGGCGGCGCGCGCTATACCTTCAGCCAGGCGCTGCCCTGGTTCGGCAAGCGCGATCTGCGCCGCGACGTGGCCGGCGCCGCCGCCGACGAGGCACAGGCGCGCTCCCGCGCCGGCTGGATCGATCTGGCGACGCAGATCAAGGTCAACTACGCGCAGCATCACGTGCATCTGACCAGCATCCGTTATGCCCAGGAAAACCTCGACCTGATGCGGCGCGTCGCCGAGATTGCCCGCACCCGTTACGCCAGCGGGATCGGCAGCCAGCAGGACGCCCTGCGCGCGCAATCCGAGATCATTGCCATGGAGACCGACCTGGTCATGCTCGAAGGCGAGAGCGCCCAGGCCAGTGCCCGCATTCGCGCCCTGCTCGGGCGGCCGGAAAACGTCAGGCTGCGCCCGCCCGAGAAGCTGCGCCTGCTGCCGCCGGCAGCGAAGCTGGACATGGTCGCGCTGGAAGCCCGGCTGCGCGCCAACAATCCGCAACTCGCCGCCGACGACGCGCGTATCACCGGCGCCGAGAAGGGACGCGAACTGGTCGAGCGCAATCGCTATCCCGACGTGAACCTCGGCATCTCGCCGACCCAGACGCGCAACCGCGTCAGCGAGTGGGAGCTGATGTTCGAGATCAACATTCCCCTGCAACAGGGCAGCCGCCGCGCCCAGGAACGCGAGGCCGGGCTGAACCTGGAAGCGGCGCGCCTGCGCCGCCAGGGCAACCTCAACCAGGCGCTGGCCGCACTTAGCGAAAGCCTCGCCGGTCTCGAAGTCGCCAGTCGCTTGGAGAGCCTGGTGAACAACGGCCTGCTGCCGCAGGCCGAACTGAATCTGAACGCGGCGTTGTCCGCGTATGAAAACGGCCGTGCCGATTTCGCTGCGGTGCTCGACGCGCACCGGCAATTGCGCCGCGCCCGCGGCGAACTGGTCAAGGCGCGCGGCGACCAGCAGATACGCCTGGCCGAAATCGAAAAGATGGTGGGAGAGGACCTATGAAATATCAGATTCCTGTCGCGCTGGCGGCCCTGCTGCTGGCGCTTGGCGCAGGTTACTGGGCAGGCAAGGGACCAGGAGTCGGCGCTGGCGACACGGCGACCAAGCCCGCCGCGGCTGCTGCGGCCGCGGCGCCGCGCAAGCTGCTCTACTACCGCAACCCGATGGGCCTGGCGGACACCTCGCCGGTGCCGAAAAAAGATTCCATGGGCATGGATTACATCGCGGTCTATGAGGGCGAGGACGAAGGCGTCGCCGCGGGCGAGGTCAAGATCAGCACCGAGAAGGTACAGAAGCTCGGCGTCAAGACCGAGCCCGCCGCGCTGCGGGAATTGGCGCGCCAGGTGCGCGCCGCCGGCCGCGTCGAGATCGACGAGCGCCGTCTGCACACTGTGGCGCCGAAGTTCGAGGGCTGGGTCGAGCGCCTGCATGTCAATGCCACCGGTCAGCCGGTGGCCAAGGGGCAGCCGCTGTTCGAGGTGTATAGCCCGGAACTGGTCTCGGCGCAGCGCGAATACGTGGTCGCGGCGAAGGGCGTCGCCGCGCTCAAGGATGCTGGCGCGGAAATGCAGTCCGGCATGCGCCAGTTGTCCGAGGCGAGCCTGCTGCGGCTGCGCAACTGGGATATTTCCGAAGAGCAGATCAAGGCCCTGGCGGCGGGCGGCGAGGCGAAACGCACACTGACTTTCCGCGCGCCGACGGGCGGCGTGGTGCTGGAGAAGAAGGCGATCGCCGGCATGCGCTTCATGCCCGGCGAAATGCTCTACCAGATCGCCGACCTCTCGGCGGTGTGGGTGCTGGCCGATGTCTTCGAACGCGATATCGGCATGCTCAAGGTCGGGCAGAAGGTCAAGCTCGGTATCAACGCCTATCCGGACAAGAGCTTTGTCGGCACGCTGGCCTACATCTACCCGACGCTCAAGGCCGAGACGCGGACGATTCCGGTGCGCATCGAACTGGCCAACCCCGGCGGCTTGTTGAAGCCGGCCATGTATGCCAGCGTCGAACTGGCGGTCGGCGCTCGCGAACAGCGGGTGACGGTGCCGCTGTCGGCGGTGATCGACAGTGGCGCGCGGCAGATCGTGCTGATCGACAAGGGCGCGGGTCGCTTCGAGCCGCGCCAGGTCAAGCTCGGCGCGCGCAGCGACAGCCATGTCGAAATCATGGAGGGCGTCAGGGACGGCGAGCCGGTGGTGGTCGCCGCCAACTTCCTGATCGACGCCGAAAGCAATCTCAAGGCGGCGGTCGGCGGTTTCGGCCACGCCGCCCACGGCGCGACGGCGACGCCAGCGGCCGCGCCGGCGGCTGCGAGCAGCGGCCATCAGGCCAGTGGCACGCTCGACGCCATCGATGCCAAGGCCGGCACGGTCACCGTGAGCCACGGCCCGGTGGCCAGCCTCAAGTGGCCGGCGATGACCATGGACTTCATGCTGGCGAATCCGGCGCTGACCGCGAAGCTCAAACCCGGCAGCGCGGTTGCCATCGAGTTCGTCGAGCGCAAGCCCGGCGAATGGGTGATCACCAGGATGGATGCGACGGCTTCGGCAGCGGCAGCGGCAGCGCCACACCAGGGCCACTGAGATGCTGAACGGATTGATCGACTGGTCGGCGCGGAACAAGTTTCTGGTCCTGCTGGCCACGCTGTTCGTCACCCTGGCCGGCATTTACGCCGTGCTGCGCACGCCGATCGACGCGCTGCCCGACCTCTCCGACGTGCAGGTCATTGTCTACACCGAATACCCGGGGCAGGCGCCGCAGGTGGTCGAGGACCAGGTCACCTATCCGTTGACCTCGGCCATGCTCTCGGTGCCGAAATCCAGGGTGGTGCGCGGCTTCTCCTTCTTCGGCGCTTCCTTTGTCTACATCATTT
>MHZX01000004.1 GCA_001828935.1 Rhodocyclales bacterium RIFCSPLOWO2_02_FULL_63_24
GAACCGCCGGATGCGGAACCGCACGTCCGGTGGTGTGGGAGGACGGCGGGAACCGCCGGATGCGGAACCGCACGTCCGGTGGTGTGGGAGGACGGCGGGGGTGACCCCGCCTCCTACCCGATTCCCCGTCCCAAAGGGCGGGGACGGCATTTCAGCGCAAGCTCATCTGCATTTGGCGATTTCGGCGTCGGTCATCACCGGTTTGATGACGCAGCGCCGCTCAAACTCCGCCTGCTGCCGCGCCTGTTCCTTCTTCTTTCTTTCTTGGGCGAGGCGAATCGCTTCCTGCTTGCGATCCTCTTCTGCCTGCTTGGCCAGTCGTTCCATTTCTTCGCGTTTGCGCTCTTCCTCCGCCCGCCGCTTGTCGTCCGCGATCTTGGCCAATTCCACTTGCTGGCGCTGTTTTTCCGCTTGGCGCTGCTGGTCCTCGGGGGATATTTTGGCGGCGGCCGCCGATCCGGCGGCGGCGCCCACCGCGGCGCCAACGGCAACCCCGACAGCACCGGCCGTGGCGGCCGAGCCGCCGCTGCCCGACGAGGAGCCGCTGCCGGAATATTTGATGCTGATGCCTTTGCTGGACTTGGCGTCTGCCTCATCCTTGTCCGTCTTCTTGCTGGCCGCCGCCGATGAACTCGATGTGGGTTTCGACGACGAGCGGCTGCCGGCTCGAGCGGCCTCGCTGCTGCCGGAGAAGGCGATCAGCAACGCGCCGAGCAGGGTATAGATTCCGGGTCTGACCTTCATGGCTCCTCCGCTGAAAATGGGTTCAAGTCGAAGACTAGCTTGAACCCGAGGCCGCTTCAAGTTGCGCCGGCAAAGTCCGTTGTTTGACCACAGGCGGGGCGAATGACGCAGGCGCGCTCCTCGTCGTCGAGCGGCTCGAACCAGTCGAGCTGCTTTTGCAGCACCGTCACGCCGGCTTCCGACGCGTCGCCGCTGCGCGTCGCGAGGCGGCGGCGCAGTTCGTCGACGGCTGCCTCGGTGGCAAGGATGCCGAAGCCGACGCCGAGTTCGCTCGCCAAAGCGCGAAAGGCGGACCGTTCCTCGCGCCGCAGGAATGCGGCATCGACGATCACCGGCCAGCCGGCGTTGAGGAGGCTGCGCGTCAGCGAGTGCAGCCGGCCATAGGTACGCGTCGTGGCGGCCGCCGTATAGATGCCGTCGTCGAGCGCCGAGCCGCTGCTTTCCTGCGGCGCGAGTCCGAACAGGCGCTTGCGTTCGACGTCAGAGCGCAGCCGCAGGAGGCTGCCGGCGGCCTCCCCGTTCGGGTCCAACAGCCGCGCTGAACTGGCGGTGGTCTTGCCCGATCCCGAGAGGCCGCAGGTGATGACCAGAGTCGGCGCCGGCGGTACGGCGATGCGCAGCGCCAGTTGCAGATAGGCGCGCGCCGAGTCGAGTTCTGCCTGTCCTTGCGCGGCGTCTTCCTGTCCGGCGCGCAGGGAGGCGATCTTGGCGCGCACCACGGCCCGATACACGGCATAAAACCGCAGCACGGCCAGCGCCTCGAAATCGCCGCCGACTTCCAGCCAGGCGTTCAGCAACCAGGCGGCCAGCCCCGGCCGGCGATGGTCGAGCAGGTCGATCCAGACGAAAGCGATTTCGCTGGCGACGTCGTTCCAGCGAAAGTCATCGTTGAACTCGATGCAGTCGAAGGGCACCACGCGACCGTCGGTCAGCACCAGGTTTCCAAGATGCAGATCGCCGTGTCCTTCGCGCACGCGACCGTTCGCCTTGCGCGCGACAAAGTCGGCGGCGCGCCGCGCGAATTCTTCTTCGGTCCAGCGCGCCAACTGCTCCACCTGCGGTTGATCGGACTGCGGCAAGAACTGGCGCAACTCGGAAAAGTTTTCCCGCGCAGCCGCCAGTACCTGGTCCGGAGCGCCAAAACGCATATCCGGGGCGGCCGCTGCGGCTTTTTCCTGAAAGGCGCAAAGCGTGGCGGCAAGCTGGGAGAGGTGCGCCGGTTGTAATTCGTTGCGCGCCGCGACCCGATCGAGCCGACCGTTCTCGTCGAAGCGGCGCATGCGCACCGCCCACTCGATGGCTGGCTGCGAGCCGAGCCTGGGCTGCTCGGGCGCGCCGCCGATCGGCATCACATCGAGATACAGATCCGGGGCGAGGCGGCGGTTCAGCAGCAGTTCGGCGCGACAGAACGCTTCGCGCCGCGCCAGCGTGCCGTAAT
Source organism: Rhodocyclales bacterium RIFCSPLOWO2_02_FULL_63_24 (assembly GCA_001828935.1). GTDB lineage: Bacteria > Pseudomonadota > Gammaproteobacteria > Burkholderiales > Rhodocyclaceae > Sulfuritalea. Next base: position 2,183 of record MHZX01000004.1, read on the forward strand.
CGAGGAAGGGCAAGGTGATCGCCTTCTTGATCTTGTAGGCGAATTCGCCGGCCAGCAGCAACCACGAGGCATGAGTCTCGACCAAATCGACCTGCGCGGCAGGGTGCGGATAGCGGCGCGGATCGAGAAGAGCCCGGATCAGGGTTGGCAGGGACTCGTACATGAAGGGCATTATCGCTCCGGCCGGTCATCAAGGACGGTACTTCGACGTTTCGCGGTTCGCCAATCACGATAGCCCGGTCGATTCCGGCGCCCTGCGGATAACGCGTCGTTGATCTGCGCTTAACCGGTCGTTAACGCGCCCCGCGTCAGACTTCGGTCATCGTTTTGATTGGAGTTGCACGATGTACGCGGAACAGGCCAGCCGTAGCACTCCGCCCGCCTCGATCAATTGGGCTCGCCTGTTTCCCTTCCTGCGCTGGCGCGACCGGGTGACCCGCAGCACGACGCGGGAGGATGTCCTCGCCGGGCGGACCGGCGCGCTGATCGTGCTGCCCCAGGCGGTGGCCTTTGCCACCATTGCCGGCTTGCCGCCCGAGTAGGGTCTTTATGCGGCGATGGCGCCGGCGATCGTCGCTGCGCTGTTCGGTTCGTCGTGGCATCTGGTTTCCGGCCCCGCCACCGCCATTTCGATTGCCGTGTTCGCCTCGGTGAGTCCTCACGCCCCGCCGGGGTCGCCGGAATTCATCGGCCTGGTGCTGACCATGACGTTCCTCACCGGGGCGTTCCAGCTGGCGTTCGGGCTGGCGCGCATGGGGGTGCTGGTGAATTTCATTTCGCATACCGTCGTGATCGGTTTCACCGCCAGCGCCGCTCTGCTCATCGCCGGCAGCCAGATCAAGAATTTCTTCGGCATCGAGTCGACCGCCATCCGCAGCGTCGGCGCCTTGCCCGCCGGCCTGCCGCCGCTGTTCGCACCGGACTTCTCCTTCCACGGCCTGTCGCAGATGCTGTTTCCGTAGCTGATCATCACCCTGCTGGCGCTGACCGAGGCGGTGTCGATTTCCCGCGCCATTGCCGGTCGCTCCGGCCAGCATGTCGACGGCAACCAGGAATTCATCGGCCAGGGCCTTTCGAACCTGGTCGGCGCCTTCTTTTCCGGTTATGCCTCGTCCGGTTCCTTCAATCGCAGTGGCGTGAATTACGCCGCCGGGGCCAAGACGCCGCCGGCGGTCGTGTATGCGTCGTTTTTCCTGTTGGGCATTCTCCTGCTGGTGGCCCCGCTCGCGGCCTACCTGCCCACCGCGGCCATGGCGGGCATTCTGTTCCTGGTGGCCTGGGGTCTGATCGATTTCCACCATATCCGCCAGTTGCATCGCATCAGTCGCCAGGAAACCGTTTGCACTGGACGCGGCGCGGCGCTTGCAGTAAAAGGCGTCCAAGCCCTTCAGCTTCCAATCCACCCTGACATGCGCGGCTCTGAAGCCATTTCCGTACTCGTCGTCGAAGACAACAAGGACCTGGCGACCAACATCGCCGATTACCTTGAGTCGAGAGACTATCTGGTGGATATGGCCTTGGACGGCGTCACCGGCCTGCATCTGGCGGTGACTCAGCCGCATGACGTGATCGTGCTGGACCTGATGTTGCCCGGCATCGACGGCCTCAGTCTGTGCCGGCGGTTGCGTCGCGACGCGCAATCCGTGGTGCCGGTATTGATGCTGGCCGCGCGCGCCACGCTGGAAGACAAGGCGGCGGGTTTCGATGAGGGCGCCGACGATTATCTGGTCAAACCTTTCGAATTGCGCGAGCTCGACTTGCGCTTGCGTGCCCTGACGCGGCGCGCGCGCCGGCGAAAACCGGCAGCTGCTCAAGGTGGCCGACTTGGCCTTCGATCTCGATACCTTTGCGGTGCAAGGCGAGGTGCCGGATTACCTGGCGGGGCTGCCGGTCGGTCGTCACGATATCCGCTTGGGCACGATCGGCTACCGGGTGGTCAGCGTCGAACGCGGCGGCGCACGCTACTGCCTGCTCCACGACATCGCCCTGCACGCCCGCCGCGAACAGCGTTTGGCCTGGATGCTGGGCTTGATGGTGATGACCATTACCATGTTGTCGGCCCTGGGCGGCATCTGGCTGTCGCGCACGGTGGTGGCGCCGGTCACCGAACTGGCGGCCAAGGTGCGACATCGCAGCCCGAACGACTGGGAGCATCCGCTGGCCGGCCTGGTGAAAATCCTGGTAAGAAATTTGGTGCGCAATGCCTTTGCCTATACAGCCGCGGGATCGGTGGTGCTGCGCCAGGACGCCGCTTCGCTCACGGTGAGCGATACCGGGAGGGGCATTCCGGGCCACGCCATCGAGCAGGTTTTCGTTCGCCACTATCGCGACCTGAGCAGCGAAGGAGCAGGCATCGGACTGTCGCTGGTCAAGCGGATCTGCGACCGTTATGGCTGGCGTCTGCGACTGGAAAGCAAGGAAGACCAGGGGACTGTGGTCACGGTAGGCTTTTCCTGATTGCCGCGACGCAAGGGGATGATTTGATCCTAAAAATCTCAGTTCAATCCGCAGATGACGCAGATTACGCAGATAAAACAACGAAGTGGCCGATACCCACGGCGCCCCCGGCAGGTGGTACGACCTGACCAGGTAATGCGCTGATCCATCTGCGTTAATCGGCGAAATCTGCGGATCAAATGCGTTTTGTAGGTTGATGGCTCGTCGCGCAGGAGCGCGGCGCCCGTCCCAAAAGTTTCTTAACCCAGCGGCTTGACACGAACGAACGATCGTCCTATAAAGCGGCCATGGGCAAAGGCGAACAAACACGACAGGCAATCCTCGACGAGGCGTTCTCGCTGGCCAGTTGTTGCGGTGTCGGCGGCCTGAGCATCGGCGTGCTGGCCGAGCGCACGCACATGTCCAAGAGTGGACTCTTCGCCCATTTCGGCTCGAAAGAGGAGCTGCAACTGGCAGTCTTGCGCGAATCCCAGCAGCGTTTCGCCGATGTTGTGTTGCGTCCGGCATTTCGGCAACCCCGCGGACTGGCGAGGCTGCGGGCCATCGTTATCAACTGGCTGGACTGGACCAAGGTAGCCAATTTGCCCGGCGGTTGCGTGATCAACGCCGCCGCCGCCGAGTTCGATGACCAGCCGGGCCCGCTGCGGGATGAGGTCAAGCACGGTCTGCTCGCCTTGCGGCGCACCCTGGTGGAGACTGTGGTGAAGGCGGTGGAGGCCGGCGAATTGCGTCCGGATACCGATGCCGAGCAGCTTGCCTTTGAATTGGAAGGGATCTATCAGGTGACTCAGCAAAGCCGTCGCCTCCTCGACGACCCGGATGCGGACCGCCGGGCACTCGCCGCATTCGATCGACTGGTTCGCGACCACGCAGTCATTCAGACAAAGGAGTGATCATGGAACTGAATCTTAAGCCCGCTTTTTTTTGGCCTATAAATCGCACGATCGTTCGTGCGTTTAAGTTCTCGGCCCAATTGTTCTGGCAGCGCGCGATCTTCCGCGTCCTGTCGCAGGCCGCGCCGCGACACGCCGTCGAGCGCGCAATCCGCCTGATGCTGACGCCGCCGCGCCAGCCCTTCTCCGATGAAGAACTGGCGGTGCTGGAGGAAGCCAGCCTGATGCCGGTGCCACTGATTTCGGGCCGACTGATTGCCTGGCGCTGGGGCCGCGCGGTGGACCCGGCGGTGGTTCTGGTGCATGGCTGGGGTGGGCGCGGAACCCAGTTGCGGGCCTTCATCGAGCCCCTGCTGGCGCGCGGATTCTCCGTCGTGGCTTACGATGCGCCGGGGCACGGCATGACCGGCGGCACCGAGTCTTCGCTGCCGCATGTCCTGCAGGGACTGCATGCGGTGCTCGATCATCTCGGTCCGGTGCATGCCATCGTCGGCCATTCGCTGGGCGGCGCGGTGGCGGCGATGACCTTGGCGCAACGGCCGGCGGTGAAGCGCGCGGTGCTGATCGCGCCGCCCGCCAGCCTGGCCGATTCCTCGCGTCGCATTGCAGCCGCACTGCAATGGCCGGAGGCCCTGCGCGCGGCCATGCAGCGCCGCATCGAGTATCGTTTCGGGCTTAAATGGAGCGAGTTCGAGGCCGAGCAGGCCAGCGGCGAGCAGCCTCTGCTGGTGATCCACGACCGCCGGGATCGCGAAGTGCCGTTCGCCGACGGCCATCGCCACGCCCGCAATTGGCCGCAAGGGCGCTTACTGGAAACCAATGGTTTGGGGCATCGCCGCCTGCTCGACGACCCCATGGTGATCGCGGCCAGCGTCGACTTCGTCGCTGGAGAGCGGCCGTGAGCGCTCGCCAGCCGTGGGCCGACCCGGCACAGATGCAGGTGCGTGCGGCCGCTCCGAAGGACCGCCGCCGCGTCGCCCGTTTTCTCGCGGCGATGGATCGCGACGGACTCTACCAGCGCCATTTCTCCCATGGCGAGGCGCCGAATCTGGCGCTGCTCAGCCGCCTCGACGCGGTCGATCAGTGCCAACGCGTCGCCGTGCTGGCGGTTGCTTCCGACGACGAGGTGCTGGGTCATGCCGAGTACGTCGTCGAGCATGGCGCGGCGGAGTTCGCCCTCATGGTGCTGCCCGACCAACGCGCGCGCGGCATCGGCACCGCTTTGTTGCAGGCTCTGCTGGATCTAGCCACGGCTGGCGGCGAGCGCAGGATGCACGGCATGATCCAGGCGAGCAACACCCGAGCCTTGAAACTGGTGTTGAAAACCGGCTTTCGCGTGGTCCCCGGCGACGATGCCACGGTCGTGATAGTCTCACGCGATCTGGCGCCGAGCCGGGACGCAGCCCCGGCTTCGGCCGCCCATCGCTATCCGTTTTCTTTGGCACGCCATGACCCTGACCGAACTCCGCTACATCGTCGCCCTGGCCCGGGAACGCCACTTCGGGCGGGCGGCGGATAAGTGCAACGTGTCGCAACCGACGCTGTCGGTGGCGGTAAAGAAACTCGAAGAAGAACTTGGCATCGTCTTGTTCGAACGCAGCTCGGGCGACGTCCGCGCCACCCCGGTTGGCGCACAGGTGGTGGCGCAGGCGGAGCGGGCGCTGGCGGAAGCCGCGCGCGTGACGGAGATCGCGGCGAGCGGCAAGGATCCGCTGACGGGTCCGCTGCGTCTGGGCGTGATCTACACCATCGGCCCCTGGCTATTGCCGGCACTGGTGCCCAGGGTCAAGGCGCGCGCGCCGCAAATGCCCCTGTTCATCGCCGAGGGCTACACCGAAAACCTGCTGGAAAGGCTCAAGTCCTGCGAGCTGGATGTGCTGGTGCTGGCGCTGCCCATCGACGAACCCGGCATCGTCGCCCAACCGGTGTATGAAGAAGCGTTTCGCACCCTGGTACCGGTCGGCCATCCATGGGCCGACTTGAAGTCGCTGCGGCCGACGCAGTTGCTCGATGAACCGCTATTGATGCTGGGCGCCGGCAACTGTTTCCGGGATCAGGTGCTCGACTTGTGCACCCGCGCCAGCCAGGGCGAATCGCCCCAGGTGCTGGAAGGCAGTTCCCTGGAAACCATCCGCCACATGGTTTCATCCGGTGTCGGCGTGACCGTCATGCCGTCCAGCAGCGTCGATGGCATTCCCGCCGACGATCCCCTGCTGCGGGTGAAACCCTTCGTCGAACCAACACCGACGCGCAGCGTCGGCCTGGTCTGGCGCTCCAGCTTCCCGCGCCACAAGGCGATCGACCTGATGCGCCAGGCGCTGCTTGACTGTCATCTTCCGGGTACCCGGCCAATCCGGTAAGGCGATAGTCCGCGGCTATCGTTCCAGTCGAAAAATACAATTAGAACTTGTCGGTTCGCTCGACTAGAGTTTCAGCAGGTCTACGAGCTGTCCCGCTCTTGACTTGGGGCCGGGCGACGGCTCGGCGCCTCCAATCCAACGCAGAGGAGTATCGACATGCAACTCAAGGGATCTAAAACCGAAGGTAACCTGAAAGCCGCATTTGCCGGCGAATCGCAGGCCAACCGCCGCTATCTGTACTTCGCCAACAAGGCCGATATCGAAGGCTACAACGACGTGTCCGCCGTGTTCCGTTCCACCGCCGAAGGCGAGACCGGTCACGCCCACGGCCACCTCGAATACCTCGAAACCTGCGGCGATCCGGCCACCGGCCTGCCTTTCGGTGAAACCGCGCTGAACCTGAAAACTGCGATTGCCGGCGAAACGCACGAGTACACCGACATGTACCCGGGCATGGCCAAGACCGCGCGCGACGAAGGCTTCGACGAAGTCGCCGACTGGTTCGAGACGCTGGCCAAGGCCGAGCGCTCGCACGCCAACAAGTTCCAGAGGACGCTGGACAGCCTCAACGGCTGATAAAGGCCAGCGGACGGCACGCGGCCAGCCCGCGCGCCGTACCGGACCTTGTCTGCCGGGGATTCCGCTTCGCGGGCCGGCACGCGCCGACTCCCGACCCCGACGCCCTGCCCATCTCATGTAACGCAAAGGAAAGGACGCCATGCGCGAAGGCAATCTCGAAGCCCCGACCCGTCATCCGATCGACTGGAAAAATCCCGACTTCTACGACGAGGCCGCCTGCGAGAAGGAACTCGGGCGCATCTTCGACATCTGCCACGGCTGTCGCCGCTGCGTCTCGCTGTGCAATGCCTTCCCCACACTGTTCGACTTGATCGATGCCGCGGGCGATGCCGAGACCGCCGGCGTGCCGAAGCAAAAATACTGGAAAGTCGTCGACCAGTGCTATCTGTGCGACGTCTGCTTCATGACCAAGTGCCCCTACGTTCCGCCGCACGCGTGGAACCTGGATTTCCCGCACACCATGCTGCGCGCCAAGGCGATCCAGTACAAGACCGGGAAAATGAAATTCCGCGACAAGCTGCTGACCTCCACCGAACTGGTCGGCACCCTGTCCTCGATCCCGGTGGTGGTGCACGCCGTGAACGCCGCCAACAAGTTCGGCCCCGCGCGCGCCGTCTTGCAGCAAGTGCTCGGCGTGCAGAAGGAGCGCCAGCTACCGGAGTTCGACAGCGCCAACTTTCGCGCCAATGCAACCGCCAGTCACAACCATCCGGTGAAGGATGGCGCCAAATCGCCGGGCAAGGTCGCCGTGTTCTCGACCTGCTACGTCAATTACAACGAGCCGGGGTTGGGCCACGACCTGCTGAAGCTGCTCGACCACAACGAGATTCCCTACGTGCTGGTTCAGGGCGAAACCTGCTGCGGCATGCCCAAGCTGGAACTCGGCGACTTGCAGACCGTCGAGAAGTACAAGGAACGCAACATCCCGCTGATGCACGAGCTGGCACAGGCTGGCTATGCCATCCTGACGCCGGTGCCGTCCTGTACGCTGATGTTCAAGAGCGAAATCCCGCTGTTGTTCGCCGCCGACGCGCGCTGCAAGGTGGTTTCGGACGCCATGTACGACCCCTTTGAATACTTCGTCCTGCGCAATAAGGACGGCCTGCTCAAGACTGATTTCAAGGTGCCGCTGGGCAAGGTTTCCTACCATATCCCCTGCCATTCACGGGTCCAGAACGTCGGCAGGAAGACCGAGGAAATGCTCAAGCTGACTGGCGCCACCGTGAACACCGTGGAGCGCTGCGCCGGCCACGACGGCACCTGGGGCGTCAAGGAGGAATATTACGAACTGTCGATGAAGATCGGCAAGCCGGTGTTCAAGGCCATGGCGAAAGACGAGCCGGACTATGTCAGCTCCGACTGCGCCATCGCCGGCCGCCACATCCTGCAGGGCATGAACGAGGCCGGCGCCGCCGGGCGCAAGGAGAAGCTGCACCCGCTGACCCTGCTGCGGATTGCTTACGGACTTGAATAAATGGAAACCACAATGACCATCACCCGCGACTCATTGATGACCCTCGAGACCTATGCCAAGGCGCGTCCCGCCATGCGCGACGAAGTCATGGCACGAAAGAAGCTGCGCCGCGTCAAGCTGGGTGAGCACATCCTGCTGATATTCGAGAACGAACTGCTGATCCGTTACCAGATCCAGGAGATGCTGCGTGTCGAGAAAATCTTCGAAGAGGACGGCATCCAGCACGAACTTGACTCTTACGCACCGCTTATCCCCGATGGCAGCAACTTCAAGGTCACGATGCAGATCGAGTACGCCGACGAAGCCGAACGCAACCGCATGCTGGCCTTGCTCAAGGGCGTCGAAGACCGCGTCTGGGTTCGGGTCGACGGCTTCGACCCGGTGTTCGCGATTGCCGACGAGGACCTGGAGCGCGAGAACGAGCAAAAAACCTCGGCCGTGCATTTCCT
>MHZX01000005.1:0-12606 GCA_001828935.1 Rhodocyclales bacterium RIFCSPLOWO2_02_FULL_63_24
GGCGACGGCGCGTTTTCAGGGCGCCTGCCCGGTTGCGTGGCGATCGAACTCGATCCGGCCCACTGTCCGCCCGGCGCGCTCAACATCGACTTCTTTGCCTACCCCGAGGGCGAGAAATTCGCCACCGTGATCGGCAATCCGCCCTACGTCAAGGCGCGCGACATCCTGCCGGCAACCGCGCTGCGGCTTGGCTCCAGCCTGCTCGACGGCCATGCCAACCTCTACCTGCATTTCATCGAGAAATGCGTGCGCCACCTCGCCCCCGGCGGCGAGCTGATCCTCATCACCCCGCGCGACTTCCTCAAGGCCACCGGCGCCGGGCGGCTCAACGCCTGGCTGTTCGACCAGGGCACGATCACCGATTTCGAGGACCTCGGCGACGCGAAGATTTTCGAAGGCGCCGCGCCCAACTGCGCCATCTGGCGCTTCGAGAAGGGCAATGCCAGCCACCGCCTGCATGACGGCCGGCGCATGGCCCTGTCCGGCGGCCAACTGATGTTCACCCGCGGCATCTACAGTCTGCCGCTGGCCAGCGTGTTCGCCGTCAAGGTCGGCGCTGTGTCGGGTGCCGATGAAATCTTCAGCAACGAGGAATTCGCCAACACCGAATTCGTCTGCTCCAAAACTGCCCAGACCGGCGCCACGCGACGCATGGTCTACCTCGACCGCGAAGGGCCGGTCGCCTGGCTGGAACAGTTCAAGGAGCGCCTGCTGGCGCGCCGCGTGACGCGCTTCGACGAAGCTAACTGGTGGAAATGGGGGCGCCGCCATTACGTCTCCGAGGCGCCGCGCATCTATGTCAATCACAAGACGCGCAATGCCCGGCCCTTCTTCCAGCACCCCTGCAACAACTACGACGGCGCCGTGCTGGCGCTGTTCCCGCATCGCGCGACACTGCCGGCGGCCGACTTGAAGCGTCTGACGGAAATGCTCAACGAGGTGGACTGGGGCGAACTGGGTTTTGTCTGCGACGGCCGCTTCCTGTTCTCCCAGCGCAGCCTGGAGCAAGCGTTGTTGCCGGAAGCCTTTGCCGAATTCGCCGTCAAGGGCCTGGTGTAGCGCCAGGGATCAGGGATCGGGAATCAGTTATCCTTGCCGCTTGCGGCGGCGGCGTGCCATGCCCCCATCTTCTGACACCTGACACCTGACACCTGATATCTGAACATGGTTCCACATCTCACCACCGCCCTGACCGGGCCGCTGCTCGATCTCGAACGCCGCATCCTCGACCACGACACCACGGTCGAGCGTTGGCTGCGCACCCAGTGGCTGGAACACACGCCGCCGTTCTACAGCTCGGTTGACCTGCGCAATGCCGGCTTCAAGCTGGCGCCGGTCGATACCAACCTGTTTCCCGGCGGCTTCAACAACCTCAATCCGGCCTTCCTGCCGCTGTGCGTGCAGGCGGCGATGTCGGCGATCGAGAAGATCTGCCCCGAGGCGAGGAATCTCCTGCTGGTGCCGGAGAACCACACGCGCAACCAGTTCTACCTGATGAACGTGGCGCGCCTGGCGTCCATCCTGCATCACGCCGGCCTCAACGTGCGCATCGGCAGCCTGCTGCCGGAGATCACTCAGCCCACCACGCTCGACCTGCCCGACGGGCAGAAGCTCACCCTGGAGCCGCTGAAGCGTGTCGGGACCGAGGGCCGTCGCCTCGGCCTGGAGGATTTCGATCCTTGCGCGGTGCTGCTCAACAACGACTTGTCGGGCGGCGTGCCGCAACTGCTGCAGAACATCAATGAGCAGTTCCTGATTCCGCCGCTGTGGGCGGGCTGGCACGTGCGGCGCAAATCGGTGCATTTCGCCGCCTATCAGGACGTCGCCATCAGCTTCGCCGGCGAACTCGGCATCGATCCCTGGCTGATCAATCCCGAGTTCGAGGTCTGCGGCAAGGTCAATTTCCACGAGCGCGCCGGCGAGGAATGCCTGGCCGCCAACATCGACACCCTGCTTTACCGCATGCGCGCCAAATACAAGGAGTACAACATCGCGGCCGACCCCTTCGTCATCGTCAAGGCCGACGCCGGCACCTACGGCATGGGCATCATGACGGTGAAAGATGCGAACGAGGTCAGGGGCCTCAATCGTAAACAGCGCAACAAGATGGCGGTGATCAAGGAAGGCATGCCGGTGACCGAGGTCATCATCCAGGAAGGCGTGCCGACCTATGAGCAGGTCGATGACGGCACTGCCGAGCCGGTGGTGTATATGATCGACCGCTACGTGGTGGGCGGCTTCTACCGCGTCAATACCGGGCGCGCCATCAACGAGAACCTCAACGCGCCGGGCATGCGCTTCGAGCCGCTGGCCTTCGAGACCGGCTGCTCGCTGCCCAACGCCCAGCTCGGCCCCGACGCGCCGCCCAACCGTTTCTATGCCTATGGCGTGGTGGCGCGGCTGGCCATGCTGGCGGCGGCGCTCGAACTGGAACGCGCCGCGCCGCAAACGTAGGAGCAGCTCGCCATGAAATTCGCCTTCATCCTCGACCCGCTGGAAGACCTCAAGGCCTACAAGGATTCAAGCGTGGCGATGATGCGCGTGGCGGCCAAACGCGGCCACGAGGTGTGGGCGATTCAGCGCGCCGCCCTGGTCTGGCGCGATGGCTGCGTCGCGGCGCACGCGCAGAAGATTCTCCTGACCCGGCAGGACGAGCCCTGGTTTGTGCTCGAAGAAGAGGCGCTGACCCCGCTCACCGCCTTCGATGCCGTGTTGATGCGACAGGATCCGCCCTTCGATTTCGAGTACATCGCCGCCACCTGGCTGCTGGAGCGGGCCGAAGCCGAAGGCGCGCGGATCTGGAACAAGCCGCGCGCGATCCGCGACCACTCGGAGAAGGTCGCGATCACCGAATTTCCGCAATACACGCCGACCACGCTGATCGCCCGCGATCCCGAGGACATCCACGCCTTCATCGACGAACTGGGCGACGTGATCCTGAAGCCGCTCGACGGCATGGGCGGCAGCAGCATATTCCGCGTGCTGAAGGACGACCCCAATCGCAACGTCATCGTCGAAACCCTGACCCACTTCGGCGCCCGCAGCATCATGGCGCAGCGTTACCTGGCGGCCATCGGCCAGGGCGACAAGCGCATCCTGCTGATCGCCGGCGAACCCGTGCCGTATTGCCTGGCGCGCATACCCAAGCCCGGCGAGTCGCGCGGCAACCTTGCCGCCGGCGGCAAGGGCGTGGCGCGTCCGCTGCTGGGCCACGACCGCGAGATCGCCGAGGCGCTGGCGCCGACTCTCTGGGCGCGCGGCCTGCTGATCGTCGGCCTCGACGTGATCGGCGACTGCCTGACCGAGATCAATGTCACCAGCCCCACCTGCTTCGTCGAAATCCAGCAGCAGACGCGCTTCGATGTGGCCGCCACCTTGGTATCCGCCCTGGAACGGGAGTGCGCCGGCTCCTGATCCTGCTCGCCGCGGCCTGGCTGCTTGCCGCGTGCGGGCCGTCGGCGCCATGGCGGCAGGAGTCCTACGTCTTCGGCACCCGGGTCGAACTGCTGATCGTCGGCGTGCCGGAAGCCCAGGCCCGCGCCGCCGGCAATCGCGTGCTGCAGGAGTTCGACCGCCTGCATCGCACCTACCACGCCTGGCAGCCTTCCGAACTTTCGGCCCTGAACGAGGCCATTGCCGCCGGCCGCAGCCACCAGGTCAGCGCCGAATTCGCCGCCTTCATTCGCGAGGCGCAAACCATCGCCGCCGCCGGCGATCACTTCTTCGATCCCGGCATCGGCCGCCTGATCGCCCTCTGGGGTTTCCATACCGACGAGATCCAGCCGCGACTGCCCGATCCCGCCGCGGTCAAGGCGCTGCTGGCCCGGCAGCCCTCGATTGCCGACCTGCGGCTTGACGGCAATCGCATCAGCAGCCGCAACCAGAGCGTAGCTCTCGACTTCGGCGGCTACCTCAAAGGCGTCGCGCTGGATCGCGCCGTCGCCTTGCTGAAACAGGACGGTATCGCCCATGCGTTGATCAATATCGGCGGCAACGTCATGGCACTGGGCAGCCGCGACGGCAAGCCGAACGGTGCGGCGTGGCGCATCGGCATCCAGCACCCGCGGCCGCAGGGCGTGGGCGGCGCGCCGCTGGCCACGCTGGAACTGCGCGACGGCGAAGCCATCGGCACTTCGGGCGACTACCATCGCTATTTCGAATTGGACGGCCGCCGCTACTGTCATCTGCTCGATCCGCGCAGCGGTTTTCCGGCGACCGCGACGCAGGCCGTGACGGTGCTGATCGCGCCGGGGCCGGGGGCAGGCACGCGTTCGGATGCACTGTCGAAGCCGATTTTCATCGCCGGCCCGGACTGGCGCGAGATGGCGCGCAGACTCGGCGTCGTTGCGGTATTGAGAGTCGGCGCCGACGGCACGGCGAGCGCGACGCCGGCGATGGCGGCACGGATCAAGATCGAAGTCCCCGACCTGAAACTGGAGGTGGTGCAGTGAGCGACGCCGCCGGCGGGCCGCGCCCCGAAAGAAGTCCCCTTGGGGGACCCCAAGGCGGCGCAAGTCAAACCGGAGCCGGCGCCGCCGGCGAACCACCGTCACCCCCGCTCCCGGAGCGGGGGCCGGGGGGTGAACCCTCAAGCGACGATCCCGAAATCCAGCGCGCCGTGCGGCGCACCGTCGGTATCGCGGCCATGCGCCGGATCCGCCGCATGGTCGACGCCGAGCAGGCGCTGGAAGCCAGCAACGCGCGCTGGGTGCGGCGCTTGTCGATAGTCTTCGTGGTCGCCGCCATCCTTGTCCTGGCCTGGATGGCGACCCGGTAACGCGATCCCGCCGCGGGGCGCGGCAGCGACGGGCTGATAGAATGGGCAAATGATCGGAATATTCCTGCTGACCCACACCACATATGGCGAATCGCTGATCCAGTGCGCCTGCCACGTGCTCAACAAGAGGCCGCCGCAGATTGCCCAGCTCGGCGTGGCGGCGCAGGATGACCCGCTGGATGCGCTGCCGTTGGCGCGTGCGATGCTGAATCTGGTCGATAACGGCCGCGGCGTGCTGGTCCTGACCGACATCTACGGCGCCACGCCGTCCAACATCGCCATGAAGCTGCTCGAGCCGGGGCGCATCGAGGGCATTGCCGGCGTCAATCTGCCGATGTTGCTGCGGGCCGTCGCCTATCGCGACAAGGACATGGACACCCTGCTCACCCGTGCCGTGGCCGGCGGCCGCGACGGCGTGCTCAACATGCTCAAGCACTGAACAGCGAACATGATAATTGCCGCCTGACATGCCGCGCGTCGAAGCCGAAATCGTCAACAAGCTGGGCCTGCATGCCCGCGCCTCGGCCAAGCTGTGCCAGCTGGCCGGTTCGTTTCCCTGCGAGGTCTGGATGGAGCGCGGCAGCCGCCGCATCAACGCCAAAAGCATCATGGGCGTGATGATGCTGGCCGCCGGCAAGGGTTCGACCGTGATCGTCGATACCGAGGGCGAGCGTGCCGACGAAGCCTTGCAGGCCATGCTCAATCTGATCGCCAACAAGTTCGGAGAGTCGGAGTGAGCCGCGACTGGGGCCGGGGGGTGGGCTCTCAATGACCTTCAGCCTCCACGGCCAGGCGGTTTCCGGCGGCATCGCGATCGGGCGTGCGCACCTCGTCTCGCATGCCATGCTGGAAGTGGCCCAGTACCAGTTGCGCGAACGCGACGTGGCGGGCGAACTGGTCCGCTTCGACAAGGCCGTGGCCACGGCAAGCGCCGAGCTCGATGCGCTGCGCAGCGACGCCAGCGTCCCCGGCGCCCCGGCCGAGCTTTCCGCCTTCGTCGATCTGCACGCCATGATCCTCGCCGATCCGGCCCTGACCGACGTGGTCCGCGGACTGATTCGCGAGCGGCGCTGCAACGCCGAATGGGCGGTGGTGCAGCAGATGCAGCAGGTCGTCGACCAGTTCGACGAATTCGAGGACGCCTACCTGCGCGAGCGCAAGCAGGACATTGTGCAGGTGGTCGAGCGCGTGCTCAGGGTGCTGCAGGGCAAGCCGCGCAAGCTGGCGAAGCGCAAGACAGCCAGCGCCGATGACGACCTGATCGTGGTCGCCAACGACCTCTCGCCGGCCGACACCATCCAGTTCAAGAGCCTCAAGATCGGCGGCTTCGTCACCGACCTGGGCGGCGCCACCTCGCATACCGCCATCGTCGCGCGCAGCCTGGCCATCCCGGCGGTGGTCGGCATGCAGCATGCCCGGCCGCTGATCCAGGACGACGACCTGCTGATCGTCGATGGTACGCGCGGCGTCCTGATCGTCGATCCGGATCCCGGGGTGCTCGAAGAATACCGGCTGCGCAAGACCGAGCTCGAACTCGAGCGTTCCAAGCTCAAGCGCCTGGTGGCGGGCCGTTCGCGCACGCTGGATGGCGAGGACGTCGAGCTGCACGCCAACATCGAACTGCCGCAGGACGCGGAACGGGCCAAGGAAGTCGGCGCCGACGGCGTCGGCCTGTTCCGCACCGAATTCCTGTTCATGAACCGCGACGAGCTGCCCGACGAAGACGAGCAGTTCGAGGCCTATCGCAGCGTGGTCAAGGCGCTCGGCGACAAGCTGGTCACCATCCGCACGCTGGATATCGGCGCCGACAAGGAGGCCCGCGCGCTACGCAATCGCGCCGGCAACCGCAGTGCGCCCAATCCGGCGCTGGGCCTGCGCGCGATCCGCTTCTGCCTGGCCGAACCGCAACTTTTCCTGGCGCAGTTGCGGGCGATCCTGCGCGCCTCGCACCACGGCCGGATTCGCCTGCTGATCCCGATGCTGGCCCATGCCCAGGAGATCGAGCAGACGCTGGCGCTGATCGAGCTGGCCAAGACGCAACTGCGCGATTCGCGGCACAAGTTCGACGACGGCATGGAAGTCGGCGGCATGATCGAAATCCCCGCCGCGGCCCTGTCGCTCGGCCCCTTCCTGCGCCGCCTGGATTTCCTCTCGATCGGCACCAACGACCTGATCCAATACACGCTGGCGATCGACCGCACCGACGGTTCGGTCGCGCATCTTTACGATCCGCTGCATCCGGCCGTGCTCAAGCTCATCGCGCAGACCATCCAGAGCGCGCAACGGGTCGGCATGCCGGTCGCCGTCTGCGGCGAAATGGCCGGCGACCCGAAGCTGACCAAGCTGCTGCTCGGCATGGGCCTGCGCCAGTTTTCCATGCATCCGTCGCAACTGCTGGAGGTCAAGCAGCAGGTGATGATGTCCGATGCCGCGCAACTGGCGGTTCGCGTTGCGCGGCTGCTCAAGCTCGACGAACCGGAGCGGATCAGCGAACAGCTCGACAGGCTTTGATTTCGGCCGCGCGTGGCCGCGCAGCCGACCCCGTGCCGATTGACAAGCCCTGCCGGGCGCGGCATAGTTTGCCCATCGCGCCAATTTGACTCAGCTTGCGGGCGCGCAACAAATACGGCTAAAGTGAGGCAAGTCCGTGCCCGGTCGCTTTTGTCGCCGGGCATTTGTTTTTGAACGGTTGATCCATGTCAGGTATCGGCATCGTCAGCGCGCAGTGCGCGCATTTCACCCAGCCACTCCACCTCAAGGGCGGCGGCGTGCTGCCGGCCTTCGATCTGGTGTATGAAACCTACGGCACGCTCAACGCCGCGCGGTCGAACGCCATACTGGTCTGTCACGCCCTGTCCGGGCACCACCACCTCGCCGGCCGCACGGCAGACGAATTTGGCAAACCCACGGCCAACGTCGGCTGGTGGGACAACATCATCGGCCCCGGCCGGCCGCTGGATACCGAGCGCTTCTTCATCGTCGGCGTGAACAACCTGGGCGGCTGCCACGGCTCGACCGGACCGGGCAGCGTCAACCCGGCCACGGCCAAGCCCTGGGGCGCCGATTTTCCGGTGGTCACCGTGGAAGACTGGGTCGATTCGCAGGCGCGCCTGGCCGATCGGCTCGGCATCGAGTCCTGGGCGGCGGTGATGGGCGGCTCGCTGGGCGGCATGCAGGCGCTGCAATGGACGCTGTCCTACCCCGATCGCGTGCGCCATGCCCTGGTCATCGCCGCGGCACCCAAGCTCTCGGCCGAGAACATCGCCTTCAACGACGTCGCCCGCCAGGCCATCCTGACCGACCCGGATTTTCACGGCGGGCACTTCTACGAGCATGGCGTGCGGCCCCTGCGCGGCCTGCGCCTGGCGCGCATGCTGGGCCACATCACCTATCTGTCGGACGACCAGATGGCCGAGAAGTTCGGCCGGCGCTTGCGGGTCGGCGCCGGCAGTTACGGTTTCGACGTCGAGTTCGAGATCGAATCCTACCTGCGCTACCAGGGCGACAAGTTTGCCGGCGTGTTCGACGCCAACACCTATCTGCGCATGACCAAGGCGCTCGACTATTTCGATCCGGCGCTGGATTTCGACGACGATCTGGTGCGTGCGCTGGCGCGCGCCCGGGCGAAGTTCCTGGTGGTCGCCTTCAGCACCGATTGGCGCTTCACGCCCGCCCGTTCGCGCGAGATCGTCCATGCGCTGGTGCATAACGGGCAGGCCGTGGCCTATGCCGAGATCGACAGCGCCCACGGCCACGACTCCTTCCTGATGGACGAGCCGCACTACCATGCCGTGGTCGACACCTACCTGCAGCGGGTAAAGCTATGAGCGCCACCGCCGGTGGGCCGCGCCCCGTAGGAAGTCCCCTTGGGGGACCCCAAGGCGGCGCAGCCAGAAACACGGAGCCGCATCAGCGGCGAACCGCCGTCACCCCCTCCCATGGGGCGGGGGCCGGGGGGCAGGCAGTCCAATTTCGCGCCGATTTCGACCTTATCGCCAGTTGGGTGCAGCCCGGCGAACGCGTGCTCGATCTGGGCTGCGGCGACGGCTCGCTGTTGAAGCGCCTGATCGAGGAGCGAGGTGCCAAGGGTTACGGCGTCGAACTGGAAGACGCCAGCGTGCTCGCCGCCATCGCCAATGACATCAACGTGATCCAGGGCGACCTGGAACAGGGCCTGGCCGGTTTCGACGACGGCACCTTCAACCATGTGGTGCTCTCGCGCACCCTGCAAACCGTGCGCCATACCGAACGCATCCTCGGCGAGATGCTGCGCGTCGGCCGCGAGGCGGTGGTCAGCTTTCCCAACTTCGCCTACTGGAAGAACCGCCTGGCGGTCATGGGCGGGCGCATGCCGGTATCCGAGGACCTGCCCTACGAATGGTTCGACACGCCCAATCTGCGCTTCTTCACCCTGCTCGATTTCGAGGCCCTGTGCGCCAAGATGGGCTTCGTCATCCGCGAGCGCCGGGTGCTCGACGAAGCCGGCCGGCTGGTGCTCGAAGAACCGAATTTCCTCGGCAGTCTGGCCGTCTACCGGCTCGGCCGCTGAGGCCCGAGCGCGCCCGAGGTTTCAGGGAACCGGCTTGACCTCGGTGGCCGGCGGCGGCGCCACCGGTTCCGGGCTGTCCGGATTCTCCGGCGTGCCGGTCTTGCGCTGGCGCTTTTCCTCTTTCTTGGCTTTTTTTGCCAGATCTCGCTGACGTTTCTCGAACGCGTAATTGGGTTTCGCCATCGGGTACCTCTGTCGGGAATCGGTGAAGGGTGGAATCCGCCGATTGTACGGCACTCCTCGCGCAATTCTCTGCGGCGCAACATCGGCCTGCGTTTACAGATTGACGCCCAGGCGCCGCAGCAAGGGCAGCATTGCGACATAGCAGCCGGCGGTCGCGGCGACCGACACGCCGAGGCTGAACCAGAAACTCAACCCATGCCTGAGCAGCAGGGGCAGTAGCAGAAACAGCGCAAGCGAAGGCAGCACCAGCCAGAAGATCTGGCTCGAGAGTTCGGCGATCCGCTCGGCCGGCGTGTCCTCCACGTGCAACCAGACAAAGGCCAGCAGCGAGGTCAGCGGAAGGCTTGCCACCAGGGCCGCAAAGCCGCTGGACCGCTTGGCGATTTCTGAAATGGCAAGGATCAGCAGGGCCGAAACGATGATCTTGGTCGCGTAATAGAGCATGGGCGTGAAGGGCGAGGTTTGCACTTGCGGATCGAGGCGGAGTCGGGTGCAGGGCTTGTCGGACAGCTTACCAGTCTAATGCGCGCGCGTGCTCCCGGCATACCAGTTGTCATGGCATGGGCGTTGCGGCGGTGAGGCATTTCGTGCACGTTGCCTCGAACGAAGGGTTGGGCCGCATCTCATGCGTTCAGTAATCCGGCGATCCACTACGAAGAACGCTCGGAACTACGGAGGTAGCTGGCGACAAAAAGGAAGCCCAGGACAAGATCAACGAGAAATGGCGCCAGCGTCATAGCGTCAATGCGGCCGAGTGTAAATAGCCACATCACGGCACCAGCGGCCAGGAATTTCTCCGCCATCGCCGGCAGCATGAGCGGACGATATCGGCGCACATCACTCGCAATTAGTAAGCATGCGAGCTGCCATGCCAACCCAACACCGACGAAAGCGTAATACTGCTCAGGATGATTTGTAGCCGGTGGAAACTCAATGCCAAGCCTGTCCTCCAGAAAGTACATCGGAAAAAGATCGAGGATTCCATAAATTCCAGACCAAAAATAGACTCGCTTTGCAAAAGTCATAACGTATCTCGTAAGAGCAAATGTCGGTTCTTCATGCGGCCCAGCGTCCCCTGCACCGCAGGGTTGGGCGTCTTGGCGATACTGGACATCTAGTGCTCAGTGCTGTACAGTAATGCGTACATTTCAGGAGCCAGCCATGGATGCGATTACCTATACCACTGTTCGTGCAAACCTCGCCAGCGCAATGGATCGGGTTTGCAACGACCACGAAGCCTTGATCATTACCCGTAACGGCGAACAGTCCGTTGTGATGCTCTCGCTCGAAGACTACAAGGCACTTGAAGAAACAGCGTATCTGTTGCGCACGCCTGCAAACGCCAAGCGCCTTCTCTCGGCCGTTGCGCAACTGAACGCCGGGAAAGGCGTTGAGCGGAAGTTGGCCAAGTGAAGCTGATCTTCGCGGACGAGGCATGGGAAGACTACCTGTATTGGCAAAAGCAGGACAAGCGCATGGTGGACCGGATCAACAAACTGATCCGCGAGGCGCAGCGCGAACCATTCAGCGGCGTGGGTAAACCGGAGCCACTTAAGCATGCGCTATCGGGCTTTTGGTCGCGGCGGATCACAGATGAGCATCGCATGGTGTATCGCGTTGTGAATGATTCGCTAGAAATTGTGCAACTCCGGTTCCACTACTGACTAAAGCCAACAATCTCGACGACGCCCCAAGCAAGTTTGAGCGGATGCAAGATGCGATCCTTGGTTGTTTCAGGCTCTTGAATGTCAGAGAAGTCCATGCGTGGCATGTAGCCCCCAACGAATGAATTCACCGGCGGTGCGCGGCTTCATCGCGCAGCGTCCGGTGGAATGATGGGTGCGGCGGCGCCGGAAGGAACCCGACAGGCCTACAAGTCGCTGGGAGTAATGCCAGTGTGCTTGGCGATGCGAGCAAGCATCCGGGGACCGATTTCCTCGCCGTCGTGAAATGCGAAGACGACGTCGGGCCATCCTTCGCGTGACAGCGTGCGGTGTGACCCGGACTGTCGCTTGAGTTTCCATCCAATGCCAAATAGAGCCGCCAGCAAACGTTTGGCCTTGATGGACGGCCAATGACTCATGCGGCGAGAGGAAGGGAAATATTGATCTCGACGGGACGCGACTCGTTTTGCTCAAGGCGGTCGGCCATGGCGCGAAGGGCAAGCACCTCTGCCTTTGTCATGGCGTCGTCGGCAGTTTTGCCGTAACACAGGACACCAGGAAGCTGAGGAACCTCAGCGATCCAGCGGCCATCAACCTCTTCCTCGCATTCGATGCTGAAGTTCATGATTGATCTCCGGGAGGGAATAAACGGAATTGTAACGTGCCATGGACTGTGACACCGAACGTTTGAATTCACCGGCCTGCGCGGCTTCATCGCGCAGCGTCCGGTGGAATGATGGGTGTGCGCCCAGCATGGGCGCGATGTGATGGGGTGAAAGTCCCCTGTGGGAGTACCGACATGGATTCATGATGAAGACATGATAACCACTAGCCGAAGGCAAGGGCAAGACCGTGAGGGATTGTTCGAAGGAAGCCGGAAGCAAACGCGCGAGGCGACGGACAGAAACCGCATAGAAGGCCGAGAGGGTCGAGGCGAGTCGGCACAGGACGACAAAGCCCACCGGTACGACCCTTACGGTAAATGCAGCGCTTGTGCACGGAAACATCGCGTTCTTACCTGGGGAGATCTGTCAGGCGTAGCGATGCAAAGCTGAACCGTAAATCCAGAACGGGCGGAACTGGAAGATCAAGGCCCAGGCGCTGCGGCGAGTTGCCCGCCGCAAGCGAGCGAACAGGCAACGAACGGGGCAGCGGCATAGCGCGGCGGGAAGGGATTCTCGTCGTGACCGGACAGAAGTCAGCAGAGGTCATAGTAGTTGCCTCCCTTCTCACGAGGAAGGCGCAGCGAAGGGCCAAACATGAAGAGAAGGGAGGAGCGGTGAGCAACTCGATCACGATGTTGAACCCGACCGGGTGAGTCAGTGACGGCGTTGTCTCATGTCGCCAGCCATTCACGTTCGAGCACGGGCATACGTGAGCGACGTGTAAACCTCTTGATGAACCGCCCACTGCGGACCCGCATGGTGGGTGGT
>MHZX01000005.1:12642-12766 GCA_001828935.1 Rhodocyclales bacterium RIFCSPLOWO2_02_FULL_63_24
TTGGAAGTCATTTTGGCCAGAAGCTAACTACGTCACCAACAAAATGCGCCGCAACAAGTGGCCAAATGTTTCTAAGGTTGGCATATAGGAGCGCGGCAACCAGTCCAAACGTAAATGCTGCGAT
>MHZX01000006.1 GCA_001828935.1 Rhodocyclales bacterium RIFCSPLOWO2_02_FULL_63_24
TAACAGGCCCAAAAATCCATAAATCCTTCAGTAATAACAGATGGTTGCCGCTGCCTTTGTAAGTACGGCAGCGCGGAACTTCAGCCTAAACCAGTCCCCGCGCCAGGTCGGCCTGCAAGTCCGCGGGACTTTCCAGCCCGACCGCGATCCGCAGCAAGCCTTCGCCGATACCGGACGCCGCGCGCGCCTCGGGTGTGATGCGACCATGCGTGGTCGATGCCGGATGCGTAATGGTGGTCTTGGTGTCGCCCAGATTCGCCGTGATCGACAGCAGGCGGCAGTTGTCCACCACGCGCCACGCCGCGGCGCGATCGCCCTTGACCTCGAAGGACAGGATGGCGCCGCCACTGGCTTGCTGCCGCATCGCCAGCGCGTGCTGCGGATGCGACGCCAATCCGGGGTAAAACACGCGCGCCACCTGCGGCTGCGCCTCCAGCCACTGCGCCAGCTGCTGCGCGTTGGCCGATTGGGCCTGCATGCGCACTGCCAGGGTTTCCAGCCCCTTGAGGATCACCCAGGCATTGAAGGGCGACAGCGTCGGCCCGGCGGTGCGCAGGAACTTGAATACTTCATCGGTCAGCGGCTTGGCGCCGCAGACGGCACCGCCCAGCACGCGCCCCTGCCCGTCCAGGTATTTGGTCGCGGAATGAATCACCAGGTCGGCGCCCAGTCGCAGCGGACGTTGCAGCGCCGGCGTGCAGAAGCAGTTATCGACCACCAGCAGCGCGCCCGCGGCATGCGCCACTTCAGCCAGGGCTGCGATATCGAAGACTTCGGTCAGCGGATTGGACGGCGTCTCGACGAACACCAGTTTGGTGCTCGGCCGCAGCGCGGCGCGGAACGCCTCGACCGAGCCCGTATCGACAAAGCTGGTTTCAACGCCAAAGCGCGGCAGGATGGTGCCGAACAGTTGCTGGGTCGCACCGAAGATGCTGCGCGAGGCGACGATATGTTCGCCGGCTTTCATCAACGCCATCACCGTAGATAGGATCGCCGCCATGCCGGTGGCGGTGGCGACGCAGCCCTCCGCGCCTTCCAGCGCCGCCAACCGCTGTTGCATGGTGGTCACGGTGGGATTGGTGAAGCGGGCGTAGACATTGCCCTCCTCTTCGCCGGAGAAACGGGCCGCCGCCTGCGCCGCGCTTTCGAAGACGAAACTGGAGGTGAGGTAGAGCGCTTCCGAGTGCTCGCCGAACTGGCTGCGCTCCTGACCGGCGCGCACGGCCAGGGTCTCGAACGACCAGCCCGATGTATCCAGCGGACTGCTCATCCCGCCTGCACCAGATTCAGGTCGAGCTGCTCGCCATCCTGGCCGTCGAATCCATCGGCATCGTCCGGCTTCTGCGGCGACGGCAGCGCACGCTTGTCCTCCATGCTCTGCAGATAGGTGGTGGTGACGTCGCCGGTGATATAGCTGCCGTCGAAACAGGAGGTTTCGAACTGGGTCACGGTGGGATTGACGGAACGCACTGCCGCCTTGAGCGCATCCAAGTCCTGGTAGATCAGCGCATCGGCGCCGATCTCGCGACAGATTTCCTCGTCGTTGCGGAAGGCGGCGATCAGTTCGCTGCGCGTCGGCATGTCGATGCCATAGACATTGGCAAAGCGCACCGGCGGCGAGGCGGAGGCGAAGTAAACCTTCTTCGCGCCGGCTTCGCGCGCCATCATGATGATCTCGCGACTGGTGGTGCCGCGCACGATGGAATCGTCGACCAGCAGCACATTGCGGCCCTTGAACTCCTGGCTGATGGCGTTCAGCTTCTGCCGCACCGATTTGCGCCGCGTCGCCTGGCCGGGCATGATGAAGGTGCGCCCGATATAGCGGTTCTTGACGAAGCCCTCACGGTAGGGAAGGTTCAGGCGCGCCGCCAATTCCATCGCCGAATGGCGGCTCGAATCGGGGATCGGGATCACCGCGTCGATCGCCAGATGCGGCATGGTGAGCCGGATCTTGTCGGCCAGATAGTCGCCCATCTTGGCCCGCGTCTCGTACACCGATATGCCGTCCATCACCGAGTCGGGACGCGCCAGGTAAACGAACTCGAACATGCACGGAGCATGCACGGTACGCTCGGCGCACTGCCTGCTGACGAAGTTGCCGCGCATGTCGATCAGCACCGCTTCGCCCGGTTCGACGTCGCGCAGCATCTTGAAACCCAGGGTGTCGATCGCTACGCTCTCGGATGCCACCAAGTATTCGGTGCCGTCCGGAGTCTCGTTCTTGCCCATCACCAGCGGACGAATGCCATAGGGATCACGGAAAGCCAGCAATCCGTAGCCGGCGATCATCGCCACCACGGCATAGGCGCCACGTACCCGGCGATGCACGCCGGCCACCGCCTTGAAAATGGTCTCGGCATCGACTTGGTACTTGGTCGACGCCGCCTGCAATTCATGCGCCAGCACATTGAGCAGCACCTCCGAATCGGAGTTGGTGTTCATGTGGCGCAAGTCCTGCAGGAACATGTCCTGCTTCAGCTGGTCGGCATTGGTCAGGTTGCCGTTGTGCGCCAGCATCAGGCCGAATGGGGAATTGACGTAAAACGGCTGCGCCTCGGCGGCATTGTCCGCCGAACCGGCGGTCGGGTAGCGGCAGTGGCCGATACCCCAGTTGCCCATCAGGTTGCGCATGTTGCGGGTGCGGAAGACATCGCGCACCAGGCCGGAACCCTTGTGCATGTGGAAGCGCCCGCCCTCCGCCGTGGCGATGCCGGCGGCATCCTGGCCGCGGTGCTGGAGCACCTGCAAGCCATCGTAGAGCAACTGATTCACCGGCGTGGTAGCCACCACACCCAGAATTCCGCACATGGTCCTTCTCCGCCGGGCCGCCCCAAGGGGAAGCAGCCAAAACATGGAGCGGGCAGCGCCCGCAAACAATTATCGCCCCCTTCCCCGGGAAGGGGGAAGGGGGGATGGTCCTTTTCCTCTATCGAAACCGAATCCGTTTTGCCGCGTCCGGCGGCAACCACGGCTTGGCTGCGATCACCGCTGTCTCAAGGGGCGGCGCCAATGTCGCATTGCGCCACCAATCCGCCTTGGGCAGCGGCGTCATGCCCGCCACCAATACCACCACCAACACCACCAGAATCCCGCGCAACACGCCAAAACCCGCACCCAGCAAGCGATCCAGCAATCCCAGGCCGACCGCCTTCAGCATCAGCGAAATCAGCATGCGCGCAATTGCAAAGACAATCAATACTCCAGCAAAAACCAGCACATACGCTGCAGCCAGGCGCATTCCCGGTTCGGCGATCTGCCCTGCCAGCCAAGTCGCTACTTGCGGCGCCTCGGCCCGCGCAATCACAAACGCAACGATCCACGCCGCGAGCGCAAGTATCTCGCTCACCACGCCACGCCACAAGCCCAACAGCACCGACGCCGCAATTACCGTCAGCACGGCGTAATCGAATGCGGTCATTGCCCTACTTTGGCGCTACCGGACCGTCCACGCCGATAATCTTGATCCTCGAACGGGCCTTTTCGGCGGCATCCTGACTGGGAAACGGGCCAGCCCGAACCCGGGTGCGCGGCCCTTGCGGCGAATCGAATTTCTCGGTGTAGGCCGGCACGCCGACGCCTTTCAGCTTGGCCAGCAACAGCTTGACATTGCCCATTTCCTTGTAGGCGCCAAGCTGTACCACCCATTGCGCTGAAGCATCGGTTGCAGGGCTGCTGTCCGCAGCCATTTTGGCCGTCGGCTTTCCATTGGTGTCGATCTTCTTTTCCGGCGCTGCGGGCTTTTCGGCGGGCTTTGCCGCAGCGGCCGCAACCGGCGGAGCAACGGGCTTGGCTGGAACGAGCGCGACGGCGGGTTCAGGTTTCGCCTTGGCTTCGACCTTCTGCTCGGCCACGGGCTCCGCAACCGGCTTGGGTTCAGGCGCCGGCATCGGCGTTGCGGCAGGCTTGCCCGGCAGGACCTTGGCCGCGAGGCCGGTCGATTCCTGGCTGGGAATGCGCACCTGGATGTCCTGACTCGATGGCCGCGGCTCGCGATCCATCACCATGGGCAGGACGATAACGGCGAATAGCGCCAGCGCGGCGGCACCGACCAGCCGGCGGCGTGCGCGCTTCTTCAACTGCAAATCTGCGTCAGGCGATGTATCTTGTTCCGCCATCGTGGTTACGCGTGGTTACGTCGGGCGGCCTAGCGCCTGCAGGGCCGCAGCAACAGTGAGGAAGGATCCGAAGGCGAGGATTCTATCATCTTCGCCCGCGTTCTCTTGCGCGCTGGCGAGTGCCGCCGCCGGCGAATCGAACTCGCCGGCAAGCCTCAAACCCTTGGCCCGCAAGCGGCCCGCCAGAAAGTCGGCGCTGGCGGCACGGCGGCCATCCAGCGTACACGGCAACCAGTGCGTTACCCGCTCGCGCAACGCGTCGATCACGCCGTCAACGTCCTTGTCTGCAAGCATGCCGAACACGGCCCAGGTATTGCGATGGAAAGACATGTCGCCCAGGTTTGCGGCCAGGACACGCGCCGCCTGCGGGTTGTGGGCGACGTCCAGCACCACCGCCGGACGACCCGGCAAGACCTGAAAGCGTCCTGCCAGTTCGACTTCGCTCAATCCCCGGCGGATGTCCTTCATGGCCACCGGCAGATGCGGGTGCAGGGCGTCCAGGGCCGCCATGGCGCAGGCCGCATTGACCAATTGCTGATTGCCGCGCAAGGCGGGGAACGCCAGTCCGCCGCGCCGCTGGGCGCCGTTCCAGAACAGCCACTGCTGTTCCTGCCGCAAATAGCCGAAATCGCGGCCGACGAACTGAAGCCCGGCGCCCATCGCGCGAGCATGGTCGATCAGGGATTGAGGCGGCTGCGGGTCGCCGCAGATCGCGGAAACTCCGGCGCGGAAAATGCCGGCCTTCTCGCGGCCGATGGCCTCGCGATCCGCGCCGAGAAAATCCATGTGATCGAGATCGATGCCGGTGACGACGGTGCATGCCGGTTGGTAAATATTGGTGGCGTCAAGTCTGCCGCCGAGGCCGACCTCGAGAATGATCGCATCGAGACCGGCTGCGGCAAACACCACCCATGCGGCAAGCGTGCCAAACTCGAAATACGTCAGCGCGACTTCGCCGCGCGCCTGCTCGACGCGGGAAAACGCCGCGCAGAGGCTGTCGTCGTCTGCCGCGACAGCGTTGATCCGCACACGCTCGTTGTATCGCAGCAGGTGCGGCGAGGTATACAGCCCGACCCGATAGCCGGCGGCGAGCAGGATGCGCTCCAGCATGGCGCAGGTCGAACCCTTGCCGTTGGTGCCGCCCACCAGGATCACCGGACAGGTCTCGTGCTGCCCCAGTCGCGCCTTGACCGCGGCGACCCGTTCCAACCCCAGTTCGATGCCGGCGCTGCCGTGCGGATGCAGCGCTTCGAGATGCGCCAGCCACGCGGCCAGCCCCTGCGGCAATTGCCGCATCAAGCAGCCGGCACGCGTTGCAGCAAGGTGATCAGCGACGCCAGCCGGTCGCGCAGTTCGCGCCGATCGACGATCATGTCGATGGCGCCTTTTTCAATCAGGAATTCGGCGCGCTGGAAGCCGGGCGGCAGCGTCTCACGCACCGTCTGCTCGATCACCCGCGGTCCGGCGAAACCGATCAGGGCGCCGGGTTCGGCAATCACCACGTCGCCGACAAAGGCGAAGGAGGCGGAAACGCCGCCCATCGTGGGATCGGTCAGCAAGGTGATGAAAGGAAGTTGGTGATGCGCCAACTGCGTCACGGCGGCAGTGGTCTTGGCCATCTGCATCAGGGAAAACAAGCCTTCCTGCATGCGTGCGCCGCCGGACGCGGTAATGCAGATGAAGGGCGCTTGCAGCTCGATCGCGGCCTTGACGCCGCGCACGAAACGCTCGCCGACCACGGCACCCATCGAACCGCCGAGGAATTCGAATTCGAAACAGGCGACCACCACCGGTACGGTCTTGATTGCGCCCTGCATCACCACCATGGCATCGCCTTCGCCGGTTTCCTCGTTCGCGGCGGCAAGGCGATCCACGTAGCGTTTGCTGTCCTTGAACTTGAGCGGATCCATCGGAATGACTTCGGCGCCAATCTCGAAGCGGCCCTCGGCATCGAGCAGCGCGTCCAACCGGGCGCGGGCACGCAGCCGCAGGTGGTGCGCGCACTTGGGACAGACGTTCTGGTTGTTCTCCAGGTCGGTGCTGTAGAGCACCGCCTCGCAGGCCGGGCACTTCGCCCAGAGGCCCTCGGGAATCGACTTGCGCGCGCCTTCCGAGCGCTTGATCTTCGGTGGCAGAAGTTTTTGTAACCAGCTCATAGTCCCTCCGCAGGGCCGCCCCAAAGAGGGACATCCAATATACATGGAGCGTAGCGAACCATTGTCACCCCCTGCCATGGGAAGGGGGATGGGGGGTAGGTCGTCATGATGTTCCTCCATCCATTGCTGCGCGCACTCCACTGAGGAATGCGGTGACCCGCTGCGGCGCAGCCTTGGTTTCACCGCTCTCGATTTCCTCGATGATGCGGCTGCCGATCACCACGGCATCGGCAACTGCGGCAATGCGCGCGGCGGTGGCGCCGTCACGAATGCCGAAACCGACGCCGACCGGCATCCCGACCTTCTCACGGATCAGCGGAATGCGCCGCGCAACCTCGTCCAGGTCGAGGTTGCCGGAGCCGGTCACGCCCTTCAGCGACACGTAGTAAATGTAGCCGCTGCCGATCTGGCCGACCTCGTCGTAACGCCGCTCGGTGGAGGTCGGCGCCAGCAGGAAGATCGGATCGATTTGAGCTGATTTCATCGCGGCGGCAAAGGAAGCGCATTCCTCCGGCGGATAGTCGACCACCAGCACGCCGTCGACGCCGGCTGCGCTGGCATCGCGGGCGAAGGCTTCAATGCCATAGGCTTCGACCGGGTTGGCGTAGCCCATCAGTACCACCGGAGTCGTCGCATTCTCGCGGCGGAATTCATGCACCAGCGCCAGCACCCGGCGCAAGCTCATGCCATGCGCCAGCGCGCGCTCGGATGCGCGCTGGATGGTCGGGCCATCCGCCATCGGATCGGAAAACGGCACCCCAAGTTCGATGATGTCGGCACCACCGGCCACCAGCGCACGCATCAGCGGCAGGGTGAGATCGGGATGCGGGTCGCCCGCGGTAATGAAGGGGATCAGGGCCTTGCGGCCTTGCGCGGCAAGGGCGGCGAATGTGGCAGGAATGCGTGACATGGATATGGGGTTCAGAACTGGATGCCGGATTTTTCGGCGACGGTATGCATGTCCTTGTCGCCGCGACCGGAAAGATTGACCAGGAGCATCTTGTCCTTGGCCAGCGTCGGCGCCAGCTTTGCGGCATAGGCCAATGCATGGCTGGATTCCAGCGCGGGGATGATGCCTTCGAAGTGGCACAGGTCGTGAAAGGCCTGTAGCGCCTCGGCGTCGGTGATGGTGACGTACTCGGCGCGGCCCGAGTCCTTGAGCCAGGCATGCTCGGGCCCGACGCCGGGATAATCGAGGCCGGCGGAGATCGAATGGGTCTCGATCACCTGCCCGTTCTCGTCCTGCAGCAGATAGGTGCGGTTGCCATGCAGCACGCCCGAACGCCCGGCGGTGAGCGATGCCGAGTGCTGGCCGGAATCGAGTCCGTGCCCGGCGGCCTCGACGCCGATCAGCTTTACTTCGGTGAGCGGGATATAGGGGTAGAAAATACCCATCGCATTGGAGCCGCCGCCGACGCAGGCGATCACGGCATCCGGCTGGCGGCCGGTGAGTTCCGGCATCTGCGTCTTGCATTCTTCGCCGATCACGGCCTGGAAATCGCGCACCATCATCGGATAGGGGTGCGGACCGGCGACGGTGCCGATGATGTAGAAGGTGTTGCCGATGTTGGTCACCCAATCGCGCATGGCTTCGTTCAAGGCATCCTTCAGCGTCTTCGATCCCGATTCGACGGGCACCACCGTGGCACCCAGCAGTTTCATGCGATAGACATTGGCCGCCTGCCGTTTGACATCCTCGGAACCCATATAGACCACGCATTCCATGCCGTAGCGGGCGGCCACCGTAGCCGTCGCCACGCCATGCTGGCCGGCGCCGGTCTCGGCGATCACGCGCGGCTTGCCCATGCGGCGCGCCAGCAGGGCCTGGCCGATGCAGTTGTTGATCTTGTGCGCGCCGGTGTGATTGAGGTCTTCGCGCTTGAGGAAGATCTGCGCGCCGCCCAGGAGACCCGACCAGCGCTTGGCGTGATAAATCGGGCTGGGCCGTCCGACGTAGTGTTTGAGTTCGTACTCAAATTCGGCGTGGAACGCCGGATCGGCCTGTGCGGCCGCGTAGGCCTCGCGCAGTTCGGTCAACGCCGGCATCAGCGTCTCGGCCACAAAGATGCCGCCGTAGGGACCGAAGTGGCCCCCTGCGTCGGGCAAGTTATACGAAGGGTCCTGCATCTGCATCTCGCACTCCGGCAATGAATTCGGTGATCTTTCTTGCATCCTTGATGCCGCGGGCAGCCTCGACGCCGCTGCTGACATCCACCGCCCACGGCCGCACGGCGCGTATCGCCTGCGCAATATTGCCCGGATGCAGGCCCCCGGACAGAATCACAGGCAGCGGCAAGGACCGCGGAATCAGGGACCAGTCGAAGGTCTTGCCACCGCCGCCATAACCTTCGACATGGGCATCCAGCAACAGGCCCGATACCCCGGAAGCCCCTGCGAATGCGGTGGCGTATTCTAACAAATCGAAACCCGGCTTGACCCTGGCCGCCTTGATCCAGGCCCTGCCGAACTGGGAACAGAACGCCGCATCCTCGTCGCCGTGAAACTGCAGCAGGTCCAGCGGCGCCAATGCCAACGCGGCGCGCACTTGCGCTGCGGACTCATTGACGAACAGCCCGACTTTGCTGACAAAAGCCGGCACCTGCACCATCAATTGCGCGGCGCGCTGCGGCGTTACATAACGCGGGCTGGATGCGTAGAACACAAAACCCAGCGCGTCGGCGCCGGCAGCGACCGCCGCGGCCAGGTCTTCCTCGCGGGTGATGCCGCAGATCTTGATTCGCGTGCGTTTCATGGGTTCAGGGCAGGATCAGCGCCGTCTCGCCAGCGCCGACTTTCAGTCGCCAGACCGGATCATAATCGACCCCGGCAAAATACAGGCCGCAGGCTTCGAAGGTTGGTGCAGCGCGGGCACGATCCCGTCCGGCCAGGAGTTCGGCCAGCCACACCGGAGGATGTGCGCCCTTGCCAACATACACCAGCGCGCCGACGAGGTTGCGCACCATGTGATGAAGGAACGCATTGGCTTCGAAATCGAATACCAGCAGGTCACCGTGGCGTGCGATACCCGCGCTCCGCAGGATTTTGACCGGCGATTTGGCCTGACACTCGACGGCACGAAAGGCGGAGAAATCGTGTTCGCCCAGGAGCAAACTCGCCGCAGCAGCCATGGCCTCGACATCCAGCGGACGATGAAACCAGCCGACGCGTCGCGCCATGAGGCCAGGCCGTTCGGGGCGATTGAGCAGCAAGTAGCGGTAGTGCCTGCCGCGAGCCGAAAAACGCGCGTGGAACTCGCTGGATACCGGCTGCGCCCAGCGCACGGCCACGCTGGCCGGCAAATGCGCATTGACGCCGCGCACCCACGCCGTATCGGAGCGGACAGCTTCCGTGTCGAAATGCACCACCTGCGCCAGGGCATGCACTCCGGCATCGGTGCGTCCGGCACATACCACGCGTGTCGGTGCGTCGGCAACGATGGAAAGCGCCGACTCCAGAACGTTTTGTACCGCGCCCCCACCCGCTTGCGACTGCCAGCCGCAGAAACCGGAACCCTCGTATTCGAGTCCGAGCGCGATTCTCATGCTAACCAGGTAACCAGCACCACTGCGCCAACCAAGATCCCGATGGCAACGTCAGCCATTCCGGGAACGGTCGCCGGAAGAGTCAGCATGCGCGCCATCGACAACTTGCCGGTTGCCCCGTTGCGCGAGGCCTCGACCTCATTCAGCGTCAGCGCAAGGCGCACGGCGATCCGGTCACGAGACACTCCCAGAAAGGCAAGCGGCGCCAGCAGTGAACGCATGCCGGCGACGAGTTCCGGGGGAGGCAATACTTTCAATATCAAGGCCACGATGGAGAGCGCGACGATCAGGCGCGCAATATTGTCGGCAGCGAGCAGCAAGCCTTCCTGGCTCGCTCCGGGCAGGTTGGGCAACGGCGTGCCTGGTGTCAGCCAGCCGAACATGATCAACATTGTCAGCAGCAACCAGCGACTGCGTCGCAGCAGCAAGCGCAAATGCCCACCGGCTACGAACAGCGCCGCCAGTGTCAGCACCAGGCTGGCCAGATACAAGGCCCTGCCGTCACGCGAGGAGGCTGCGGCAAGTACGGCCAAGCCAAGGAGAATCAGGCTGGCGGGATGCGGACGTTTCATGGAACAGCATCTCCCGGCGCCAGGCGCCGGGAGCGCGGGTGGATCAGCCGAGACTGTCAAGCTTGGCGCGCGCCACTTTCTGCTGCGCCGGACTGCCTTCGGCCAGTGCTTCCTGGAACAGTTCGCGGGCGCCGTCGCGATCGCCCATTTCCTCGTAGGCCATCGCCAATTCGATCTTGGTCGCCACTTCCGGGTTATCCGGCATCTCGGCGGCGGGCTCCGGCGCCGCAGCGAGCTCGGGCACGACGGCAGGAGTCTCTACCACCGGCGCATCAAGCTCCAGGCTGATGGCGCCGAGATCAAGAGGCATGGCTTGAGCAGGCGCGGACTCTGCCGCGGGAAGCTCCAGCGACATCTCGGGCAAGGCCGCCGGGGCTTCGGCTGCGGGTGTCCCCAGGTCGAAATCGAAATCGATGCTGCTGGAATCCTCGGCCGCAACAGCGGGAGCTTCCGGCGCCACGGCTGGAGCTTCCGGCGCAGCAGTTGGCGCTTCGAGGGTCGCGGCGGGCGCCTCAAGCTCAACGACCGGGGCTTCCGGCATCGCGGCGGCCTGGTCGCCGGCGAGCGGGAAATCCAAGGCGAGGACCGGGGCTTCTTCTTTTGCCGGCATGTCAAAATCAATATCCAGCGCCGCCACTTCGCTCTTGGCCTCCGGCGGCGGCGCGGATTCAACAGCCGGCGCAGCTTCCGGCGCCCCCAGGTCGAGATCGAAATCAAGGGTCACCGCATCGGGCTCCACCGCGGCCGCCGCAGGTGCGGGGCTTGCTGCGTCGGGGGCGCCAAGATCCAGATCGAAGTCCAAGGCGACCGCCTCGCCAGCGGCCGGAACCGCCTCAGCTTGGGGTGCCGGCTTTTGTGGTGGCGCCGGTTCCGCTGCCGGAGCAACCTGCAGGATCATTGTCGCCCCCATATCCGCCACTGCCGCAGGGGCCGGTGGCGACACCTCGGAAGGCGTCGATCCATAGAGAGGGTTCGCCGGATCGAGGGCGGCACCTATGGCGGCCGCCTTCTCCCAATCGGAACCAGCGCCGCCAGTCAGGGCATGCAACTCCTTTGCTACCAATTCATACTGGGAAACATTCTTGCGGGCAGCATAAATATCGAGCAGCTTCAAGTGAATCGCCTGCCGCTTCGGGTCGGTCTTCAGCGCCTCCCGAAGGATTTCTTCCGCCTGGGCATCACGGCCGAAGGCAAGGAAGGTGTCGGCTTCGACAACCGGATCGACCGTCTCCTGATGAGCGGCCATGCCCATGCCGGTGGAACTGAACTGGCTCGGCTCCTGCTCGCTCGGCGGAGGCGCTATCGTCGTACTGCTGAACATCGAATGCGCCGACAGATCGGTCTCAGCAATGGACGCGCCGGCTTCCGCTGCGGCCGCACGCTTCCGGCGATATGCAGAAAATCCCAGCCATCCAAGCAGGAGCGCCAACACGGCGCCGCCGCCAAATACCAGCGGCGCATTTTCTTCGATGAAGTCCGGCTCGGGTTCGGGCGGAGGCGGCGGCGCGGGCTTCTTTTTCGGCGGAGGCGGCTTTGGCGGATCGCCCGGCTTCTCTCCCTCGGCCGGTTTGGCTGCACCCGCATCCGCAGGCTTCGCTGCGTCGGCCAATTTGGCGGCTTCCACCGGTTTGGGCGGTTCGGCCGCCTTCGGCATCTCGGGCTTCGCTGCCGGCGCCGGGGCTTCGGCCTTCTTCGGCTCCGCAACGGGCTTTGCTGCCTGAGCCAGCTTTTGCAGATCGGCACCTGCCTGACTCTTCATCTGGGCAAGCTTCTTCAGATCGCTGAGATTCTTTTCCAGTTCCGCAATGCGGCTGCTGGCTTCCTTGAGCGCCCTGTCGCGCGAGACCAGATCCTCTTCAAGCGTTGCGATGCGCCCCTGCAAGGGCCTGCCTTTGGCATCCTTCGCCGCTTCCGTGCGCGATACTTCGAGCTTGTCCTTACCCGTGGCGGCCGGCACTCTGTCTTCCACCCTGGGTGCAATCTTGCCGCTGACGGACTGCCTCGCCGCCTGCTCCCTGGCCGACTCGGCCGCTGCCGCAGATGCCAGGCGCTTGCGGTAGACGTTGAAATCGGCCGCTTGGGCGACAATCTCCTTGCGCGCTTCTTCGGCTGGAATCGCGATCGCCGTCTCCGCGACGGGAATCGACAGAATTTTGCCGGCACGGAGGCGGTTCATGTTGCCGCCATCGAATACGTCCCTGTTACTGCGGAACAACGAGACCAGCATCTGATCCAGGCTGACCCCCTCCGGCCTGGTCTGTGCCGCAATCTTGCCCAGGGTATCGCCTGCAACCACCGTCCGCGAACCGCCAGCGGCCGGCTTGGCCAATATCGGCTTCTCGGCTGGCTTTGCTGCCGGCGGACGACTCTCGACCACCGGCCGGGTTTCCGCAGGCGCTGTCGCAACCGGTTTTTCCGCCGGCCTTGCGATCGCCTGCTCGGTCCTGACCTCGGGTGCCGCAACCGGCACCGGAACCGATCTGGCAGCCAGATCGGGCGGATCGAGCAGGAAGGTGTACTCGCGAACCAAGCGCCCCGATGCCCAGCTCAGTTCCACCAGCATGTCGATGAACGGCTCGTTGAGGGGACGATCGGTGCTTACCTCGAGATAGTGGCGACCACCACGTTCCTTGATGTCGCGCGAGAACCGCAATGTCGCCAGGGCCGGCGAATATTCGATGCCTGCCTGCCGGAAGGCATCGGCGGCGGCAACCTTGGCCACCAGCGAAGGCACCTCGTCGCGGCTCGCAGTGACTTCGAGTTCGGCCCTGAGCGGCTGCCCCAAGGCGGAAAGCACCGTGATCTTTCCCAAGCCGGCAGCATGCGTTGCCAGCGGCAGGACAGCAATCGCCGCCGCTATAACGGTGGCCTTGAGACGATTTCGCTTGTCAGTATTGGGCACTGTAACTCCCGACGGGCTTTTTATAATATTATCAAAATAACATCATGATGTTAGCGATGCAAGCTCAACCTTCCCATTACATTCTGGCCGCATCCAGCCCGCAACATCAATGCAACAGGATGCGCAACATGCGCCGCAGAGGCTCGGCAGCGCCCCAGAGCAGCTGATCGCCGACGGTAAATGCCGACAAATATTCCGGCCCCATGCTCAGCTTGCGCAAGCGCCCGACGGGCACGCTCAAGGTTCCGGTCACTGATGTCGGCGTCAATTCCTTGAGGGTGATCTCGCGTTGATTCGGCACTACCTTAACCCAATCGTTATGTGCCGCCAAGATGCCATTGATCTCGTCCAGCGGGACATCCCTGGTGAGCTTGATGGTCAGCGCCTGGGAATGGCAGCGCATTGCGCCGATGCGCACGCAGAGGCCATCGACCGGAATCGGCGCGGCATTGCGTCCGAGAATCTTGTTGGTCTCGGCTTGCCCCTTCCATTCCTCGCGACTCTGGCCATTGCCTAGATCCTTGTCGATCCAGGGGATCAGCGAGCCAGCCAGTGGCACACCGAAGTTCGCGGTAGGGAAACCCTCGTCGCGCAAAATGCCGGCCACCTCGCGGTCGATATCGAGAATCGCCGAGGCGGGATCGTCGAGCAGATTCTTCACCACGCGATGCGTCTCACCCATCTGCGCCAGCAGTTCACGCATGTTCTGCGCGCCGGCGCCGGAAGCCGCCTGATAGGTCATCGAGGTCATCCACTCCACCAAGCCGGCCTTGAACAGGCCGCCCAGTGCCATCAGCATCAGGCTCACCGTGCAATTGCCGCCGATCCAGTTGCGACCGCCGTTTGCCAGGCTTTGCTTGATGACGTCGAGATTTACGGGATCGAGAATGATCACCGTGTCGTCCTGCATGCGCAGACTCGACGCCGCATCGATCCAATGGCCTTTCCAGCCAGCCTGACGCAGCTTCGGAAACACCTCCGTGGTGTAGTCGCCGCCCTGGCAGCTGATGATGATATCCAGCGCCTTCAACTCATCGATGTTCCTCGCATCCTTGAGCGGCGGCGCTCCGTCCGCAAATTCGGGCGCCTTGCCGCCCGGATTCGAGGTCGTGAAAAACACCGGCTCGATGAGGGCGAAATCATTCTCCTCACGCATGCGCTGCATCAGGACCGAACCCACCATGCCACGCCAACCCACCAGACCTACACGCTTCATGATCAATCTCTCATTCTCGAATTACAGGGCCGCAAGTACTGCATCGCCCATTTCCCGGGTACCGACCTTCTTCATCCCCGGCTCGTAGATGTCGCCAGTGCGGAAGCCCTGCGCCAGAACCTTCTTCACCGCGTCCTCGATGCGCCTGGCGGCGGCCTCGTTGGCAAAAGTGTAGCGCAGCATCATGGCGGCGGACAGTATCGTCGCCAGCGGATTGGCCACGCCCTTGCCGGCGATGTCCGGCGCGGAACCGTGCGAAGGCTCGTAGAGCCCCTTGTTGCTGGCGTCCAGCGAGGCCGACGGCAGCATGCCGATCGAGCCGGTGAGCATGGAGGCTTCGTCAGACAGTATGTCGCCAAACATGTTGCCGGTGACCATTACGTCGAACTGCTTGGGGTTCTTCACCAATTGCATCGCGGCATTATCGACCAGCATATGCGATAGCTCGACGTCCGGATATTCATTTGCGGTCTCGATCGCGATGTCGCGCCACAGCTGGGTACATTCCAGCACGTTCATCTTGTCCACCGAGCAAAGCTTGCGCCTGCGCTTGCGCGCTGCCTCGAAGGCCACGCGCAGGATGCGCCGGATCTCGCTCTCGGTGTAATGCATGGTATTGAAGCCGAAGCGCTCGCCGTTACGCACCTCGATGCCTCGCGGCTGGCCGAAGTAGATGTCGCCGGTGAGTTCGCGCACGATGAGGATATCCAGCCCGGCCACCACTTCGGGCTTCAGCGTGGACGCGTTGGCCAGCTCCGGATACAGGATCGCCGGTCGCAAATTGGCGAACAAGCCGAGTTGCTTGCGAATGCCCAGCAGCCCGCGCTCAGGCCGTTGCTCGCGCGGATTGTTGTCCCACTGGGGACCGCCAACGGCGCCGAGCAGCACGGCGTCGGCTGCCAGCGCCAGCTTCTGCGTCGCTGCGGGATATGGGTCGCCGGTAGCATCCACCGCACAACCGCCGAGCAATGCCTCTTCCATCTCGATCCCGAGATCAAGCGCCTTCAGCACCCGAACCGCCTCGGCTACGATTTCTGGCCCGATGCCGTCACCGGGCAGAACGCAAATCTTCATTGAAAATCCTCTATGCAAAACGACGCTTCAGCGGCAACTCACGCCGTTTTTGACGGCGCTGGGCGCAGCGACTGAAACTAAAAAAGCCAGGGCTGCTCGGCGCGGCGACGGGTCTCGAACTCGCGAATCTTCTCGGCGTGACGCAATGTCAGGCCGATGTCATCCCAGCCGTTGAGCAGACATTCCTTGCGGAACGCATCGATCTCGAAATGGATCGCATGTCCGTCGGGCCGCACCACCGTTTGCGCCGGCAGGTCGACAGTCAGTCGATAGCCCGACGAATGCTCGGTCAGGCCGAACAGCGCGTCCATCTCAGGCTTGGGCAAGACGATCGGCAGCAAGCCGTTCTTGAAACAGTTGTTGAAAAAGATGTCGGCGAACGACTCGCCGACAATGGCGCGGAAGCCGAAGTCGTGCAGCGCCCACGGCGCATGCTCGCGCGACGAACCGCAGCCGAAGTTGCTGCGCGCAAGCAGTATCGACGCGCCCTGGTAGCGTTCCTGGTTCAGCACGAAATTGGGATTCCTGGCTCGTTTCGCACAGTCCTGCCCCGGTTCGCCATGATCCATATAGCGCCACTCGTCGAAGGCGTTCGGGCCGAAACCGGAACGCTTGATCGATTTGAGGAACTGCTTCGGAATGATGGCGTCGGTGTCGACGTTGGCGCGATCGAGCGGCGCCACGAGACCGTCCAGCTTGATGAACTTATCCATTACTTGACCGACTTCTCGATGGCTTCGCCGCCCTTCTTGAGATCCTTGCCGATACCCTGCACGGTATTGCAGGCCGACAATCCAAGCATCAGGACGAAAGCGATTAGGATGCGGGACATAGGTATTCTCCTCACAGCAATTCACGAACATCGGCAAAACGGCCGGCGATCGCCGCGGCCGCCGCCATTGCAGGGCTGACCAGATGAGTACGGCCGCCCGCGCCTTGCCGACCCTCGAAGTTGCGGTTCGAGGTCGACGCGCAACGCTCTCCGGGATTCAGGCGATCGTCATTCATCGCCAGACACATGGAGCAACCCGGCTGTCGCCACTCGAAACCGGCGGCGATGAATATCTTGTCCAGGCCTTCGGCCTCGGCCTGCTCCTTGATCAGGCCGGAGCCGGGCACCACCAGCGCCAGTTTGACGTTGGCGGCCAGCGTGCGGCCCCTGACCACGGCGGCGGCGGCGCGCAAATCCTCGATGCGCGAATTGGTGCAGGAACCGATGAAGACCTTGTCGATGCGGATCTGGTCGATCCGCATGCGCGGCGTCAAACCCATGTACTGCAGCGCGCGCGCGACGCCTTCGCTCTTGACCGGGTCTGCATAGTCCTCCGGCGCCGGCACCGTACCGTCGATCCCCGTCACCATCTCCGGGGACGTGCCCCAAGTCACCTGCGGCACGATCTTGCTCGCATCCAACTCGATCACCGTGTCGAAGCGGGCATCGGCGTCGGACACCAGCGTGCGCCAATACGCCACGGCCTTGTCCCAGTCTGCGCCCTTGGGCGCGAAATTGCGGCCCCTGAGATAGGCGATGGTCGTCTCGTCCGCCGCAACGAAGCCGACCCGGGCCCCGGCTTCGATGGCCATGTTGCACACCGTCATGCGGCCTTCCATCGACAGAGCCCGAATCGCCTCGCCGCCAAACTCGATGGCGTAACCCGTGCCGCCCGCAGTGCCGATGCGCCCGATCAAGGCCAGCACGATGTCTTTCGCCGCCACGCCAGCGCCGACTCTTCCGTCAACCTTGACCAGCATGGTCTTCGACTTCTTCTGCAGAAGACATTGCGTCGCGAGAACGTGTTCGACCTCGGAGGTGCCGATACCGTGAGCGAGGCAGGCAAATGCGCCATGGGTCGAGGTATGCGAATCGCCGCACACCACCGTCATGCCGGGCAGCGTGGCGCCGTTTTCGGGGCCGACGACATGGACTATCCCCTGGCGCTTGTCCTTGAACGGGAAGTAGGCCAGCGCCCCAACTTCGCGGATGTTGGCGTCCAGCGTTTCCACCTGCTGGCGCGAGATCGGATCGAGGATGCCGCGCTCCCAATGCGAAGTCGGCGTGTTATGGTCGGCCGTAGCGACGATCGACGAAACGCGCCAGGGCTTGCGCCCGGCCAGTTTCAGACCTTCGAAGGCCTGCGGGCTGGTGACTTCATGCACCAGATGGCGATCGATGTAGAGCAGGGCCGTGCCGTCGGCTTCGACATGGACGACATGACTGTCCCAGAGTTTCTCGTAAAGCGTTTTAGACATGATTTCGGAAGCATCTGCGTGGATCGGGAATTATCGCACAGCCACGCTCGCCGAATCACCCGGAACGCCGCGCCAGACCAGAATCCAGCCGCACAGAGCGAGGAGCGCGGCGGCGCTGAAGGTGATCCCCGCTCCCGCCCGTTCCCACAAGGCGCCCGCCAGCAAGGCGCCGCCCAGACCGCCGGCGCCATAGGCAACGCTGCCGTAGAGCGCCAGCGCCCGCGCCTGCTGGCCCGCCGCAAACCAGCGATTGAGCGCCGCCATGGTCGCCGCATGATGGGCGCCGAAGCTCGCGCCATGCAGCAACTGCGCCAGGACCAGGACGGCGATGAATTCGACGGCCCAGCCGATCAGCGCAAAACGCACTACCGCCAGCGCAAAGCAGGCCAGCAGAATCTGCCGCAGCGAAACTCGGCTTGAAATTCGCGGCATGAGCAGGAAGACCACTATCTCGGCCACCACCCCCAGCGTCCACAGCAGCCCGACCAGCGTCTTGCCGTAGCCATGCGCCACCAAATGAATCGAATAAAAAACATACAAGGCTCCGTGCGCGGCGGTCATCAACAGACCGGCGCCAAGCAGGTAGCCGACCTTGCGCTGGCGCAGCACCTGCAGAATCGGAGCCGCAACCTGGCCGGCATGTCCCTGGACTTCGGTAAGGGTCAGCGCGCTGACCAGCGTGCCCAGCAGCAAGGCCCAGCTCACCCAGAGTTGCGCGCTTATCGGTGCCGAATCGAGCAGGAAGCCGACGCCCATCACCGTGACAATGAAGCCGATAGAACCCCAGAGCCGGATTCGGCCGTAGCGCTCCGGATGGGCCGCCAGATGCCCCAGCGTCAGCGCTTCGACCAGGGGCAGCGACGCGCTCCAGAAGAAATGCAAAATCGCCATGCCGATCAGCAGGCCGACAAAATCCTGGGTCA
Organism: Rhodocyclales bacterium RIFCSPLOWO2_02_FULL_63_24; assembly: GCA_001828935.1. Lineage (GTDB taxonomy): Bacteria > Pseudomonadota > Gammaproteobacteria > Burkholderiales > Rhodocyclaceae > Sulfuritalea. The sequence continues at coordinate 18,751 of MHZX01000006.1, forward strand.
GAAAAACTACGGAAAAGCTGGCCAGCGAGGCCGCCGTCGAAGCGACGACAATGCGCACACGCTTGCCGCCGCTATCGGCCAGCCAACTCCACAGCAACGGCGCCAACAGACGCATGAACTGCCCCAGCGACATCAGGATGGCAATGCGGCCGGCGGGAAGCCCTATCGACTGCAGGTAGAGGGCAAAATACGGCAGGAAGGCGCCGATGAAGGCGAAGTACCAGAAATACCAGGCGGACAAGCGCCCGTTTTGCCCCATGACGAATGACAGAAAACTGCCGGAACGACGTGCAGCGCCCGCCGTACTCCGTCTTCTGCAGCCTGGCCCTAGGCCTTGCTGGCCTGCAGCATTGCGTAAAGCTCGTCCTTGAGCTTCAGCCGCGTCTTCTTCATGTCTTCGAGCGCGACATCGGCCACCGGCGAGTCATTGTCTTCGAGCGCCTCGACCTGCGCGGTCAGCGCATGATATTCGTCGAACAGACGGGCGAAATGCTTGTTGCCGAGCTTCAAGGCGTGGATGGTCTCGGCGTGTTCGGGGAACTCGTGATGCAGGTCGTGATGATCAACGTTCATTGCTTTTCCTGTGAGATGCGGCTCGATCGCAAAAGCTATTTTACTATTTTGGCCGGGCCGGAATTCGCGGCGTCGGACACGTCACATCGGCGCACTGGGCGCGGTGATGCAAGGCGGCGTCGATCAGCACCAGCGCCAGCATGGCCTCGGCGATCGGCGTGGCGCGTATGCCGACACAGGGATCGTGCCGGCCATGGGTTTCGATCATCGCCGGTTCGCCGGCAAGGTTGATGGTACGGCGTGGCAGGCGAATGCTCGAGGTCGGCTTGACCGCCATTCTGACCACGACATCCTGCCCGGTCGAAATGCCGCCCAATACGCCTCCTGCATTGTTGCCAAGAAAACCCTCCGGGGTCAGTTCGTCGCCGTGTTCGCTGCCTTTTTGCGTCACCGACGCAAAGCCGGCGCCGATTTCCACGCCCTTGACGGCATTGATGCCCATCATGGCATAGGCGATATCGGCGTCGAGCCGGCCATATACCGGGTCGCCCCAACCGACCGGCACACCACGTGCCACCACGGTGATTTCCGCGCCGACGGAATCACCCGACTTGCGCAAGGCATCCATGTAGTCTTCCAACTGCGGAACAATCTCTGCATTGGCGGCAAAGAAGGGATTGGTATGAATCGCCGCCTCATCCTGCCAGGGAATCGCTACCTCGCCCAACTGGCTCATCCAGCCACGCACCGTCACCCCATAGCGCTGCAGCAGCCATTTTCTCGCGATCGCTCCGGCGGCGACGCGCACGGCCGTCTCGCGCGCCGAGGAGCGGCCGCCACCGCGGTGGTCGCGAATCCCGAATTTCTGCCAATAGGTATAGTCGGCATGGCCCGGCCGGAAGGTTTCGGCGATGTTGCCGTAGTCCTTGCTGCGTTGGTCCTCGTTGCGGATCAAGAGGCCAATCGGCGTCCCTGTGGTGCGGCCCTCGAACACGCCGGAGAGGATCTCGACCGTATCCGATTCGCGCCGCTGGGTTACGTGGCGGGAAGTTCCAGGCTTGCGCCGGTCGAGCTCAACCTGGATTTCTGCCGCCGTAATTTCCAGGCCCGGCGGGCAGCCATCGACCACGCAGCCGATCGCCGGACCGTGGGACTCGCCGAAGGACGTGACGCAAAAAAGAGAGCCGAATGTATTGCCGGACATGATCGCGAAATTGAACCGGAAAAGAGCCGCAAGAATGCCGAGAGCTTACCATGCTGACTGAACGGTTTTTTTGCCGCCCACACCCCGGTCTTGTCCGCACCGCCCTTTGCCGCCAACGGCGACTCAGCGCTCCAGCAGATCCTGCTTTCCAGGTTTGTTCAGCCACTCGTCGGCATCGGCCGGCGGTTCCTTGCGCTCGATGATGACCGGCCAGGTCTTGGCCAATTCGGCATTCAACGCGATGAATTGCTCCTGTCCCGCGGGAACGTCGTCCTCGGCAAAAATAGCCTCGGCCGGGCACTCGGCAACGCACAAGGTACAGTCGATGCATTCGTCGGGGTCGATCACAAGAAAGTTCGGCCCCTCATGAAAACAATCGACCGGGCAGACATCCACGCAATCCGTATATTTGCACTTGATGCAGGATTCGGTAACAACATAGGTCATGGTTGCGCTCCAGTTTCAGCGAACAATGTACCATTGCCATGCGTTATTGGCACGCGGCGGAAGTCGCCATGGCTGGTTTTTTTTGCTAGGATTCACCCATGCCAGCGGCAGTTTCGCTGCAACTTATCGCGCCGCCCTACCGCAGATGCGACAACCGCGACGCAAAACTCCCGAGGATTTCATGAGCGAACACATTCACCACGTCACCGACAGCACTTTCAAAGCCGAAGTGCTCGACTCCGCATTGCCGACCCTGGTCGACTTCTGGGCCGAATGGTGCGGTCCCTGCAAGATGATCGCCCCGATTCTTGACGAGGTCGCCAGGGATTATTCCGGCAAGCTTCGCGTGGCCAAGCTGAACATCGACGACAATCCCAAAGTCCCGGGCGAGTTCGGCATCCGCGGCATCCCGACCCTGCTCCTGTTCAAGGGCGGCAACGTCGAAGCGCAGAAAGTGGGTGCCTTGTCCAAATCGCAACTTACCGCATTCATTGACAGCAATCTCTGATCCCGTTACATTGCGACCCGGAGTCTGATTCCGGGCCGCCTAAAACAAGACAGGCGCCCACGCCCTCAGGGCGCCGATTCGATTCTCCTCCCGATCGAATTCTTTCCTGAGTTCATCCCCTATATCCTTCTGTTCCGGCGCATTCCGCCGGGATTCCCGCGCAGGTAGTCCATGCACCTATCCGAGCTAAAAGCCCATCATGTCAGCCAATTGCTGGAGATGGCGGCCGCCAACAACATCGAAAATGCCAACCGGCTGCGCAAGCAGGAGCTGATCTATGCCCTGCTGAAGAACCAGGCGAAGAAAGGCGAAACCATCTTCGGCGACGGCGTGCTGGAAATCCTGCCCGACGGTTTCGGCTTCCTGCGCGCTCCCGAGGAGTCCTACCTCGCCAGCACCGACGACATCTACATCAGCCCGAGCCAGGTGCGCCGCTTCAACCTGCACTCCGGCGACACCATCGAAGGCGAAATCCGCACGCCGAAGGAAGGCGAGCGCTATTTCGCCCTGGTCAAGGTCGATCGCGTCAATGGCGAGTCGCCGGAAGCCGCGAAGCACAAGATTCTGTTCGAGAACCTGACGCCGCTGCATCCGACCAACCACATGCTGCTGGAACGCGACATCCGCAGCGAGGAAAACATCACCAGCCGCGTGATCGACATGATCGCGCCGATCGGCAAGGGCCAGCGCGGCCTGCTGGTCGCCAGCCCGAAAAGCGGCAAGACGGTGATGATGCAGCACATCGCCCACGCCATTACTGCCAACCACCCCGACGTCACCCTGATCGTCCTGCTGATCGACGAGCGCCCCGAAGAAGTGACGGAAATGACCCGCACCGTCAAGGGCGAAGTGATCGCGTCGACCTTCGACGAACCGGCCACGCGCCACGTCCAGGTCGCCGAAATGGTCATCGAAAAAGCCAAGCGCCTGGTCGAACACAAGCGCGACGTGGTGATCCTGCTCGACTCGATCACCCGCCTCGCCCGCGCCTACAACACGGTGCAGCCCGCCTCGGGCAAGGTGCTGACCGGCGGCGTCGATGCCAATGCCCTGCAAAAGCCCAAGCGCTTCTTCGGCGCCGCCCGCAACATCGAGGAAGGCGGCTCGCTGACCATCATCGCCACCGCCCTGATCGAAACCGGCTCACGCATGGACGACGTGATCTACGAGGAGTTCAAGGGCACCGGCAACATGGAAATCCACCTCGACCGCAAGATGGCCGAGAAACGCGTATACCCGGCGATCAACGTCAATCGCTCGGGCACCCGCCGCGAAGAACTGCTGCTGGTGCCGGCCGTACTGCAAAAGATGTGGATCCTGAGGAAGCTCCTGTACAACATGGACGATATGGAAGCCATGGAGTTCCTGCTGGACAAGGTCAAGGCGACCAAGAACAACGGCGAGTTCTTCGACGCCATGCGCCAGCGCTGATATGTCTCCGCGGAACGCGGGGACGGTATCGACGGTATCCAGGCGATTGCGCATCGTAGAAAATTAGCGGATAATGTCCGGCTTTAGTTTCGGCATAACGCCGCGCTTCGCGGGTATTGGCCTGCACTGAAATTCTGCTACGCTCTATTTTGTCGGTTCGCCAAACCCACGAGCCGCGCTTGCACCCGAAAGGACCTGAAATGAAAACCGGCATCCACCCGAATTACGCTGAAATCGACGTTACCTGCAGTTGTGGCAACAAGTTCAAAACCCGCTCCACGAGCGGCAAGGCACTGCATATCGAAGTCTGCTCCGCGTGCCATCCGTTTTACACCGGCAAACAGAAGATCGTCGACACGGCCGGCCGCGTCGAGCGTTTCCGCCAGAAGTACAGCAAGAAGGCGGCGTAAGCCGGCGCTGCAGCGCATCGCAAAAACGGGCAGCCCGCGGGCTGCCTTTTTTATGTCCGAGTCCATCGGACGAGGACGGTATCCTAGGATATGTCGCCGGCCCGCGAAGCGGAATTCCCGGCGTGCAAAGCCCGAGCCCTCAAGGGCGAGGACGGTATCCCGGGATATGCCCGAGTCCCGACCGACGAGCACGGCATGCCCCTTCCCTTCGCATGGAGGACGGCATCCCGCCTTTATGGCGGGGAGAAATCGCCGTGGAGACAGCTTCTTAGGTAAGCTCGCAACGTGCCCTATCTGACCGATCGCAACCATAGCCCCGCACCGCCCCTGGCGCGGTATGGCACCCTGTTCCTCTGTGCCATATGGCTGCTCGCCGGCACGGTGGGGCACGACCCCTGGAAGGCGGACGACGTTCTGCACCTCGACGTCGCGTTCGGCATGGCCAAGGGCGATTGGCTGGTGCCGCGCGTTGCCGGCGACCCGTGGCTGGTATCACCGCCGCTGTATCACTGGCTGGCAGCCCTGTGCGGCAACCTGCTGGGATGGCTGCTGCCCTGGCACGATGCGGCCCGCCTGGCCTCGGTCCTGTGCGGCGCCGCCTTTCTTGCGATTCTGTCGCGTTTGGCGCGGCAACTGCTGGGGTCCAGCGCCGCGCTGGCCGCGCCCTTGCTGGCGGTTGGCACCCTCGGTCTGCTGGTGCCGCTGCACGAAGCCCAGCCCGCCATCGTCGGGATTGCCGGATTCGTCGTCTCGCTCTGGGGACTCTCGGTTTGGCGCCAGGAGCCATTGCGCGGCGGCCTGATCTTCGGCGCCGGGATCGGCATCGGCTTTCTCGGTGCCGGCATCGAGAGCGTCGCCCTGCAGCTCGTCACCGGCTTGGTACTGGCCGGGCATCCGGCGTGGCGGACGCGGGGCAGCCTGGTCGCCTGGCTGGCCGCGACAGCCGTCGCGCTGGCCCTGATGCTGCCCTGGCCCTGGCTGTTGCAGCAGCAGGCTCCGGCCCTGTTCGATCTCTGGTGGAGTGCCGAACAAGCCAGTCTGACGCCGCGCGGCGGCTTCAGCCGCGACCATCTGGAACTGCTGGCCTGGGCCAGTTGGCCCGTGCTGCCGTTGGCCGTATGGGCTCTCTGGCTGGAACGCAGGCATCTGCTCAAGCCGCCCAGCGCCATGCTGCTGGCCGCGACCACGGTGGCCCTTCTGGCGTTCTTCGCCGGCGCCCCGCGACCGACCGCCCTGATGCCCGCACTCGTCCCGCTGATCCTGCTGGCCGCCGCCACCGCGGGCCGGTTGCGGCGCGGCGCGGCCAACGCCTTCGACTGGTTCGGCATGATGACCTTCACGCTGATTGCGGCGCTGATCTGGCTGGGCGGCATCGCCATGCTGACCGGGGAGCCGGCACGGGTCGCCAAGAACTTCAGCAAGCCGGCTCCCGGCTTCATTGCCGAGACCTCCACGCTGCCCATGGTGTTGGCGATCGCCGTCAGCGTCGGCTGGATCGCGGTCATGCTGCGCACCCCATCCTCGCCCTGGCGCGCGATGGCACGCTGGAGCGTCGGGCTGACCACCATCTGGCTGCTGCTGGTGGCGCTCTGGCTGCCGTGGATCGACTATGGCAAGACTTACCGTAGCGTCAGCGCCGACTTTCGTCTGGCGCTGGGCAATCATCCCGGCTGCATCGCGCGGCGCGGCCTGGGATTGGCGCAACGCGCCTCGCTCGACTACTTCAACGGCATCCGCACGCTAGGCGGCGGCCGCGCAAAAGACTGCCGGCACATGATCGTGCAAACCGGCAGCGGCACGGAAAAGTATCTGCCGGGCTGGACCCTGTTGCGCGAAACCTCGCGTCCGGGCGACAAGAACGAGCGCCTGCGGCTGTACCGCCGCGCCGACTGAGTACTTCGATTACAGCTTGAGGAAATGCTCGCGGTAGTACTTGAGCTCGTCGATCGACTCCATGATGTCGGCCAGCGCCTCATGACGACCGTGTTTTTTCATGCCTTTCGCCACTTCCGGCTTCCAGCGCTTGCACAATTCCTTGAGCGTCGATACGTCGAGATTGCGGTAATGGAACCAGTCCTCCAGCTTCGGCATATAACGCGCCATGAAGCGCCTGTCCTGGCAAATCGAGTTGCCGCACATCGGCGTCGCCAGACGCGGCACATGACGCCGCATGAATTCCAGCGCCTGCGCCTCGACCTCGGCTTCGCCGAGAATCGACTCTTTGACCCGCTGCGTCAGGCCGGAGCGGCCATGCGTATTGCGGTTCCACTCGTCCATGGCATCGAGCACCGCGTCCGGCTGATGCACGACCCAGGTCGGCGCCTCGGCCACCACCTCCAGGTTCGAGTTGGTGACGACCATCGCCAGTTCGATGATGCGATCACTATCGGGGTTGAGGCCGGTCATTTCCATGTCCAGCCAGACGAGGGCGTTCTGATCCTGTGCCATAATTTTTCCTTGCCTGTTCTGGTGTAGTCTGCATTTTCGCACAGCCAGCCGTTGCCCATGACCCCTACCCAGTTCACTTTCCTCTTCCTTGGCGCGCTTGCCTTGTCCACCGTCCTGCGCCTCTGGCTCGACTTCCGGCACCAGGCCCATGTCGTCGCCCACCGCGATCGCGTGCCGGCCGACTTTGCCGGCCGCATCGACCTGGCCGACCATCGCAGGGCCGCCGACTACACGGTCGCCAAAGTACGCATCGGCCTGATCGAAATCGTCGTCGATACCCTGGTCCTGCTCGCCCTGACGCTGGGCGGCGGTCTCGGCCTGATCGATCACGGCTTGCGCGCCTGGCTCGGCAGCGGTTATCTGCACGGCCTCGCCCTGTTCGCCTGCGCCGGCCTGATCGGTTTTGTCGTCGGCCTGCCGGCCAGCATCTACCGCACCTTCCGCATCGAAGCGCGCTTCGGCTTCAACAAGCTCACCTGGCCGCTGTGGTTCGCCGACCTGGCCAAGGCGACCGCGCTCACCGTGCTGATCGGCGGCCCGCTGCTGCTCGCCGTGCTGTGGCTGATGGACGCCATGGGCCGCGCCTGGTGGCTGTACGTCTGGCTGCTGTGGCTGGTCACCAACCTGCTGGTGCTGTTCCTTTACCCGACCGTCATCGCGCCGCTGTTCAACAAATTCACGCCTCTGGAGGACGCTTCGCTGAAGGAACGCATCGAGGCCCTGCTCGCGCGCTGCGGCTTCGCCTCCTCGGGCCTGTTCGTGATGGACGGCTCGAAGCGCTCGGCGCATGGCAATGCCTATTTCACCGGCTTCGGCCGCGCCAAGCGCATCGTGTTCTTCGACACCCTGCTGGCAAAGCTGGCGCCGCAGGAAATCGAAGCCGTGCTGGCGCATGAACTGGGGCATTTCCGCCACCGCCACGTGATCAAGCGCATCGCCCTCTCCGGCGTCTTGAGCCTGGCCTTTCTCTGGCTGCTCGGACAGCTGATCGACCAGCCGTGGTTCTTCAGCGGCCTGGGAGTCGGCGCTGGCGGCACGGCGATGGGCCTGCTGCTGTTCTCGCTGGTGCTGCCGGTGTTCCTCTTTCCGCTGGCGCCGCTGACGTCCGGGCTGTCGCGCCGCCACGAATTCGAGGCCGACGCCTACGCCGCCCGGCAGACCGCCGCCGCCGACCTGATCGCGGCGCTGGTCAAGCTCTACCGCGACAACGCCGCAACGCTGACGCCCGATCCGCTGCATTCGCTGTTCCACGATTCCCACCCACCCGCCAGTCAGCGCATCGCGCGGCTGAATGCCTCATAAAGGAAAATTATGGACCCCCACGCTCACATTCGTTCGCTGCCCCCCAAGGGGGCGCATGCCTCCCTTGGGGCGGCCCTGCGGGAGACAAAGCCATGACAATGGTTTGCGATCTGTCCAAGGGCAAGTGCAAGCCCTGCGAAGGCGGCGTGCCGCCGCTGACCGACGACGAAGCCGCCGCGATGCTGGCCACGCTCGAAGGCTGGCAGCGCCAGGGCACCGTCATCAGCAAGACCTACAAATTCAAGAACTACTACGAAACCATGGCCTTCGTGAATGCCACGGCCTGGATCTCGCACCGTGAGGACCACCATCCCGACCTCGCCGTCGGCTGGGGCCAGTGCACCGTCAGCTACACCACGCATGCAATCGGCGGCCTCTCCGAAAACGACTTCATCTGCGCGGCCAAGATCGATGCGCTGCTTGCCCTGTAAGACGCGTTGAGCGGTAAGCAGAACAGGCACGGCACCATCGTGGCCGCCTTCGGCCGGCACTACGAGATCGAGCTGGCCGACGGCAGCGTCGCCACCGGCTATCCGCGCGGCAAGAAAAGCCCCTTCGCCGTCGGCGACGAAGTTGAACTCAGCCCCGACGGCCAGATCACCGGCCACGTCCCGCGCCGCAGCCTGCTCTACCGCAGCGACGCCTACCGGCAGAAATTGATCGCCGCCAACGCCACGCAATTGCTGCTGGTGGTCGCCACCGATCCCTCGTTTTCCGACATGCTCTTGAGCCGCGCCCTGGTCGCCGCCGAGCATGAGGGCCTGCACACCACCATCGTGCTCAACAAGTGCGACCTGACGGCCGCCCTCCCCGCTGCGAGGAAGCTGCTGGCACCCTTCGTTGCGCTCGGCTGCCGCGTCGTCGAACTTTCGGCCAAGCTCGACGCCTCGCCCTTGTTGCCGCTGCTGGTGGGCGAAAGCTCGGTGCTGGTGGGACAAAGCGGCATGGGCAAATCCACCCTGACCAACGCCCTGGTGCCCGGCGCCGCGGCCGCCACGCGCGAACTCTCCACCGCGCTGGACAGCGGCAAGCACACCACCACCTACGCCCGCCTCTACAAGCTTCCCAGTGACACATGCCCGGGAGGCACCCTGATCGACAGCCCCGGCCTGCAGGAATTCGGCCTCAAGCACCTCACCGCCCAGCAAATCGAATTCGGCTTTGCCGAGTTCCGCCCCTTCCTCGGCCAGTGCCGCTTCCGCGACTGCCAGCACGACGCCGAGCCCGGCTGCGCGATCAAGCAGGCCCTTGCCGAGGGCATAATCCATCCGCGTCGCCTCGACCACTTCCGCCAATTCATCTCCGAACAATGACCACCTTCCCCCCGTCCCCTGCCCCACGGCTGGCTTTGCACAGCCAGCCGGCTGCGGCAGCGCGGAGCAGTGCTCCGCGAAACCCTGCCTTCGCCCCAGGGAAGGGGGTGACCACGGTTCGCGGGCTGCGCCCGCTCCTTTTTCGGCTGTGCTTCCTTGGGGCGGCCCTGCGGAGGCACCATGGATCGCACTGAGCGCTTCTACAAGATCGACCAGATGATCCACGACCGGAAGCTGGTGCCCTTCGCTGATCTGATGGAAGCGCTCGAAGTCTCGCGCGCCACCTTGAAGCGCGACCTCGAATACATGCGCAACCGGCTCAACGCGCCCATCGTCTGGGACCGGGATGCGGGCGGCTACCGCTTCGACACGCCGCACGCCGAAGCCGGTGCGCAATACGAGCTGCCCGGCCTTTGGTTCAACTCCGGCGAGGTGCATGCGCTGCTGACCATGCAGCACCTGCTGACCGACCTCGATCCCGGCGGCATCCTGACGCCGCACATCCAGCCGCTGATCGCGCGCCTCAACAGCCTGCTCGGCAGCGCCGAAAACACCGCCGAGGAAATCCGCCGCCGCGTGCTGATCGTCGGCCTCGGCAAGCGCGACCTCAAGCTGGCGCATTTCGAGAAAGTCGGCGCCGCGCTGCTGCGCCGCAAGCGTCTGGCCATCACCTACTTCGCCCGCGGCAGCGGCCAGACCACCGAGCGCGAAGTCTCGCCGCAGCGCCTGGTGTATTACCGCGAGAACTGGTACCTCGACGCCTGGTGCCACCTGCGCAACGACATCCGCAACTTCGCCCTCGATTCGATCCGCCAGGCCGATGTCATCGAAAAGAAGGCGCGCGAGGTCTCGCATCGCAGCATGGACGAAGTGCTCGGCCCCGGCTACGGCATTTTCTCCGGGCGACGCTTGCAGCACGCCAAGCTGCGCTTCACGCCCGAGCGCGCGCGCTGGGTGGCGCAGGAAACCTGGCACCCGAAGCAGAAGGGCGTCCTCGGCGAACACGGCTCCTGGCTGCTGGAATTCCCCTACGCCGACCACCGCGAGCTGATCATGGACATCCTCAAGTTCGGCGCCGACGTTGAAGTGCTGGCCCCGCCAGACCTGAGGCAGCGGGTGGCCAACGAGGCCGCGCGCATGACGCAGCTGTATGCCGCCGCGCCCAAACCGGAAGGTAAGCCCAAACGCGTTTAGCAGGTGTCTGGCAAAACTAAAATCCGTTTTTAGTTTTGCGGAAGTACTGGTTACGAGCCCGCCTCATTCGCCGACATGCGTCAGGCGCAGCCTTGGCGTTTGAAGTTCTCCAAATCCGCCGCTCGGAATCGGCTCACCTTCAGCTCCGCCCGAATACGGCGCGCACGGCTGAGCACCTCACCGGGTGCCAAACGTGCCACCGGAAGAGCCGCGTCGAGGCAGGCAACAGCCTCCTCGCTCGTGCTGCGGCCGTTGCGCGCGGCCACAGCTTCAAGACGCTCATACAGCCGATCGGGGAGGCACTTCAGGGTCAGAGTCGCAGGCATAGTCAGTCGAAACCGATCAGGATCACAATGGAATCACTGAACACCCGCCGGCATCGGTTTCCAATCCGCATCCTATCGATGTCCATGCTTGCTACTGAAAGTCGGCGCCAGTGACACGGCGTTTGGCTTGACGTGGCACGGGATGGCCGGCAACATGCCTGCATGCAGCCGATGACTGACTATTTCCGAAACGATGTAGTGGAAAAGCGGCCATATATTCGTTTGGAGTGGTGTATCGAGGCACTACGGAATCCGGCAAGAAGCGAAGTCCAAGCCGAAGACGGGCGCGTGCGATACTGGATCTGGATTGAGGAACTCGGGCGCTATCTGCGTGTCGTAACGCTGCCGGATGGTGTCAAGCTGCACAATGCATTCCCCGACAGGAGATTCAAGCCATGAAACTCAACTACGACGCGGCGACCGATTCGCTCTATATCCACTTGGCCGAGCGGCCTTCTGTGGACTCCGACGAAGTCGTGGATGGCGTGGTACTGGATTACGACGCGGCGGGAGCCTTGGTTGGGATCGACGTGCAGCATGCCTCGCAGCGCGCCGATATTCACCAGTTGGCAATCAACCACATGCCACTGACTCATCTCGAAGCGGCCTGAAGGCGCGGGCTGCAATGGTGGGTTTGGCCGGGCGGTGAATTAGGATGCTCGCCAGCCTCGAAGGTCAGCTCGTCGTCGCGCACTCGTCGCGCGCGCTGTTCGATTTTGAGGAAGATAACCAGGTCTTCGAGGACCAGGACGATTCCGCCTACATGCGCCTGCAATTCGAACGCAGCATCTTCACGCACGGGCGGCCGCCCTATCACTACCTGAAGCCCTTGGGCGCCAACCTGTTCCTTTCCGCCAACGAAGCCGACGTGCGCGCAGCGCTCAACGCCGGCTTCCCCGCCGCGCTCCAGGACCACAAGAAACGGGAACGCAGCGCCCTGTCGAAGGGCTCAAACGCCGAGGATCTTCATCGCCTTGGCGAGCGTATCCACCGACTCCTGATGTTTGCCAGCTTTGTGGAAGGCTTCACCATCGGCACGCAGCTTTTTCACTTCGGCCATCTGCTCGGCGGAAAGCGTCGGCTTCTTGTCGAGCGCAGCATCGATTTTCTTCATGTCGACCGGGCAATGAAAGGCCAGCGCAGCACCCGAAAATACCAACATGAAGATCAGGGTCATAAACCTTTTCATCATAGTCTCCTTGACTGGGTTTGGATAACGAACTCCAACCGCTGCGGACGCGGCAGGCTCAGTCAGCATAGATCGCGTTTCGGAAATGTCAAACCCATACTCGGCTCATGGTCACGAAAGGATTCCGGTGGTTCTCTATACACTCGCCGGCATCGGTTTCCAATCCGCGTCCCCCTGATATCGATGCTTGCCCCTGAAAGTCGGCGCCCGCGACACGGCGACCGCCACGCCCAAGGAAGACCCTGATGCCCGCCAGCCTGGAAGGCCAGCTCGTCGTCGCGCTCTCCTCGCGCGCGCTGTTCGATTTCGAGGAAGAGAACCAGGTCTTCGAGGACCAGGACGATTCCGCCTACATGGCCGTGCAGCTGGCACGCATGGACCAGCCGGCGCGACCCGGCGTCGCCTTCCCGCTGGTGCAGAAGCTGCTGGCCTTCAACACGCCCGAGCGCCAGCGCGTCGCCGTGGTCATCCTCTCGCGCAACGACCCGGTCTCGGGCCTGCGCATCTTCAAATCCGCGAGCGCCGCCGGCCTCGAACTCGAACGCGGCGTCTTCACCCGCGGGCGGCCGCCCTTCCACTACCTCAAGCCGCTGGGCGCCAACCTGTTCCTCTCCGCCAACGAGGCCGACGTGCGCGCAGCGCTCAACGCCGGCTTCCCCGCCGCGCGCGTGTATGCGGCATCGCTGACCGAGGCTGAAAAGCACCCGCTGGAAGTGCGCATCGCCTTCGATGGCGACGCCGTGCTGTTTTCCGACGAGGCCGAGCGCGTGTTCCAGGAACAGGGCCTCGCCGCCTTCCAGGACCATGAACAGAGCCGCGCGCTGCATCCGCTGCCGCCCGGACCCTTCCTGCCCCTGCTCGAAGCCCTGCACCGCCTGCGCGCCGACAGCGCCGGCGGGAAAATGAAAGTCCGCACCGCGCTGGTCACCGCGCGCAGCGCCCCCGCGCACGAACGCGCGATCCGCACCCTGATGGAATGGAAGGTCGAGGTCGACGAAGCCATGTTCCTCGGTGGCCTTGAAAAGTCGCGCTTCCTCAGTGAATTCGAACCCGACTTTTTCTTCGACGACCAGACAAGACACTGCGAGCCAGCTTCAAGGCTGGTGCCGACGGGGCATGTGGTCAGCGGGGTGGCGAATTCGGAGTAGCTTGCGCCTCCGCGAACTACCTCGTTACGGAATATCCGCTGCCTCCATCCTTGAGAGTAAGGCTGTTCTGCATTACACTGCGAGCATCAGGAATCCATGAGGGCATCGCCATGACCACCTTGACAGTGACGTCCCGGGGACAAGTAACGTTCAGAAAAGAAGTGCTGCAACACCTCGGCATCAAGCCGGGCGACAAGATCGAGCTGGATTTGCTGCCCGACGGTCGCGGCATGCTCAAGGCGGCTCGGCCGGCCGGAACGATAGACGACTTCGTTGGATTGCTCGCGGGCCGGACGAAGAAAGTCGCTACCATCGAAGAAATCAACGCGGCAACCGCAAAAGGCTGGGCCGGCAAGAAATGAAAATCGCCGTCGATACCAACGTACTCATTCGTGCCGTCGTGCGTGACGACCCCGCGCAAGCGAAGGTCGCCACCAAGGTATTGAAGCAAGCCGAATTGATCGCGGTCGCGTTGCCATGCCTGTGCGAGTTTGCGTGGGTGCTTCGCCAGGTTTATGGATTCACCGCCTCCGATGTAGCCATCGCGATCCGGGCACTGCTTGCGGCGGCAAACGTGGAAGCCAATCGACCCGCCGTCGAAGCCGGCCTGTCGGTGCTCGAAGCCGGCGGGGATTTCGCCGATGGCGTCATCACCTACGAGGGCTGCTGGCTCGGCGGCGAAACCTTCGTTTCCTTCGACAAGAAGGCGGTTACGCTTCTAACTGCGGCAGGCCAGTCGGCGAGGCTTTTGTAAGCAAGGGAGAGCGTCAAATGAGCGCCGGACAAGCCGTTGCTCCGCTGCAATCATTGATCGGCAGCCGCATCGTCGTGCTGCGCGAGCAGCGCGTGATGCTCGACAGCGACCTCGCCGAACTCTACGGCGTGGAAACCCGCATCCTGATACAAGCAGTCAAGCGCAACCTCGATCGCTTCCCCAGCGACTTCATGTTCCAGATGGAGAATCAAGACCTTGCGGCTTTGAGATCACAAATTGTGACCTCAAACACCGGGCGCGGCGGCCGTCGTACCGCGCCCTATGTTTTTACCGAGCAAGGCGTCGCCATGCTCTCGTCGGTACTCAATAGCCCGCGCGCCATCGTCGTTAATATCGAGATCATGCGCACCTTCGTGCGCGTGCGCGAACTGGCGGCCACCCACGGCGATCTGGCCGCGCGCTTGAACGAACTCGAAGAGAAGACCGAGGCGCTGTCGATGCGGCACGACGCCTTTGCGCACAACACCCGTGCGCAGTTGAAGCAAGTATTCGAGGCCATCCGCCAACTCATGACCCCGCCCGATCCGCCCAAGCGGCCGATTGGATTTGTGACGGAAGAAAAGACCGGCAAGAGCAAAGCGGCCAAGGGCAAGAGATGAGCGCGGAAGCTTTCGCCGTGTCGTCATCGCCGACTCTTACCGCGAATTCAAATTCGAGCCCGACCCCAATGGCACTACCTTAAGCAAAACACGTGCTTAAACAATAGGATGGAAGTGGGCTGAACACCTGCCGACGTTATCATGCGGTTGTCGAATCCGTGATGAATAACACTGGAGGGTCAGCCCAAATGAATGGTACCAAGAACGG
Source organism: Rhodocyclales bacterium RIFCSPLOWO2_02_FULL_63_24 (assembly GCA_001828935.1). Classification (GTDB taxonomy): domain Bacteria; phylum Pseudomonadota; class Gammaproteobacteria; order Burkholderiales; family Rhodocyclaceae; genus Sulfuritalea. The sequence goes on from MHZX01000006.1 coordinate 33,766, forward strand.
CGGGAGTTTCGCCGACCAGGTTCGGCGGTTTCGCGCGCGGTTTGTTCAGTCTGCTGGAGCGTCATTGGGCAAGGTGATCACCGATCACGTGTTGAAAGCAGCGGTATTTGAGGAGGCTGGATACTGGCGCGAACGTCTCTACGGTCCGCTCACGACGGTGGTGCTGTTCATCGAACAAGTGCTCGGTGCCGATCACAGTTGCCAGGGGGTGGTGGCTCAAGGCTTGAGCGCTCGCGTGGCGCTTGGGCAAGCGCCATGCAGCCTGAACACCGGTCCCTACTGCAAGGCACGACAGCGATTGGCCGTGGGTCT
>MHZX01000007.1:0-4908 GCA_001828935.1 Rhodocyclales bacterium RIFCSPLOWO2_02_FULL_63_24
CGTGGCAGCAGGCGCCGGTACGGGGATCGCTCGCCAGCATCGCCTCGACCGCAGCCAGTCCGGTTTCGACCCAGTGGCGGTACCAGGCGTTCTTCTGCTCGTCGGACACGCCCAGTGTCTGGCTCAGGTAAGCCAGCACGCGCAGGTTGTTGAGTGGATGGATCTCGCAGGCAATCGCCAGCGCAAGCGCCCGCACCCGCGCCCGGCCGGCAGCGTCCTTGGGCAGCAGAGGCGGCAGCGGCCGGGTCTCGTCGAGATACTCGATAATCGCCAGGGACTGAGTCAGCACCGTACCGTCGTCGTCCAGCACCGGCACCAGCGCAGCCGGGTTCATTGCCCTGAATTCGGCCGCGAACTGTTGCCCGCCGCCCTGCAGCAGATGCACCGAGGCATACTCGTAATCCAGCCCCTTCAGGGCCAGCGCAATGCGTACGCGGAAACTGGCGGAACTGCGAAAGTAGTTGTAGAGCTTCATGCTTCTCCCGTGCAACAGTCGCTCGGTCAAACGGCCGGGCTGTAACGCTCGACCAGTTCATCGATGGCGCCGAAGATGCTGGCGCCGTTGCCATCCTTCATTTCAATCCGGACGCGATCGCCGAAGCGCATGAAGGGCGTCGTCGGCTTGCCCTGTTCGATGGTTTCGTACATCCGCAGCTCGGCGATGCAGCAGTAACCGACGCCGCCATTGTCTACCGAAGAGCCGAACAGGCTGCCCTGCTTGTTCGATACCGTACCCGAACCGATGATCGAACCGGCCTCCAGTTCGCGCGTCCTGGCCACATGCGCGACGAGTTGGGCGAAGTTGAAGGTCATATCGACGCCGGCATTCGGCTTGCCAAAGGAAACGCCGTTGAGCGCGACGTCGAGCGGCAGATGCACGCGACTATCCTTCCACGCCGAGCCCAGTTCGTCGGGGGTGACGGCCACCGGCGAAAACGCCGAGGCTGGCTTGGACTGGAGGAAGCCGAAGCCCTTGGCCAGTTCGGCCGGGATCAGGTTGCGCAAGCTCACGTCATTGACCAGCATCAGCAGGCGGATTTGTTGCGCGCAGGTTTCGGGCATGGCACCGAGCGGTACGTCGCCGGTAACCACCGCCACCTCGGCCTCGAAGTCGATGCCCCAAGCCTCGTCGCCGGCCAGGATCGGATCGCAGGGGCCGACAAAGCTGTCTGAACCGCCCTGGTACATCAGCGGATCGACATGAAACTCCGGCGGCAATTCCGCGCCGCGCGCCTTGCGCACCAGCTCGACGTGATTGAGGTAGGCCGAGCCGTCGGCCCACTGGTAGGCGCGCGGCAGAGGGCTGTGGCAATGCCCGGGCTCGAAGGGAATCGCGTGGCGCGCATGTCCATTGTTGAGCATGTCGTACACCAGTTCGAGCGGCGCAAGCACCTCGTCCCAGTTATCCAGCGCCTGCTGCAGGCTGGGCGCGATATCGCCGACGGTCTGGCAGCGCGAGAGATCGCGGCTGACCACCACCAAGGTGCCGTCGCGACCGCCATGCTTGAGGGTGGCCAGCTTCACGTCTTGCTTCCTGCGTTCGCCTGGCTGCCATCATGCATCCAGCGCGCATGCCTGGGCGCCTTGCGGGTCCTGGCCCACTCGTTGAGCATGTCCCACTTGACTTCGTCGAGCTGCTGCATCATTTCCGGCGTTCCGGTATTGAACGCGAGTTCCAGGCGATGACCGCTCGGATCGAAGAAATAGATCGACTTGAAGATGGTGTGATCGGTGGGACCGACGACTTCGATGCCGTCCGCTTCGAGGCGCGCCTTGGTCGCCAGCATTTCTTCCATGCTGCCGACTTCCAGCGCCAGGTGCTGGGTCCAGCTCGGAGTATTCGGATCGCGCCCCATCTGCGGCTGGGTCGGCAGCTCGAAGAAGGCGAGGATGTTGCCGCCGCCGGCATCGAGGAAGACGTGCATGTAGGGATCGGGCGCCTGGGTCGACGGCACCTTGTCCTCGGCAATCGCCAGCACGAACCCCATCTTGAGGTACTTGCCGTACCACTCGACGGTTTGCTTGGCGTCCTTGCAGCGATAGGCGACGTGATGGACTTTCCTGACGAGGCTGGCCGGCATGTTCAGACTCCTTCGCGCGCGAGTTTGAGCGCTTCGCGCAGCGTGCCAATGTCGCCGATGTGATTGGCGAGCAGCAGGATCAGGCGCGCGTTGAGCAGTTCGGATTGCTCATCGGACAGGTCGCGATGCGTGTTGATGAGCATTTCATAGAAGTCGTCGCCGGGCGAATAGGCGCTGAAGTAGCGCTTGCCGGCTTCGGCGAAGTTCGGGTTCAGATTGAGTGCCATGACGCCTCCCGCAGAGCCGTCTCACGAGAAGCGTACGCCCCCGCGGGGGGCAGCGAGGTGAATTTTCGAGCGTGGGGGCTCATGGTGGTTTCTCCTTTCAGGCGTTGCAGGTGGCGCGAGCCATCGCGGCCCTGACCTGCTCGGGATCGAGCCGGCGCCAGCGCGCAGCGACATGCTGGTCGGGGCGCAGCAGATAGACCGTGCCGGGCCGCGCGTCGTAGCGCTGGGCGGCGATGCCGCGCGGGTCTTCGAGATGCGGGATGTCGCCGGCGACGGTGCCGGGCTGGCGCGAAATCACCAGCGGCTGCACCGCGATGCCGGCGCAGGAAAGATTCGCCAGCGCATCGACGGTCGCCGCATCCAGCGCGGCGGGATCGTCGGCGAAGTAGAGGACGAAGAACTGGCGGCCGACCTTCTTCAGCAGCCAGCCTGCTTCGCCGTGATCGAGCACCGGCGCGTCGTCCATCGGCGCTCCAGGCACCATGCGGCCGGCAAACTGATCCGGTGCGGAATCGGGTGTGTTCAGGCTCGACTCGGTGAGGAAGGCCGGCACCGACAGCCGTCCGGAATTTACCAGGGCGCGGCCGAAGGCATGGTCTTTCGCCAGACTCAGCACGGCGTTGCGGAAGGTCTTGCTGGCCCGGCTCTTGGGTGTGATGAAGTCGGTCGAGCGCGTCGAGTTCATCAGGTTCTCGTCGGCGGCAAAAACTCGTTCCTCGGAATAGCTGTCGAGCAGGGTTTCCGGCGCCTTGCCGTCGATCACCAGTTTCAGCTTCCAGCCCAGATTGTCGGCATCCTGCAGGCCGGAGTTGGCGCCGCGCGCGCCGAAGGGCGAGACCTGGTGCGCGGCGTCGCCGACGAATAGCACGCGACCATGGTTGAACTTGCCCATGCGCCGGCACTGGAAGGTGTAGACGCTGACCCATTCCAGCTCGAATTCGCGCTCTTTACCGTCGAGCGCACTGAGCATGGCCTTGATCCGCGGCAACACGTTCTCCGGCTTCTTCTGCTCTTCCGGATCGGCGTCCCATCCCAGTTGGAAGTCGATGCGATAGACGCTGTCGGTCTGCCGGTGCAGCAGCACCGACTGACCCGGATGGAAGGGCGGGTCGAACCAGAACCAGCGCTCGGTGGGGAATTCAGCCTTCATCACGACGTCGGCAATGAGGAAGCGATCCATGAAGATCTTGCCCTCGACTTCGAGGCCGAGCTTGTGGCGTATCGGACTGCGCGCGCCGTCGGCAGCGATCAGCCAGTCGGTTTCGACGGTGTAGAAACCGTCCTCGGTCTCGACCTTGAGCGTGACGGTCTTGCCGTTCTGCGCCACCGAGACGACCTTGTTTTTCCAGCGCAGATCGAGATTCGGCAGCGTGGCGGCACGCGCCGCGAGATACTCTTCGAGGTAGTACTGCTGCAGGTTCACCATGCCCGGCCGGTGGTGATCCGGTTCCGGCACCAGGTTGAAGTTGTACACCTCCCGGTCGCGGAAAAAGGTGCGCCCGACATTCCACGACACGCCCTTGTTGCAGACCGCGTCGCCGACGCCGTAGCGATCGAGGATTTCCAGCGCACGCTTGGCGTAGCAAACGCCGCGCGAGCCGATCGAAACGGTGTCGTCTTCATCCAGCAGCAGGACCGGAACCTGGTGCTGTTGCAGGTCGAGCGCGGCGGCCATGCCGACCGGACCGGCACCGACCACGACCACCGGCACCTTCAGCGTCTTGCCGCTGGCGATTTCCGGCGGCGTCCTGTATTCGAACTTGGGGTAATGGTAGGTTTTCAGCATCGCATCGTTTCCTCGTCGCTTTGCGTACCTGGAATTCCGCTTTATGTCCGCAGGGACGGTATCCACACGGACGCGGGCAGGCAAAGAGTCGGCGCCGGCGTCACGCCGCCTGCAGCGCGTGCCACATTTCCTGGTCGCGCTCGGCGGTCCAGATGCGCGGATCCGCAATGCCGGACGCCTCGTCGTGGGCCCGCGTCACATCGAAGGGCAGGCAATGTTCGTAGATGAACACGCTGGCGAATTTAGGATCCATGGCCTTGCGCGTATGCGCCATGCAGGCGGCCAGATCCATACCCTGGGCCACGGCTTCCTGCGCGCTGCGATACAGGGTCGACACGAAGTCCCGGGTGTAGGCCAGCCCCTGCTGCACGCGCGCCGGATTCATCAGCGCCGGGCCGCGACCGGGAATCATCTTCTCCGGCTGCAAGGCCGCCAGCGCATCGAGCGTCGCCGGCCAGTCGGCCAGATAGGCGTCGCCCGTATAGCAAGCGGCATCGGCCTCGACCAGGTCGCCGGAGAACAGGATCTTCTGCTGCGGCAGCCAGACCACCGTGTCGCCCTTGGTGTGGCCACGCCCCAGATGCATGATCTTCACTTCGAGATCGCCCATCCACAGCGTCATCTCCCTGTCGAACACCACGGTCGGCCAGGTCAGGCCGGGCACGCTTTCGACGGCGTTGAACAGGCGCGGAAAGCGACCGATCTCGGAATCCATGTCCTGCTGGCCGCGCTCGACGATCAGTTCGCGGGTCTGTTTCGAGGCGATGATGTCCTGCAGACCCTCCTGTTTGTAGCCCGAGGCGCCGAGCACGCG
>MHZX01000007.1:5008-33672 GCA_001828935.1 Rhodocyclales bacterium RIFCSPLOWO2_02_FULL_63_24
GCGTCGATGATCATCACGGCGTCCGCGCCGATGATCACGCCGGTGTTCGGATCGCCCTCAGCGGTGTAGGCATAGGCGTTGTCGGACAGCTTCTCGAAACTGACTTGTTTCTGTTCGAGGTCGGCGTGGGAGGCAAACTTCTTCTCGTTCATGCAAGCTCCTTGGGGGATCAACAATTCACTTTGTCGTAATTCGATTTTACTTATCGTAATATACAACAGCTTTAACTGTCAAATGGTGCGGGCCGCGCCCATCCGGCCAGGTTCAAGGATGGATTGGGGAGTATTGAGGGCTTGCGCTTGCGCTGGGGCTGGGGCTGGGGCTTGAACTTGGGCCGGGACTACGCAGGGCCGCCGCGGCCTGGCGGTAGGTCTGCAGCGCTTCCTTGCGGCGGCCGGCCGCTTCGAACTCGCGAGCGCGGCGAAACAAGTCGTCGACGACGCTGTCCGCCGATGCCGCGGAGGCGCGATTCGCCGTAGCGCCAGCGCCGACTGCCGGCTTCTCGACTCCGGCCGCCGGCGTCGCATAACTCAGCGTTGCCGTCTGCGCGGCAACCTTGTCCCGCCGCGCGCTGATCACCATTCCAGTTACCGCGCGGACCGGCCCGGCTGCCTTTTTTGCGACCGCCTCGGCCTGGCGGATTGCGACCAAGGCCGCACGATAGAGCTTCAGGGCGTCGTCGCGCCGCCCTACCGCCTCCATCTTGTGCGCCTGGGCCAGCAGCAGTTCGGCGCGATCCGGCACGGGTTGCGAACGCACCGGCACATTCCACGAGGCTACGGGCGCGGCGGCGGCCACGGCAAACTTTTCGCTGCCGGCAATTTCCTGGGCGATTTGCAGGTTGTTGTAGCGCATCGCCCAGCGCAACGCGTCATCCCCCCGCTCATTGACGATATCGCGGCGGGCGCCCGCAGTCAGCAGGGCCTTGGCAACCGCGTGTTTGCCTTCGCGGGCGGCCATCATCAAGGGCGTCGAGCCGTTGGTCGACAGCGCGTCGATGTCGGCGCCACGTTCGAGCAGGTAGCGCACCACCTCCTCGTGACCGGCGAATGCCGCGTAGTGCAAGGCCGCCCATTCCTTGCCTTGGCGATTCAATCGCGCGCCGCGCTCCACCAGCCAGCGCACCGCCGCCAGCTTCCCTTTCCACGCCGCGTGCAGCAGCGCCTGTTCGCCGAACGCATTGGTCTTGTTGATATCGGCGCCGCGCGCAACAAACAGTTCCATCATCGGAACGTTGCCTTCCCAGGCGCCGATCATCACCCCGGTGCCGATCAGCTTGCCCTCGAAATCCGGATCAAGTCCGGCATCCAGCCATTCGCGCGCACGTGCCAGATCGCCACTTTCGATCGCAACGGAAAATCGTGCCGCATCGGGCAAGGTCGCCGCCCGCAGGGGTGCGGCAGTGATCAGCAGCATCAGCAAAAAGGAAAGGATACGCATGACACGAAGTATATGTCTGCCGTCCTTTGGAGCACAGATCGCGGTCCGCAGTTGGATAGGAATCGGTTCGAACGCGAAACCCCGGACAAAGTTTCAGCCAGGCCGAATGAAGACGCTACTGATCGCAAGCGCTGCTGCCGGAACTAGAATCGTTCCAATGCGACTTTACCTCGCCCTGCTGCTCAGCCTGGCCCTGCACGCCGCCCTGATCATCGCCCCCGCCTGGCCGGCGCCCAAGCACACTCCGGCGCCGACGCCCAGCATCGAAGCACGACTGGTGCCGCTCGCACCAGCGCAGCCCCTGGCCGAGTCGATCAGCACCGAAGCCGCCGATACCGAAGCCAAGCCGCCCCTTGACGCCCCGCTGCACGCTTTGCAGGGCCGTTCCCTGCGTCGCGCACAAACTGCGCTGTCCGAACATCTGTTCTATCCGGCTGAGGCCATCGCGCAGGGGCTTGAAGGCGAAGTCATCCTGCTGCTGACCCTCGCCGAGGGCGGTCGGCTGGTTTCAGCCACCGTCGCCCGCAGCTCGGGCCATGCTTTGCTCGACCAGGCGGCACTCGACGCCGCGCGACGGATCGGCGCCCTGCCCGGCAACCCGCGCCAGACCCTGTTCCCGGTGAGCTTCCGCTTGCAGTGATGGCGTGGGCCAGGCGCTCAGACCGGGTTGTCGATATCGACGAACTCGCAGGCGATGCCGAACTGCTCGGTCAGGTGCGCCGCCAGCGCCGTCACGCCGTAACGCTCGGTAGCATGGTGGCCGGCGGCAATATAGGCCATGCCCGTTTCACGCGCGAGATGCACGGTCTGCTCGGAAATCTCGCCCGAAACGAAGGCGTCGGCGCCGGTAGCCAGCGCTGCCTCGAAATAGCCCTGCGCGCCGCCGCTGCACCAGGCGACGCACGCCACCTTGCGCGCCGGATCGCCAATCAGCAGGGGCGTACGGCCCAGCAATCGTTCGATGCCCAGCGCCAGCTCGCCGACGGAAGTCGGCGCTGACGGCACGCCGACAAAGCCGATGTCCTGCTCGCCAAAGCGGCCCGTGGTGCTCCAGTCGAGGCGCAATGCCAGTTGCGCGTTGTTGCCCAGCGCCGGATGGGCGTCCAGCGGCAAGTGGTAGGCGAACAGGTTGATGTCATGCGCCAGCAGGCGCGTCATGCGCTGCTTGCGAAAGCCCGTGACGCGGCCGTCCTCGGCTTTCCAGAACCAGCCATGATGCACCAGCAGGGCGTCGGCGCCGCGTTCGATGGCGGTCTCGATCAGCGCCTGGCTGGCGGTCACGCCACAAACAATGCGCCGAACCCGCTCGCGGCCTTCCACTTGCAAGCCGTTTGGGCAATAATCGCGAAAGCGCGCGGACTCCAGCAGAGAGTCCAAATAGGCGCGAAGATCCTCACGTAATACGGCATCTCCAAGCATCACTTACGCCCCGAAAAAAACCAAATTATGCGCCGCCTTTGGCTGATTTTTGCCCAGACCGTGACGGTCTGCGTTGCTCTCCTGTTTGTCGTCAAGACGCTCAAGCCGGACTGGCTGACTCACCTCCCCAGCGCCGACGACGGCGTCGGCGACGTGGCCACGGTGCTCGAAGCGCCTGCCGCCAGCGACCTGCATCGTCCGGGTTCCTATGCCGATGCGGCAAAAAAGGCAGTTCCAGCCGTCGTGCATATCTTCACCAGCCAGGAGGTGAAGGGGTCGCGCCATCCCTTTGTCACCGATCCTATATTCCGTCACTTCTTCGGCGATCGCTTTGGCGAATTGTCCCAGCGCCGCTCGGGGCTGGGCAGCGGCGTGGTGGTCTCGCCCGAGGGCTACATCCTGACCAATTTCCATGTCGTCGACGGCGCCGATGAAATCGAGGTCGCCCACAACGACGGCCGCAAATACAAGGCACGTGTGGTCGGTTCGGACCCCGAATCCGACTTGGCAGTGCTGCGCATTCCCGCCGACCACAAGCTACCAGTGATCGCCTTCGGCAGCAGCGACAGCCTGCGCGTCGGCGATGTGGTGCTGGCCATCGGCAATCCCTTTGGCGTCGGCCAGACCGTCACTTCGGGCATCGTTTCGGCTCTCGGCCGCTCGCATCTGGGCATCAATACCTTCGAAAACTTCATTCAGACCGATGCGGCGATCAATCCCGGAAACTCGGGTGGCGCCCTGGTCGACTCCAATGGCAATCTGGTGGGCATCAACACCGCGATCTATTCGCAAAGCGGCGGCTCAATGGGCATTGGATTTGCCATTCCCGTTTCGCTGGCCAAGAACGTAATGGAGCAGATCGTCAAGAGCGGCGGCGTCACGCGCGGCTGGGTCGGCATCGAGGTGCAGGAAATCACTCCGGAACTCGCCGAATCCTTCAAGCTGTCCGGCACCGAAGGTGCGCTGATTGCCGGCGTCATGCGCGGCAGCCCTGCGGACAAGGCCGGCATCCGGCCCGGCGACATCCTGATCCAGGTCGGTGGCAAGCCGGTAAAAGACGCGCAGGTCATGCTCGAACTGATCGCCGCCCTGCAACCGGGCAGCACCGCCCGCTTCGATCTGAAGCGCGACGGGCGCGATGCGTCGGTGGATGTCACCATCGGCAAGCGACCGAAGCCGCCCAAGGAGTAGCGGAACCCCGGCTACGGGGCTCCCACGCGACAACGGCTAGCGTAGAGAGGCGTTGAGCGCCTCCAGTGCCTTGCTGCCAGGGCAGAGATAGGCGTCGCCCAACAGGTTGAGCGGCTTTTCCACCGTGTTCAGATGCCGATGCAGATCCTCGGCACTGCTGTCCACATAGAGCAGGCCAGTAACGATCTCGCCCAAGGCATGTCTTTCCTGCAAATGGTTCATGGCGCCGACGCGATCCGATGGATCGTAATCCGTGTCCAGCTTGCGCAGATGCAGAATCGATCCGTCATGCTGGACAATGCGGCGCAACGAGCCCGGTGGATAGGAGGTATTGATCTGGTCACGCGGCAGGATCACGTCAAGGCGATTGACGGCATCGTTGTGCTCGCGCACGTAATCGTAGCTCTTGGTCGAGCCGGCATGGTTGTTGAACGTTACGCAGGGGCTGATGACATCGATGAAGGCCGGGCCGCGATGGCGCAGCGCACCCTTGATCAGCGGAATCAACTGTTCCTTGTCGCCCGAGAAGCTGCGCGCCACATAGCTGGCGCCGAGTTGCAGCGCCAGGGCGACCAGGTCGATCGGCGTGTCGTTGTTCACCACGCCACGCTTGCTCTTCGAGCCCTTGTCCGCGGTGGCCGAGAACTGTCCCTTGGTCAGGCCATAGACGCCGTTGTTTTCCACGATGTAGGTCATGTTCACGCCGCGCCGCATGGCGTGCGCGAACTGGCCGATGCCGATCGAGGCCGAATCGCCGTCTCCGGAGACTCCAAGATAGGTCAAATCGCGGTTCGCCAGCGCGGCCCCGGTAAGCACCGACGGCATGCGACCGTGCGTGGTGTTGAAACCATGGGAAGCGCCGAGGAAGTAGTCCGGCGTCTTCGACGAGCAGCCGATACCCGAGAGTTTCGCAACCTTGTGCGGCTCGATATCGAGGTCGAAGCAGGCCTGCACCACGGCGGCGCTGATCGAATCGTGGCCGCAGCCGGCGCACAGCGTCGAAATGGCTCCTTCGTAATCGCGGCGGGTATAACCGAGCGTGTTCTTCGGGGCATCGGCGCGCAGCAGTTTGGGTTTGGCGAGATAGGTCATGAGGCCACCTGTTTGCGAATCGGCGTCACCTTGCGCTCGGCCAGCGTGTCGGCGATCTTGCCGGAAATGAAGCGGGCGGTAATCGGCGTGCCGTCGTAGTGCAGAACGCGGATCAGTCGCTTCGGATCGACCTCGCCCTCGTTGATCAGCAGCATGCGCAACTGGCCGCTTTCGTTCTGCTCGACGACGAACACGTGATCATGCTCGTTGATGAAATCGATCACCTCGTCGGCAAACGGGAAACCGCGCACGCGCATGGTGTCGACATGGATGCCTTGTCCTTCGAGCAGGGCGGAGGCCTCGGCCATGGCCGGACTGGTGGAGCCATAGTAGATCGCGCCGAAGCGGCTCGGCTGCGACGCGTGTTTTACCACCGGCGCCGGCACCAGCTTCTTGGCCGTCTCGAATTTGCGCCGCAGCCGTTCCATGTTATAGACATAGTCGGTGCCCGCCTCGCTGTACTTGGCGTAGGCGTTGCGCGTGGTGCCGCGACTGAAAAAAGCGCCCTTGGTCGGATGCGTGCCCGGAATCGTGCGCCAAGGAATGCCATCGCCATCGACATCGAGATAACGGCCGAAATTCTTGCCGGCTTCCAGGTCCCCGGCGCTCATCACCTTGCCGCGATCGTAACGGCGCTGATCATCCCAATCGAAAGGCTGGCACAGGCGGTCATTCATGCCGATATCGAGATCGAGCAGGACGAAAACCGGCGTCTGCAGGCGGTCCGCCAGGTCGAAGGCCTGGGCACCGAGCGTGAAGCACTCATAGGGGTCTTCCGGAAACAACAACACATGCTTGGTGTCGCCGTGCGATGCGTAGGCGCAGGAAATCAGGTCGGATTGCTGGGTCCGCGTCGGCATGCCGGTGGAGGGCCCGCCGCGCTGCACATCGAAGGCCACCACCGGCACTTCGGCAAAATAGGCCAGGCCGAAAAATTCCTGCATCAGCGAGATGCCGGGGCCGGACGTGGCGGTAAAGGCACGCGAACCGTTCCAGGCGGCGCCGATCACCATGCCGATCGAGGCCAGCTCATCTTCGGCCTGCACGATCGCGTAGCGCGCCATGCCGTTGTCGGGGTCGGTGCGATACTTGCGGCAATAGGCGCCGAAGGCCTCGATCACCGAGGTCGACGGCGTGATCGGATACCAGGCGGCCACCGTGGCGCCGCCATACACGGCGCCGAGACCGCAGGCATCGTTGCCGTTCACGAAAATCTTGTCGCCGACGCCGTCGGCGCGTTCCACCCGCAAGCCGATCGGACAGGACAGGTCCGCCTTGGCATGATCGTAGCCCAGCTTGAGGGCGTTGACGTTGGCGCCGATCAGCTTGTCCTTGCCGCGGTACTGGTCGGCAATCAGCTTCTCGACGGCGGCGAATTCCATGTCGAGCAGCGCGGTCAGCGCACCGACGTACATGATGTTCTTGAACAACTGCCGCTGGCGCGGATCGGTGTATTCGCGGTTGCAGATTTCGGTAAGGGGAATGCCCAGCACCGTGATGTCTTCGCGAAAGCGCGAGCGCGGCAGCGACTTGGTCGAGTCATAGACAAGGTAGCCGCCAGGGGCGATCTCGGCGATGTCGCGGTCCCAGGTCTGCGGATTCATCGCCACCATCAGGTCGCAGCCGCCGCGGCGGCCGAGCCAGCCGGCGCCCGAAACGCGCATTTCGTACCAGGTCGGCATGCCCTGGATGTTCGATGGGAAGATATTGCGCGGCGCCACCGGCACGCCCATGCGCATGATGGCGCGCGCGAACAGTTCGTTGGCCGAGGCGGAACCCGAGCCATTGACGTTGGCGAACTTGATGACGAAATCGTTGCAACTCTGGATTGGCTTGGTGGCACTCATGTCTTTCTCACCTCGGTTCCGGCTTCGGCGCATTGCAGGAAGAATTTCTGCATATCCCAGGCGCCGGTCGGGCAACGCTCGGCGCACATGCCGCAATGCAGGCAAATGTTTTCGTCTTTGACCATGATGCGCCCCGTCTTCAGCACATCCGACACGTACAACGCCTGGTCGCGATTCTTCGCCGGCGCCTTGAGGCGGCCGCGCAAGTCATCCTCTTCGCCGTTGCTGGTGAAGGTGATGCATTCGGTCGGGCAGATATCGACGCAGGCATCGCATTCGATGCAGGTCTTGACGGTGAATACTGTTTCTATGTCGCAATTGAGGCAACGCTCGGCCTCGGCGCAGGCCATGTAGGGATCGAAACCCAGCTCGAGTTCGAGCTTGATGTCCTTGAGGGTCTTCTCCAGCGCCTTGACCGGCACCTTCTTGCGCTCCTCCTCGGACACCTGGTTGTCATAGCTCCACTCGTGGATGCCCATCTTCTGGCTCACCAGATTGACCATGGGCGGCGGACGCTCCAGCAGGGTCTTGCCACGGCAGAACAGGTCGATCGAGATCGCCGCCTGGTGGCCCTGCGCCGCAGCAGTAATGATGTTCTTCGGGCCGAGCGCGGCGTCGCCGCCGAAAAATACCTTGGGCAGCGTCGATTGCAGGGTCACCGGATCGAGCACCGGCATGTCCCACTTGTCGAACTGGAGCCCGATGTCTTTTTCGATCCAGGGAAAGGCGTTCTCCTGGCCGATGGCGACCAGTACCTCATCGCATTCCATCAACAGGTCGGGCTCGCCGGTTGGAATCAGGCTGCGCCGGCCCTTGGCGTCGTATTCGGCGCGTACCTTCTCGAACAGCACGCCCGTCAGCCTGCCGTTGTCATGGGCGAACTCTTTCGGCACCAGCATGTTGAGAATCGGGATGCCCTCGTGAATCGCCTCCTCCTTCTCCCAGGGCGAAGCCTTCATTTCCTCGAAGCCGCTGCGCACCACCACTTTGACGTCCTCGCCGCCCAGGCGGCGCGCCGAACGGCAGCAGTCCATCGCCGTGTTGCCGCCGCCAAGCACGATCACGCGCTTGGCGATCTTGGTCGTGTGGCCGAAGGCGACGTTGGCCAGCCATTCGATGCCGATCTGGATGTGCGCTGCCGCCTCCTTGCGCCCCGGAATGTCGGCATCCCGCCCGCGCGGCGCACCGGTACCGACGAATACCGCATCCCATTCGCCGTCGACCAGCTTGCGCAGGCTATCCACCCATTGGTTATAGCGGGTTTCGACGCCGAGATTGGTAATGTAGCCGCACTCCTCGTCGATCACATTGTCGGGCAGGCGGAATTTCGGTATCTGGCTGCGCATCATGCCGCCAGGCGCAGCGCCGTTGTCGAAGACGGTCACCTGATAGCCGAGCACGGCCAGATCGCGAGCCACGGTCAGCGAGGCCGGACCGGCGCCGACACAGGCGATGCGCTTGCCGTTCTTGTTTTCCGGCGCACGCGGCAGACGGTCCTGGATGTCGTCCTTGAGATCGGCGCAAACGCGTTTCAGGCGGCAGATGGCCACCGGCTCCTGGTCCACCCGGCCGCGCCGGCAAGCCGGCTCGCAGGGCCGATCGCAGACGCGCCCCAGAATGCCCGGGAAGACATTGGAGCGCCAGTTGATCAGGTAGGCTTCCGAGTAGCGGCCGGCGGCAATCAGCCGGATGTATTCGGGGACGGGGGTATGGGCCGGACAGGCCCACTGACAATCCACGACCTTGTGAAAATAGTCGTGGGCGCCGATGTTTGTCGGTTTCACGTGCGCGGAATCTCCAGTCACTGTGTGCTGCGCCAGGAGCATTAGCGAAACGCCTATGCCCATTTGTGCACTTTATCATCGTCTGCAGCCTCAAAAAACCGGCGCGGCTCCTTGCGGGAAAAAATATGCGCGGGTGGGTTTTCTCTGAAGCGAAAAATCGGCTAGTCTTTACACTTCATTCCCTGTCAGGTGGTTACTCATCATGGCCCTGCGTGCGCTGATTTTCGATGTAGACGGTACCCTTGCCAACACGGAACGCGATGGACATCGCCCGGCGTTCAACGCGGCCTTTGCCGAAGTGGGTTTGCCCTGGCACTGGGACGAGGCCTACTATGGCACCCTGCTGGACGTGGCCGGCGGCCTGGAGCGCATTCGCTACTACGCCGAGAAGTTCGACCCGGCGGTCCGGGCGCGGCCCGATTTCGACGAACTGCTGCATCGCGTGCATGACATCAAGACGCGGAACTATCAGCGGCTGCTTGCGGCCGGTGCGATTCCGCTACGCGCGGACATCGGCCAGTTGATCTGCGACGCGCGTACCGAAGGCGTGCGGCTGGCAATCTCGTCGAGTTCGAAGCTGGAAAACGTTGTCGGCCTGTTGCGCGCCAATCTCGGTCCCAACGCCGACAGTTGGTTCGATGCCATCGCCTCCGGCAGCGTCGCCGCGGCCAAGAAGCCGTCGCCGGAAATCTACCTGTGGACCCTCAAGCAGCTCAATCTCCCGGCGCGCGACTGCCTCGCCGTGGAGGACTCCTCGCACGGCCTGGCAGCCGCGCTGGCGGCGGGGATCCCGACGGTGATCACGGTCAGTGATTACACCATCAACGAGAACTTCGATGGCGCCCGCATGGTGCTGCCCGAGGCCGATCGGGTTTCCCTGGACAAGCTGCGGCTCTGGCATGCGACGGCAAGCACGTCCTGATCCGGCATTTGCTGAGCAAAATCGCGGAAGTGGCCGCGGACCGTAGTAAATCCGAAACGAAGGCGAGGCAATGGCGGATGCGAGCCCGGCGCGTCACAGAATAAGGATCGACCAGGTCCGCGTCGGCTTGCATATCCGGCTCGACAGCTGGCTTGGCCACCCTTTCCTGTTGAGCAGCTTCAAGATAAAGGACGAAAAACAGATCGCCGCCTTGAAATCAATGGGCTTGAGCGAGATCGAGTATCTGCCCGAAAAAAGCGACACGCGTCCCGCGCCGATACCCCAGCCAGAGGCGGGCACCGAACTGGCAGGCGAAACTGCCCCGGACCAGGAAGCGCCGGAGCTCGAAGAAATGATGCGCGAAAAGAAAGCGCGCATCGAAACCCTGAACCTGGAGCGCGAGCGCATTCGCGCCGCCGAACGCAAATATGTGAAGACGGCAAACGGCGTGAAGAACGTGATGCGCCAGGCCAACAACAATCCCGGACACGCGGCACAGATGGCCGGCGAAGTCGCCGACGAACTGGCCGAAGTGTTTCTCGCCGAGCAGAATCCCTATATCCATTTGATGGGCGACAACGTCGCCGATGAGAGCGCCTACTTTCACAGCCTCAACGTCACCGTCCTGTCGTTGATCCTCGCGCGCGCGATTGGCCTCGATGACCCGCAAACGATGCGCGACATCGCCCAGGGCGCGGTTCTGCACGACGTGGGCAAGGCCATGCTGCCGACCCAGATCCTGCTCAAGGACGAGGATCTCACTGCGGCGGAAACCAAGCTGCTGCAAATGCATCCCGGTTACGGCATCAAGCTGATGCAGTCGGTGCCGACGCTGCCGGGCCGGGTTCGCGAAATCATCCTGTTCCACCACGAGATGGTCGACGCCAGCGGCTACCCCAAGGGCATCAAGGCGGACACGGTCGATCAGGCGGTGCGTGTCGTCACCATTGCCAACGCCTACGACAACCTGTGCAACCAGCGCGTGGCGAAGCGTTCGAAGACGCCCTCGGAAGCGCTGTCCCATATGTACAAGAACGACTCGGCAAAGTATGACCGGGCGGCGCTGTCGGCGTTCATCAAGGCGCTGGGCATCTATCCGCCGGGAACCGTCGTCAAGCTCTCCAGCGGCAAGGTCGGCATCGTCATGTCGGTCGATTCGGATGACCTGCTGCATCCCAATCTGATGATCTACGATCCAGCCATTCCGAAGGACGCCGCGGCGGTCGTCAACCTGAAGCGCGACCTGGACGATTCGATCGAGCGCACCTTGCGTCCGGCAGTATTGCCCGATCCCATTCACGACTACCTGAGTCCACGCAAGCGCATCTGCTATTTCGTCGACTCCGCCGGACGAAGCTGAGGTCGCGCGCCTCCGACACTACGACAGCAACGCTCGGCGCGCGATGAATTTCATCCGGACGATCCCCAGCGCACCACCGTGGCGCCCCATACATAGCCGATGCCGGCGGCGATGGCGACCATCAGGTCGCCATCCTTGAGCCTTCCCTGGCGCAAGCCCTCGTGCAGGGAGATCACGAAGTCCACCTGCCCGGCGTGACCGTAGTCTTCCAGATAGACCGATTGCCTGGCCTCCAGACCGAGAGTTTCGAGCAAGCCGGCGTGCATCGAGCGCTTGAAGTGCAGCACGTTGAGGAAATCGATATCGGCGCGCGTCGCCCCGCTCTTTGCCAGCGCACGGTCGATACAACTTAGCCAGTTGGGCATGGAGACTGCGTTGAGGCCCGCCTTCATATGCTCGGCATCGAACACGCACAGACTGCGGTTACCGTGCGCGCGCAGTTCCCTCAACTGGTCCTCGGGCAGGGTTTCGATCGGCTGTGCGATGCCGCCATAGCGCACCCCGGTGTCGCGCGAGAACGAACCGTCGGTGATGATGTGGCTGCCGAGTACCGCGTTGCGCCCCAGGCCGCGCCTGAGGATCAGGGCGCCGCCCGCGGCCGCGAGGTCGTACATGAAGGACACGTCCGGGTCCGTGTAGTCGATCAGGTCGCCGTTGCGGTAGCCGCCGACGATCAACGTGGTGGCGATATCCGGATCGGCGGTCATCATGTCTTTCGCGATCTTGATCGCCGCCACCGTGGTGTTGCAGCGTTGCTGGAGGTCGATGCCCCAGGCGCGCCGGGCGCCGATGCGCTCCTGGATGTGGATCGCCGAAGTAGTCAGCGGATATTCCTTCCACTCCTCGCCCATGCACAGGACCAGGTCGATGTCCATGGGATCGAGCCCGGTGCGTGCCAAGGCATCGAGCGCGGCGCGGGCGCCCATTTCCTGGGTGCCGTCGTCCGTGCCCGGAATCCGTTTGCTGACGATGCCAAGTTTTTCGCGCACCGCGGCCGCCGACCAGCGACCGCGGGTTTCGTCGGCAATTTCCGCGGCGCTCATGCGCTGCGCCGGCAGATACAAGCCGTAGCCGAGGATGCCGATATCGTTCACAGGAACATCGGTCCCGACTTGTTTTCCAGGTTTTTCACCAGCACCAGCGCCTCGCCGTCGCAGACCACGCGGCCGTCGGCGGCACTGATCCGGGTCGCCAGGTTGACCAGTTCCTTTTCCGCACGCAGGCGCGTGATGGCGACCGTCGCGGTGAGCGTCTCGCCCGGATGCGCAGCCGACAGGTAACGCAGCTGCTGCTTCATCCAGCCGGTTCCACGTCCCGGCAATTGCGTGCCGAGCAGGTCGGAGAACATCCCGGCCAGCAGCGGCCAGGGTACCAGCCTTCGTTTGAAGCCGCGCGCGCGCGCTTCCGCGTCGTCGCGAAAGATCGGGTTGCGATCACCGCTCAGGTCGCCGTATTCGTCGACATCGGCGGTACCGAAAGTGCGCGTGCTGCAGGCGCTCATGCCGCGCCGCAGGCCGTAGAGTTCGGCGTCGCCCGGTTCAGCTGGATGTGCTGCAGGACCCATACTCGGCAATGCAGCATCGGGCGCAACGACGCGACAACGGCCGGTCGCCGTCGCCACCGCCGTCGCGCCAGCGCCGACTTTCGTCAGCTCGGTGAGGACGTCCAGCAAGCCGTCGGATTCCGCAGCGACATGCAGGTCGACCCGCAGCCGATCACCCACATAGGTCGGATTGGGAAACATCAGGGACTGCTCCAACTGCACCACTCCCGGCCCAATCTGCTCCGTCAGCGCCTTGCAGATGCAACTGTAGAGCAGCATGCCGTGGGCAACCGTGGCGCCGAAGTGACTTTTCTTGGCGAATTCAGGATCGCAATGGATCGGATTGTCGTCGCCGGTCAGCCTGGCGAAACGGTTGAAATCGTCCTGCAGCAGGACGCGCTGGTAGCCGCTCATTGGCCAGCATCGCCAAATTGCCTGCGCAACGCCGGCTTGTCCAGCTTGCCCGCCGCATTGCGCGCCACAGCGGGAACGAAGACCACATATCTGGGCGCCTTGAAGCTCGCCAGCATGCCCTTGCAGTGCGCGATGACATCCTCGGCCGTCGCCTGCACGCCGGGTTTCAGGGCGACGATGGCCTTGCCCACCTCGCCCCACTTGGCGTCGTGCACGCCGATCACCGCCGCCTCGGCCACGCCTTCCATCTGGAAGATCACGTTTTCCACTTCCGCCGGATAGACGTTCTCGCCGCCGGAGATGTACATGTCCTTGGAGCGATCGACGATGTAGTAGTCGCCGTCATCGTCGAAATAGGCGATGTCGCCGGTACATAACCAGCCATCCTCGAAAGCCTTCGCGGTCGTCTCCGGCTGCTGCCAGTAGCCGGGCGTGATGCCGGGACCGCGCAGCAGCAGTTCGCCACGCTGCTTGGCGCCCAGCAGCTCGCGCGTCGCCGGGTCGACGATCTTGCCCTCGACGTACATGACCGGCTTGCCGACGGTACCCACTTTCTGGCGTGCCGTCGCCTCGTCGGTGAGAAATGCGGTCGGTCCGGTCTCGGTCATGCCGAAACCGAAGCAGATGGTGACGCCCTTGGCCAGATACTGCTCGAGCAGGGTTTTCGGTATCGGCGCGCCGCCGCAGGCCCAGCTGCGCACTCGTGAGAAGTCGGCGCCGGCGAAACGGGGGTGCTGGCTGAGAAACAGGTAGATGGCCGGCACGCCGAACATCACGGTCGCTTCGCGCTCCAGCAGATCCATGGTCTGGTCGACGTCGAACTGGCGCATGATCAGCGTGGTGCCGCCGCACATGATCGTCGGGTTCAGGTAGAGATTCAGTCCGCCGGTATGGAAGTAGGGCAGTACCGAAAGCATCTTGTCCTCGCGCCGCAAGCCTGTCGCGAGCATGCCGTTGACTGCGTTGGTGAAGGCCATACCCCAGGTCTGCGGCACGCCCTTGGGCTTGCCGGTGGTCCCCGCCGTGTACAGCAGATACCAGACGTCGTCATGCTGACGCCAAGGCATCGCGAGGGTTGCGCCCGACATTTCGGCCAATGCCGCTTCATAGCCGGCGATCCCGGGCCGCGGCGCACCGGTGACCATCCGTCGCGTCAGCGTGCAGGCCTCGGCCAGCGCCGTGCCGATCTGATCGAACTCTTCGCCCCATATCACTGCCGCCGGCCGGGCATCGGCAACGATTCCCGTCAGTTCGCCGAGTGCCAGGCGCCAGTTGAGGCAGACCATGATGGCGCCGAGCTTGCCACAGCCGTAGAGCATCTCGACGTAGTCGGAGGAACTGTGGGCCAGCACCGCGACGCGGTCGCCAGGCTTGATCTGCCAGCGCTCGCGCAGGAACTCGGCAAAGCGGCTGGCGCGCTCATTGAGCTGCGCGTAAGTGACCGCGCGTGAACTGTGCAGATCGACCAGCGCTATCTGCCGCGGAAACTGTGCGGCGTGCTTGACCAGCCAGTCAGGTATCAGCATGTGGCCTCCGTCTCATCCAATGAATCCGGGTAGTTGCCGAAGTCGCGCAAAAAGCCATCGATACCCGCCAGCGCCTCCGGCGCGGAGATCAATTCGACGAAGCGGACGCGCTCGGCCTCCAGGTCGGCAGCAAGCTGCGCCCGGTCACCCCAGAGCAGGCGCTTGGCCGCGCGCAGGGTGCCTTGCGGATAGGCCGCCATCTTGCGCGCCGCGGCCGCCGCGGACTCCTGCAAGGCATCCGCGGCAACGATATCGCTGGCCAAGCCCCAGGCCACGGCCTCGTCGGCACGGATGCTGCGATTCAACAGCAGCGCCGCGGCCGCACGCCGCCGCCCGGCAAGGCGGCTGGCCAGCGCGGTCCAGCCGCCATCCGGGCCAAAGCCTGCCGTGGCGTAGTGCGCCTTGAATACCGTTTGCGGCGCCAGCAACACCAGATCGGCAGCGAGCACCAGGCCGATCGAGCCTCCGGTAACGATGCCATGCACCTCTGCCACCACAGGTTGCGGCAAGTCGATCAGCGCCAGGATGGCTTGGTTCAATTGCCCGACCAACGCGTCACCGTAGGCGCGCAACGCGCCCAGTTCACTTTCGCGCTGGAAGCGACGCATGTCGCCACCGATCGAGAAAGCCGGCCCGCTGGCAGCCAAGATCACGACCCGGCAATCGGCATCGCTCTTCAACTCGGCCAGCGCGCCGAGTAATTCCGCCAGCAGTTCCGGCACCAGCGCGTTGTGCATGCCCGTCCGGCACAGGACCACGCGCGCCACGTCCGCGCTGCGCTCGATCCTCACCAGGCTCATCGCAGCCTCCGCAACAGCGCCCTGGTCCGCAGACGACCGACGATGCCGGTGGGAAAGAAATACACCGAGAGCACGAACAGTACGCCCAGCCACAGCAGCCAGCGGTCGGGATGGAACAGGTTGGCCAGCAAAGGCGCCCCTGACATCGCCGCAGAGGCCTGCGCCATCAGCAACTGCAGGTAGTTCTGCGCCAAAATGAACAAGGCCGAGCCGATCACCGCGCCATAAATCGTGCCCATGCCGCCGATTACCACGATCAGCAGGATGTCGGTCATGACCTCGAAGGAGAGCATGGTCTTCGGTCCGACATAGCGCAGCCAGAGCGCCATCAGCACGCCGGCCAGGGTCGCGATCAGGGCCCCGAGGCAGTTGGCCAGGGTGCGGTAGATGACCGTGCGGTAACCCAGCGCCTCGGCGCGGAAATCGTTTTCGCGGATCGCCTGCAGTACTCGGCCGAAGGGCGAATTGACGATGCGCAGCATGAACAGGAACAGCGCCAGGGCAGAGCAGAACACCAGGTAGTAGGTGATCAGCTTGCCGTCGATGGCGCGACCGAGGATCTCGGCATCGAACAGGCGGAAGCCCGGTTGCAGGATCTCCGGCACCTTGAAGGTGCGGCCGTCCTCGCCGCCGGTGAGGTCGGACAGCTGCGAGGCCAGCACCGCAAACGCGGACGCAACGGCCAGCGTGATCATGGCGTAGAAGATGGCCCGCACCCGCAGCGAAAACAGGCCGATCACCAGCGCCAGCACCAGCGACAACGAGAGCGCGCCGGCGGTGCCGACGAAAATCGCCCACCAGCTCGGCCCCATCCCGTGCAAGGCCAGGCCGACGCCATACGCGCCGATGCCGTAGAACATCGTGTGAGCGAAGGACACGATGCCTGTGTAGCCCAACAGCAGGTCGTAGGAAGCGACCAGCACGACAAACACGCAGATGGTCGCAGCGACATTCAGCGAGCGGGCGCCGGGCACCAGGAAGGGCGCCAAAGCAAGGCCGCAGAACACCACCAGCAGCATCGCCGAAAGCAGGCGGCTGCGCGGCAGATCACCGGAGAGCAGGTTCCTGATCATGATCTCAGCGCTTCGCCACCGGATACAGGCCCTGCGGCCGCCACAGCAGCACGGTGACCATCAGCAGGATGTCGGATACCAGCGCCACCTTGGGCGCCAGGAAGCCGGCATAGTTCGCCACCAATGCCACCAGCATGGCGCCGATGAAGCAGCCGCCGACCGAACCGAGGCCGCCGATGATGATGACGATGAACACCAGCACCGTGATCTCGCCGCCGATTGCCGCGGTCAGTGTCTCCTTGTAGAGGCCCCACATCACGCCGCCGAGGCCGGCCAGCGCCGAACCGGCCATGAAAACGCCGACGAACAGGCGGCGGATGCGATAGCCCAGCGCCTCGACCATTTCGCCGTTCTCGACGCCGGCGCGGATCAGCAGGCCGACCTTGGTGCGGTTGAGCACCAGGAACATGGTGACGAACACCGTGAGGCCAACGCCGACTGCGATCAGGCGATATTTTTCCAGCGCCGCGTCGCCGAAGATGAAGGCGCCACGGAAAGTGGTCGGCAGTTGCAGGGGAATCTGCTCGGCGCCCCAGATGACGTGGATCAGCTGTTCGGCGACGATCATGCCGCCCATGGTGATCAGGATCTGCTTGAGGTGCAGGCCATACACCGGGCGGATGATGATGCGCTCGAAGGCCCAGCCGAGGATGCCGGTGACCAGCATCGCCAGCAGGATCGCCAGACCGACCACCGACAGGTTCATCAGGATCGAATCCGCCTCGACCCAGCCTTTCATCGGCAGCAGCACCAGCGTGGCGGTGAAGGCGCCGACCGAGACGAAGGCGCCGTGGCCGAAGTTGAGCACATCCATCAGACCGAAGATCAACGTCAGGCCGCTGGCCATCATGAACACCATCATGCCCATGGCGAGCCCGGCCACGGTCAGCGTCACCCAGGTTGGGAAACTGCCCACCAGCGGCAGCATGAGCAGCGCCAACACCGGCACCAGCAGCAGCGGCAGCATGTCCACCCGAACCTTCGGCAGGGTGGAGTCCTGCGGCGCGACAGGCGATATCGTCGTCATATGTCGGCTCCTATTGGTGGTTATCGAGCGACAGGCCCAATAGCTTGTGCTGCAGGTCGCGGTCGTCGGCCAGCTCGGCCATGGCGCCGGAATGCACGATGCGCCCGCCATCCATGACCGCCACCGAGTCGCCCAGCGCGCTGACGAAGCTGAAGTTCTGTTCAACCAGCAGGATGGTCTCGCTCTGCTTGAGTTCGCGAAACGCGGCGATCATGCCCTGGATGATGGCCGGCGCCAGGCCCTTGGTCGGCTCGTCGATCAGCAGCAGTTTTCTCGGCTCGACAATCGCGCGGGCGATCGCCACCATCTGCTTCTGGCCGCCGGACAAGGTGCCGGCAGGCTGGTTCCAGAACTTCTTGAGGGCGCCGAAGAAACCGAAAATCCATTCCAGGCGCGCCTCGTCCATCCGGTCTGCATTCTTGACGCTGCGCGCCGCAAGAAAGAGGTTTTCGCGCACGGTCAGGTCGGAGAAGATGCCCATGCTCTCCGGCACATAGGCAATGCCGGCAGTGGCGATGTCCGGCGTCGGACTTTGCGTAATATCGCCGCCGGCGAAACGGACTGTGCCGCGCGACGCATGCCAGAGGCCCATGACGGTACGCAAGGTGGTGGTCTTGCCGGCGCCGTTGCGTCCGAGCAGAACGGTGATACCGCCCTTCGGCACGACCAGGTCGACGCCTTGCAGGATGTGATACTGGCCGATGTGGGTGTGCACCCCGTCGAGTTCGAGCAGGGGTTCAGACATGGTCGGCCATCCCCGTGCCGAGATAGGCTTCCTGGACGATGGGCGAGGCCATCACCTCGGCCGGATCACCGTCGGCCACCAGATAGCCGTTGTGCAGGACGATGATGCGGTCGGCCAGGGAGCGCACTACATCCATCTTGTGCTCCACCAGCAGGATGGTCTTGTCGCCCTGGGCCTTGATGTGGTGAATCAGGTCGAGCACCACCGGGACTTCGTCCACACTCATGCCGGCGGTCGGCTCGTCGAACATGAAAATGTCCGGTTCGAGGGCCAGCAGGATGGCGATTTCGAGCTTGCGCTTGTCGCCGTGCGACAGGGCGGATGCCAGTTCGTCGCGGCGTTCGGTAAGCGCCGTGGCGTGCAGGTAATGCTCGGCCTTCTCGATCAGCTCGACATGGCTGCCCCACATCGAGATCATGTTGAGCCCGAGCCCAGCCCGGCTCTGAACCGTCAGACGCACGTTTTCCAGGACCGTCAGATTGGGGAACAGGTTGGTCAGCTGGAATGCGCGGCCGATACCGCGTTTGGTGCGCTGCGGCGCCCCCAGGCGGGTGACGTCTTCGCCGTACAGCCGCACCGTACCCGAGGTCGGCGGCAGCTGGCCCGACATCAGGTTGAAGTAGGTCGTCTTGCCCGCGCCGTTGGGACCAACAATCGCGGTCAACGTCCCCGGCCGGAATTCACAGCTGACGTTATTGACCGCGACATGCCCGCCGAAGCGGATGCTGAGGCCATGCGTCGACAGGACGGGATGTTCGTTGTTCATGAGCTGGAGATCACCAAGACGGTCGCGGGAAGCCGCGCCGGGGGGCGGACCGCGCCGGCCCCGGTCCCCTGCTGCGTTGCCGGCGGGACAACCCGCCCCGGGACGAGTCTCAACGCTTGTTCTTGATCGGCACCGACAGGTCGCTCGCCTGAATCTCTCGCACGAGTTCGAGTAAGTCGAAGTCGTTGGCCTGGGCTTTCTTGATGCGGAAATGGAACATCGACTGCATGGCTTGATGATCGTCCTTACGGAAAATCATCTTGCCCTTCGGCGTGTCGAAACCCATTCCTTCCATCGCTGCAATCAACTTTTCAGTATCGCTGGAGCCAGCCTTGGTCAGTGCACTGACGACCGCACTGGCCGCGGCGAACCCTCCCGCTGTAAAAAAGTCTGGAGGCGACTTGAAGCGCTTCTGGTGCTCTCCGACAAACCAGTCATTGATCTTGTTCTTCGGGAAGGCATAGTAGTAATAAATGCTGCCTTCCACACCAGTGAAGCCCTTCCAATTCTTCATTACGGGCAGAATGTTGCCGCCCGGCGCAAGTTCGATACCGTAACGCTCCGGCTTGAGGTCAGCGATTTTGGTCATCGGATGGGCGCCCGCCCAAATCATCACCAGAACTTTGCGGCCCGGCTTATCCTTCAGCGAATCGAACAAACGCTGCGTCGCAGCCGTGAAATCGGTGGTTGCTGGCGCCACGTATTCTTCATGGACAATCTTGGCCTTCGGATTGGCCTTCGCCAAGGCGTCCTTGTAAGCTTTGATGCCATCACGGCCAAAGGCGTAATCCTGAGCAAGCGTGGCAATGGTCACATCCCCCTGCAGGGTATAGGCGCCTGCGATTGCATCCTGCGAGGAGCTTCGTCCTGTGCGGAAAACATAACGATTCCATTTGGAGCCGGTAATGTCGTCTGCGACTGCAGGCTCGACAATCAGCACCTTCTTGTACTCCTCGGCCACCGGCAACATTGCCAAAGCAGCTGCGGAGAACGTAGTGCCGACAGCAAGATCGACCTTGTCATCGGCATAGGCTTCTGCCAAGGCGGCCTTCGCCACGTCTGGCTTGTTCTGATCGTCCTTGACGATGACCTTGATCTTGCGGCCGTTGATTTCCATCTTGCCGCCGGTCAGGTATTCGAGACCCATCATGAAGCCCGTTTCGGTCTCCTTGGCGTAGGCTTCGAGGAATCCGGTCTTGCCGGCAATCAGAGCGATCTTGAGTTCCTGCGCGCTGACCGGCGCGGTCAGGGTTACGGCTGTCGCCGCCAGGCCTGCAAGAGCCAATGTCTTGAATTTCATGTCTGGTCCTCCGTCTATGAAGTAATTCCCCGCGCGAACGGGTGCAACAATCACTTATGCAGAAGATGTGCCAGGCCCCGAAAACACTGGCAAGTCTTGCATATGACCGAAAATTACAGACCATAACACCTCCAAATCTGTCTTGATGTCCGGACAGTCAGGGCAGCAAATTCAAGCAACAAATTGATAATAATATAGATTAAATACTGTCCATAAAATCAGACAGACTCTTTGGTGTCCGATTCTTCGGACGCGATGCCGAGCGCTGCAAGCTTCTCATAGAGCTGGGCGCGACTGATTCCGAGGAGCTTCGCTGCGTGCAGTTTGACCCAGCCGGTTGCCTCAAGCGCGCGCAGGATTTCCACCCGCTCGGCGGCAGCGACGGCCTCGCGCAAGGGACGGACTGCGGGCACGCCGGCGCTGGCGACGGACCCGCGCACCACCCCGGAAACAGTGAGCGCTTCCGGCAACATGGGAAAGTCGGCGCCGGCGAGACGGCGATTGTCCGACTGTGCGACCGCCTGTTCCAGCACGTTGCGCAGTTCGCGCACGTTGCCCGGCCAGTCGAACGCCACCAACCGCGCCAATCCGTCGGCCGACAGGGTGCAGGAAGCGTCGCCTCCCTCCTCGGCGATCTGCTCCAGCAGCATTTCGCAGAGCATGGAAATGTCTTCGCGCCGCTCCCGCAGCGGCGGCAGGCGAATCGGCAAGACATTGAGACGGTAGTACAGGTCGGCGCGGAAGCTACCCGCCTCCATCATCGCCTTGAGATCGCGACTGGTCGCAGCGATCACCCGCACATTCACCGGTCGCACTTGATTGCCGCCCAGGGCCTCGACCTCGCCCTCCTGCAATACCCGCAGCAGTTTTGGCTGCAGCGCCAGCGGCATATCGCCGACTTCGTCGAGAAACAAGGTGCCGCCATCGGCCAGCTGAAACTTGCCGCTGCGCGATTTGGTTCCGGCACCGGTATAGGCGCCGGGCTCGACCCCAAACAACTCGGCCTCCAGCAGGGCTTCGGGAATCGCCGCGGCGTTGAGGCTGACCAGCGGCCCCTCGCAGCGGCGGCTCGCGGCATGAATGGCGTGAGCCAGCAGTTCCTTGCCGGTCCCGGTTTCTCCCAGAAGCAGCACCGCACCTTCGCGCTCCGCCGCGCGCCGCGCCTGTTCCTTGGTGTCCACCGCCAGACGACTGGCGCCGACGAACTGGCTGAAACGGTATTTGGCCTGGCGGCCTTCCGCCAGTTGCTTGCGCGCCGTGGCGAGATCGCTCTGCATCTGCTGGAACTTGGAAACAATCGGCTTGAGCGCCTGTAGCCGATCGTAAAGAATCACGCCCAGAGCGCCGATCACGTTGCCCGCCTCGCCATGCAAGGGGATGCGCGAGACCACCATCTGGCGCTTGCCCAGGCTCAGGACGTCGAGCAGATCGGCCTGCCCGGTCTCCATGACATGGCGCAAACGGCTGTTCGGCAATACTTCCTCGACCGCGCGGCCTTCGATTGCTTCACTGCCATTCCAGCCGATCAGCG
This sequence comes from Rhodocyclales bacterium RIFCSPLOWO2_02_FULL_63_24, assembly GCA_001828935.1. Lineage (GTDB taxonomy): Bacteria > Pseudomonadota > Gammaproteobacteria > Burkholderiales > Rhodocyclaceae > Sulfuritalea. The sequence continues at coordinate 26,789 of MHZX01000007.1, forward strand.
CCTTGTATTTGTCGTTGATCCAGGTAATGCGGCCCTCCTGGTCAATCACCACGGCGCCTTCGTAAAGGCTGTCGAACAACTTGAGCAAGGATGACGCGGCGAGGCTGCGAACCTCGGCGTCACTGGAAAGCCGTGCAGGAACGGGTCCGGCCACGGTCTGGCGTTCAGGTCTGCTGGTCGCGCGAATGCTGCTCTGCGCGATCGAGCTCCTGAGTCATTTCGTCGTCGGTGGGCGGCCGATAGTCCGACTCGCCGGCAGTCTCCGCAACCGGACGGACGATGAAGCTTGCCAGCACAATCCCAAGTTCGTAGAGCAGCCACAACGGCACCGCCATCATGAACTGCGAAATCACATCAGGCGGCGTGAACACGGCGCCGACCACGAAGGCACCGACGATCACGTAGGGGCGCCATTCACGCAACTTCGCCACGTCGACCACGCCGATCTTGACCAGGACGATCACGATCACCGGCACCTCGAAGGTGACGCCGAACGCGAGGAACATGGTGAGGACGAAAGAAAAGTACTTCTCGATATCGGTCATCCAGGCCACGCCCTCGGGCGCGAACTGCGCCATGAAGCCGAACACCATCGGGAAAAAGGCGAAATAGGCGAAGGCCATGCCGATGAAAAACAGGATCACCGAGGCCGCCAGCAGCGGCATCGCCAGCTTCTTCTCGTGGGCGTAAAGCCCTGGCGCGACGAAGGCCCAGATCTGATACAGCACGTAAGGAAGCACGATCAGAAAAGCCACCGTCAGCGCCACCTTCATCGGCACCAGAAACACGCCGACCACGTCCGTGGCGATCATCTGTCCACCGGCGGGCAAAGTTGCCAGCAAGGGCGCGGCCAGCACCGAATACAGTTCGCGGGCGTAGAAGGCCAGTGGCACGAACGCGATGCCAACCACGACGAGCGACCGAATCAGGCGGTCGCGCAATTCGACCAGGTGCGAGAGAAAAGTCTCCTGCTCTTCGGCCATCAGGATTTTTGCGCGTCGGCAGCCGGAGCGGACGTCGCCGCGACGGGGTCGGCAACCTCAAGTGTCGGCGCCGGCGACACGGCGGCTTCCGAGGTCAAGGGCGCGACGACATTGCTCACCGAGGACTCGACCTCACGCATTTCGTGAGTCACCGAAGCCTCCAGGTTCGTCACCTGATCGGTGACCTGCTGCTGAAGCTTTTTCAGCTCGTCGAGCTGAATTTCGCGGTTGATGTCGGACTTGACGTCGCTGACATAGCGCTGCAGGCGACCGAGCAGCAGGCCGGCCGTGCGCGCCACCTTGGGCAGGCGCTCCGGGCCGATGACAACCAGCGCCACCACGGCGATGACCATCAACTCGGTAAGGCCGACATCGAACATGGGTTCGTTGGGAAGTGGGAAATGAAATGACAGACCGGGCCGGCGGAGGCTGCGCGGGAACCCGCAGACCGCCGCACCCGCGAAAATCAGGACTTGGTCTGTTCGCGACGCGCCTCGACGTCGATGGTGTGACCGCTAACCTGCTGCGGCTCTGCCGGCTTGTCGGCGGATTTGTCAGCCGACGCCTCCTTCATACCGTCCTTGAAGCCCTTGACCGCGCCGCCGAGGTCCGACCCCATGTTGCGCAGTTTCTTGGTGCCGAACACCAGCATGACAATCACCAGCACAATCAGCCAGTGCCAGATACTGAAAGATCCCATTGTATTTTCTCCTCGTGCTCGGTGAATGCTCAGGGCGCTTTGCGCTTTAGCATGGACCCCAAAGGCTCGGGGCCACCCAGAATATGAACGTGAAGATGATACACCTCCTGATGCCCGATCCGGCCGGTGTTGATGATGGTGCGGAAGCCCTCGTTGAGCCCCTGGCCTCTGGCCAGTTCGTTCGCCTTGGCGAGAATTCTCCCGAGCACCATCTGATGACTCATGTCGACGTCCATCAGCGATGCCACATGGAGTTTCGGCACGATCATGAAATGCACCGGCGCAATCGGATTGATGTCGTGAAAGGCGAAAATTTCCTCGTCCTCGTAAATCTTCTTCGCCGGAATCTCGCCGCGCGCAATCTTGCAGAAAATGCAGTCGCTCATTGTCCAGGGCTCCGACTGTTCTTCTCGTCGATGCCGGAAATGCCTTCCCGGCGCCGGAATTCGACCATCACGTCATCCACCCCGATGCCGAACTGGGTCAGCAGGACCATGCTGTGGAACCACAGATCCGTCACTTCGCGCACCAGATGCAATCGATCGCCATCCTTGGCCGCCATGATGGTCTCGGCGGCCTCCTCGGCCACCTTCTTGCAAATCGCATCGGTGCCCTTGGCATACAGGCTGGCGACGTAGGATGAATCCGGCGCCGCTCCCTTGCGTTCAAGCAATGTCGCCTGAACCCGGCGTATGACTTCGAGATCAATCATCTATGACTCCCTTTCCCCAGCCCCCTTCCCCAGGAAGGGGGTGACGATGGTTCGCGGGCTTCGCCCGCTCCATGGTTGGCTTGAGCCGCCTTGGGGCGGCCCGGCGGCGGCTACTTGTATATCTCCTTCGGATCCTTGAGGATGGGTTCGACCTCCCGCCAGCCCGAGGCTTCAAGCCGGTTGAAGAAACAGCTGCGCCTTCCGGTGTGGCACGCGATGCCGCCGATCTGTTCGATCTTCAGCAGCACCACATCCTTGTCGCAATCGACACGCAACTCGATCACCTTCTGCCTGTGGCCCGATTCCTCGCCCTTGTGCCACAACCGCCCGCGCGAACGCGACCAATACACGGCATGACCGGCTTCAACGGTCAACGCCAGCGCCTCGCGGTTCATCCAGGCGAACATCAGTACCTCGCCCGTTGCCGCGTCCTGCGCAATCGCGGGCACCAGGCCCTGCTCGTCCCAGAGTATGTCGTCGAGCCATTGGCTGTTTTCCGGCGCATTCACAACCTGACCTCGATGCCACGGGCGCGCATGTATTCCTTGGCCTGGCGCACGGTGTATTCGCCGTAATGGAAGATGCTCGCCGCCAGTACGGCGTCGGCCTTGCCCTGCGTAACCCCGTCCGCCAAATGCTGGAGGTTGCCGACGCCGCCGCTGGCGATCACCGGGATACCCACGGCTTCGGCCACGGCGCGCGTCAGCGGCAGATCGAAACCGGCCTTGGTCCCGTCGCGATCCATGCTGGTCAGGAGAATCTCGCCGGCGCCGAGGCTTTCCACCTTGCGTGCCCAATCGATGGCGTCGAGTCCGGTATTCTTGCGCCCGCCATGGGTGAATACTTCCCAGCGCCCGGGCGCCGTTTGTTTGGCGTCGACCGCGACCACGATGCATTGGGCGCCGACCTTGGCCGAGGCGTCGGCCACCAGTTGCGGATTGTTCACCGCCGCGGTGTTCATGCTGACCTTGTCGGCGCCGGCATTCAGCAGGCGGCGCACGTCCTCGACCTGGCGCACACCGCCACCCACCGTGAGCGGAATGAAGACCTGCGAGGCGACCGCCTCGACGATGTGCAGAATGATGTCGCGATCGTCTGAACTGGCGGTGATGTCGAGAAAGGTGATTTCGTCGGCGCCCTGCTCGTCGTAGCGCCGCGCGATCTCCACCGGATCGCCGGCATCGCGCAGTTCGACGAAATTGACGCCCTTGACCACGCGGCCGGCGTTGACGTCAAGACAGGGGATGATGCGTTTGGCAAGCATTAACGGCCGGACAGCTTGTCGGCTTCGGCTTGTGCCTTGCTGAAGTTCAGGGTGCCTTCGTAAATCGCGCGGCCGGTGATGGCGCCCGAAATACCTTCACCCTGCACGGCACACAGCGCCTTGACATCCTTCATGCTGGCGATGCCGCCGCTGGCTATCACCGGAATGCGCAGCGCTTGCGCCAGTTTCACCGTCGCCTCGATATTCACGCCCGACAACATGCCGTCACGACCGATATCGGTATAAATGACCGCCTCGACGCCATAGTCTTCGAACTTCTTTGCCAGGTCGACCACATCGTGACCGGTCATCTTGGACCAGCCGTCGACCGCGACCTTGCCATCCTTGGCATCGAGGCCGACGATGATGTGGCCGGGAAAGGCGCCGCAGGCATCGTGCAGAAAGCCGGGGTTCTTCACCGCCGCCGTGCCGATGATGACGTAGGTAACGCCGTCGTCGAGGCAGCGCTCGATGGTATCCAGATCGCGAATGCCGCCGCCCAGTTGCACCGGAATCTCATCGCCGACTTCCTTGAGAATCGCCTTGATCGCGGCTTCGTTCTTCGGCTTGCCGGCAAAGGCGCCATTGAGGTCGACCAAATGCAGGCGGCGCGCGCCATTTTCGATCCAGTGGCGGGCCATCGCCGCCGGTTCCTCGGAAAATACGGTTGCATCGTCCATTGCGCCCTGTTTCAGGCGGACGCAGTGACCATCCTTGAGATCAATCGCGGGTATCAGCAGCATAGGGAGATGTCGAGAAGAAGAAATGCCTGGAGGTGATCGGATCAGGGATTCCAGCGCATGAAGTTGCCGAGCAATCGCAACCCGGCCTGGGCGCTTTTTTCCGGGTGGAATTGAACAGCGAAGATGTTAGCGTGCGCAACCGCGCTGGTAAAGGGGATGCCATAGTCGGTCGAGCCGGCAATCACGTCCGGCGTCTGCGGTTCGACGTAGTAACTGTGCACGAAATAAAAGCGCGCGCCGTCCTCGATGCCGTCCCACAACGGATGAGCGTCGACCTGCTGCACCTGGTTCCAGCCCATGTGCGGCACCTTGAGCCGTGTACCGTCGGGCGCCACCATGGCCTCGTGGGGAAAGCGCGGCACACGACCCGGCAGGATTTCGAGGCCCATGACGTCGCCTTCCTCGGCATGGCCGAACAGCATCTGCAAGCCGACACAAATGCCGAGAAAAGGCTTCTCGGCGGCGGCGCGGATCACGGCCTGGCGCAGGCCGCGTGCGGACAGTTCGCGCATGCAGTCCGGCATCGCCCCCTGACCTGGAACGACTACGCGATCCGCCGCGGCGATCTCGGACGCGGCAGAACTGACGCGGACCTCGGCCTCAGGAGCAACGTGCTCGATGGCCTTGGCCACCGAGCGCAGGTTACCCATGCCGTAATCAACCACCACGACCGTGCTCATGCTGGAATCAGAGTGAGCCCTTGGTTGACGGCACGGCGCCCGCCGCGCGCGGATCGGCTTCCACCGCCATGCGCAGCGCGCGGGCAAAGGCCTTGAACACCGTCTCGGCCTGATGGTGGGAATTGTCGCCACGCAGGGCGTCGATGTGCAGGGTAATCCCGGCGTGGTTCACCAAGCCCTGAAAAAACTCGCGCACCAGATCGACATCGAACTCGCCAATGGTGGCCCGCGTGAAAGGCACGTTGAAGACCAGGCCGGGACGACCGGACAGATCCACCACCACGCGCGACAAGGCCTCGTCGAGCGGCACATAGGCATGGCCATAACGGCGCAGGCCCTTCTTGTCGCCTAAAGCCTTGGCCAGCGCCTGCCCGATGGTGATGCCGACATCTTCAATCGTGTGATGCGCGTCGATATGCAAATCGCCCGCCGCCTCGACCGTCAGATCGATCAAGCCGTGACGTGCGATCTGATCCAGCATGTGGTCGAAGAAACCGACGCCGGTGGCGAGTTTTGAAACTCCAGCGCCATCGAGATCGAGGGCGACGCGGATTTTTGTTTCGAGGGTGTTGCGGGTGATTTCGGCTTGCCGCATGGCAGTCTTTGGTCAAGCAAGGGGTCGAGAGGCGCATGATACCATCGGCCTAGTCGGCTGTACGCCATGCCCGAACCCCGATCACCACTACCACCGCCATCCCGCCTAGCCATGAGCCGTTTCTGGAGCGACGTCGTCAAGGGGCTGACGCCCTACGTACCGGGCGAGCAGCCCAAGCTTGCCAATCTGGTGAAGCTCAACACCAACGAGAATCCCTACGGACCTTCGCCGCGCGCGCTCGATGCGATCCGCGCGGCGACCGGGGAATCCCTGAAGCTTTACCCGGACCCGAACGCCGAACAGCTCAAGCTGGCCATCGGCAGGCATCACGGCGTCGATACGCGAAATGTCTTCGTCGGTAACGGCTCGGACGAGGTTCTGGCCCACGTCTTTCTCGCCTTGCTGAAGCAGGCGCGGCCGATCCTGTTCCCCGACATCAGCTACAGCTTTTATCCGGTGTATTGCGGGCTGTATCAAGTGGACTACGAAACCATTCCACTCGCCGAGGATTTTTCGATACGGCTGAGCGACTATGCCAGGCCCCTTGGTGAAAAATGCGGCGGCATCATTTTTCCCAACCCGAATGCGCCGACCGGCTGTCTGGTGCCGCTGGCGGAGATCGAAACCCTGCTGCAGGCCAACCCCGATTCGGTGGTGGTAATCGACGAAGCCTATGTCGATTTCGGCGGCGCAAGCGCGATCCCGCTGACCGCCAAGTACCCGAATCTGCTGGTGGTGCAGACGCTGTCCAAATCGCGCTCGCTGGCCGGGCTGCGGGTCGGCTTCGCGGTCGGTCACGTCGATCTGATCGAAGCGCTGGAGCGGGTCAAGAACAGTTTCAATTCCTATCCGCTGGACCGCCTGGCGATTGCCGGCGCGGTAGCCGCCATCGAGGACTGTGAGTATTTCGAGAAGACCTGCCGGGCCGTCATCGCCTCGCGCGAGAAGCTCGTGCACGACCTGGAACAACTCGGCTTCGAAGTGCTGCCCTCGGCGGCCAACTTCATTTTCGTCCGCCACCCGCAGCACGATGCCCAGGAGTCGGCGCTGGCGCTACGCCAACGCGGCATCATCGTGCGCCATTTCAAGCAGCCGCGCATCGAGCAGTTCCTGCGCATCACGGTGGGAACGGATGAACAGGGCGCGGCGCTGGTGGCGGCGTTGAAAGAGATACTCGCGTAGCTCCCCCGGCCGCGACAGGCCGGCC
>MHZX01000008.1 GCA_001828935.1 Rhodocyclales bacterium RIFCSPLOWO2_02_FULL_63_24
CGCGACTTGCTGATGTTGAATACGCCGTAGTTCTCGTAGGAACACGCCATCTCGCATTGCAGACAGCCTGTGCATTTGTTGGGGTCGATGTGGAGCGATTTCTGCATGATGTCTCCTCTTTTATAGTTGTTGCCGGATATGCGAACGCGGTCTTATTCTAGGCTTCAAAAAATAGTGTTATAAGAACTTTCGATGCTGCGCTGCGACATTGGGAACAAGGCGCTCTCAGGCCAGCAGGAAATCCCGCACGGGCATCACTTGTGCCACATCCATCAGCATCGGCGCATGGCCGACGCCGGGCACCTCGACCAGCTTCGCGCGCGGTCCGCGCTGGCTCATTTGCAACGCCGCCTCATGCGTCAGCAGATCGGATGTAGCACCGCGCAGCAACAGGGTCGGACAGGCAATTGCGTCGTAGAGCGGCCACATTTCAACATCCTTGCCGTCGCTGGCCGCCTGCATCTCGCGAAACGGCTGGGCGATGCCCGGATCGTAGGCAAACTCGACCTTGCCGTCAGCGGCGGTGCGCGTCACATGCAGCGTCAGATGCCGCCACTGGGCATCGGAAAAGTTGCCGAAAGTCGCCGAAACGAAGCGCACGAAGGCTTCCGCCTGCTCGATGCCGTCGAAGCGCGGCGCATTGCCGAGATAGTCGCCGATGCGTGCCAGCGAAACGGCGGCGATCACCGGGCCGACATCGTTCAGCACCAGTCGCGTGACGGGGCTTTCGGGCTGCGATGCCAGCGCCATGCCGATCAAGCCGCCCATCGAGGTGCCGACCCAGTGCACCGTCTCCACATTCAGCCGCGCCAGCAGCGTCGTCATGTCCGCGCAGTATTGCGGCAACGCATACAGCAACTTGTTGCGCAGCCAGTCGCTGCGCCCGCGTCCCACCACGTCCGGACAGACCACCCGGTAGTCGGCGGCCAGCGCCTGCGCCAGGAAGTCGAAGTCGCGCGCACAGCGCGTCAGGCCATGGACGCAGACCAGCACCTTCGGATTCGCGGGATCGCCCCACTCCACATAGGCCATGTGATGAAAGCCCGCGGTACTGAGACACTTCACTTTTCCTTCACGCATTTCCATTCCTGTTTCTCCAATCAACCTGCAAAAACATTTGGTCCGCAGATTTCGCCAATTAACGCAGATGAATCAGGCCGTCACTTGGTGACGGTCGTACCACCTGTCAGGTGAGCCGTGGGCATCGGCCACTTCGTTGCTCTCTCTGCGTAATCTGCGTCATCTGCGGACTGAAAATCAACGAGGCACCAGGGCCGGCTCGGCCATCGCGGCAATCTGCTCGCGCAATTCGAGGATGCGCTCTTCCCAATAGCGATTCGTCGCGAACCAGGGAAACGCGGCCGGAAATGCCGGGTCGTGCCAACGCCGCGCCAACCACGCCGAATGATGCATCAGACGCAGCGTACGCAGCGCCTCGATCAGTTGCAGTTCGCGGTCATCGAATTCGCGAAAAGTCTCGTACCCGGCCAGCACGTGGCCGAATTGCCGTCCCATCTCATCGGCGTCGCCGGAGAGCAGCATCCACAGATCCTGGATCGCCGGCCCCATGCGGGCATCGTCGAAATCGACAAAATGCGGACCATCCCGGGTCCACAACACGTTGCCGGCGTGGCAGTCGCCGTGCAGACGCACTTGCTGGACGCCGCCGGCACGCGCGTAGCAGTGGCGCACCCCCTCCAGCGCCTGATCGGCAACGCCGCGCCAAACCGGTGCCAGTTCGGGCGGAATGACATGATTTGCCAGCAGCCAGTCGCGCGAATCGACGCCGAAACGCTGGATGTCCAGGGTTTCGCGCACGGCGAAGGGCTCGCGCGCACCGACCACGTGGATGCGCGCCATCAGCCGCCCCATCCATTCGAGTACCTCAGGATCGTCAAACTCCGGCGCGCGGCCGCCCTGTCGCGGGAAGACCGAAAATCGGAAACCGCCATGCACGAACAGGGTCTTGCCGCCGATGACCAAGGGCGCCACCACCGGCAATTCATCGGCCGCCATGGCCGCGGTGAAGGCGTGCTCTTCCGCAATCTGCGCATCGCTCCAGCGGCCGGGCCGGTAGAACTTTGCGATCACCGGCACGGCTTCGTCGATGCCGATCTGCCAGACCCGGTTCTCGTAACTGTTGAGCGCCATCAGACCGCCGTCGCAGCGGTAGCCGACGCTTTCCAGGGCATCAAGGATGCGCTCCGGGGTGAGTCCGGCAAAGGGAACGGGATTGTTTGAAGTCATCTCAGGCACCGGCAATGTCCTGCCGTCGATTATGGGTCCAAACGCGGCGCGCCGGAATGCCAGTAACGCCGCCGCTCCTCGCGTTCATGGCGGAAGCCGGATCCTGCGCCGCTCAGCGCAATGCTTATCGCGCCGTCGGCATCCGTGCGATGCAGCCGAGCCCCGCTTTGCACATAGCGCGCCACCACGTCCTCCTTCGGATGACCGAAGCGATTGCGATAGCCGACCGGAAATATCACATCGTGCGCGGCCACCGCGGCAATGAAAGCGGGTGTCGACGAGGTCCGGCTGCCATGGTGGGGCACCGTCATCACCTCAGCCCTCAATTCAGCCGGATGGCTCTGGATCAGCGCGGCTTCGGAAATTGCCTCGATGTCCGAAGTCAGCAACATCGTCTTGCCGTCCGCCGTCACGCGCAGCACGCAGCTCGCGTCGTTGGTCTTGCGCGACAACGGTGCCGCGCCCGGATGGAGCATCTCGAAGCGCACGCCGTCCCAGTTCCAGCGATCCCCGTCGCGGCAGGGCTGCTGCGCTACCGGCTGCGCCGACAAGGGATGCTCGAAAGGCAGCGAGCTTTTCAGGATCGCCACCGGCAATGCCGCCAGCACCGACGCCGCGCCCCCCTCGTGGTCCTTGTCGGCATGGCTGATCACCAGCGCATCGAGCGCCCGCACGCCCATCGCCCGCAGGTAGGGCGCGATGATCCGATTGCCGCTGTCAGCCTCGGCCGAGAAGGCCGGTCCGGCATCGAACAGCAGGTCGTGGGTCGCCGTCTGGACATGAATCGCCAGTCCCTGGCCGACATCCAGCACCGTAATCGCCGCCGCGCCGGGGGCGGCACGCGGCGGCTCCGCGGTCACTATCGGGACAAACGCCAGAATGCCCAGCCAGCGCGCCGGAAAGCCGCGCGGCAGCAGCATCCAGATTCCGCCGGCGAGCGCCAGCCACAGCGACCAGGCCGGCGGCGCCGCCTGCTGCCAGATGGCCAGCGGCAGCCCGGCGAGCCAGTCGATGAAGACCATCAGCCACGTCGTGAGGAGGTGTGCCAGCGACAACAGCGGATCGAAAAAGGGCAAGGCGCCCGCAAGCGCCAGCGGCGTAATGATGAAACTGACGAGCGGAATCGCCACCGCGTTGGCCAGGGGCGAGACCAGTGAAAATTGCTGGAACAGGACCAGCAGGGCGGGCAGCAGACCCAGTGTCACAGCCCACTGCGCGCGCCCCCATTCGATCAGCCAGTGCGCCGGCCCCAAGCGCCCCCCGCCGACATGGAACAGCAGCGCCACGGCGCCGAAGGATAGCCAGAATCCGGCCGCCAGCACTGCCCACGGATCGAGCAGCAAGACCAGCAGCAAAGCCAGCAGCAGCACGCGCGAGGCCGCCACCTCGCGGCCCCACCAGTGGGCGACGGCCACCACGCCGAGCATGTACAGCGTGCGCTGGGCCGGCACCGCAAACCCCGCCAGCAGGCAATACACAAATGCCGCCAGAAAGCCGCCCGCCGCCGCCGCGTGCTGCGCCGGAAGCCGCAGCGGCAACCTGGCCGAACGCCGCCACAGCCCGTTGATCAATGCATAGACCAGCCCGGCCAACATGGTCACGTGCAGGCCGGAGATGCTCATCAAGTGCGTGATCCCGGTACGCGCGAAGCTTTGCCACAGTTCGGCGTCGATCGCCTGCTGGTCGCCGATGGCGAGCGCGATCAGAATTCCGCGGTAGGGCGCGTCGGGCAGCGCCGCGCCGAAGCGGTCGCGAATCGATTCGCGCAGCATTTCCACGGCGTAGGCCGGACGCCACACCTGCGCGTCGATACGTTGCGCGCTGCGCGGCCGCACATAGCCGGTGGCGCGGATGCCGCGCTCGAAAAGCCAGGCTTCGTAGTCGAAGCCGTGCGGATTGAGATTGCCATGCGGGCGCTTGAGCCGCACCGTGAAGCGCCAGCGCTCGCCGGCGCGAACGGGAATCCGCGGCGAGGCGTCGTCGTCCGCGTCGTCGCGACTGCGATACCAGGCCAGGGAAATATGCGGCGGCACACCCGCGCCGGCATGCTCGACATCGAACTCGAAGCGCACGCCGCGCTCCAGTTCCTGGGGCAGGCCGGCAACGACGCCGCTCAGTTCGATGTCGCGGCCCTCGACGGCGGCCGGCAGTTGATCCGCCAGGCGCAGATGGGCGAAACCGGCTGCCCAGACAAAGCCCAGTGCCGCCGCCGTCACCAGGAGCAATGCAACCGCGGCAAACCGGCGTAGCGCCGGCGCCGACTCCTGGAACTGCTTGGCGCCGCGCTGCGACAAGCATCTGCGCGCCGCCAACACCAGCAGCGCAGCGGCGGCCAAACCGGCGAGCCAGGGCGCTGACGGCAGTTCGGCCTGCTGCTGCAACAGCCAGATACCGCCGGCGAAGGCTAAGACAAAAAGGCGCATGGCCGCCATTATGTCTCTGGCGAGAGCCAGAGCCGGTATCCCCCGGCCGGATCGACCAGGCGCCCGGCATCGGCCGCAGCCGCCTAAATCAGGTCATGCCACCTCGGTATCGGCGGAACCCGCCCTACTTACGCCTTCAGCGCGACGCTGATCTCGGCGAAGGTGTGGGCAATCTCGGTAGTCTCCACCGGCTCCCCCAACTGGCGGGCAATTTGCGAGCAGGCGAACAGCCCGCGCAGGATCTGGTGGCCGGAGGCATCCTCATCCACCACGGCCGCATGCTGCCTGCCCTTGGCCTTCAGCGTCGCCACCACGTGGCCGACGTGCGCATACATCACATCGTCCATGCTGATGACTTCGAGCCGGCTCTCCGGCGTCATGATGTCGCGCACCAGGGCGTCGGCGCGGACGATGCCGCGGGCGCTGATGCACTGGAGCGCCTTTTCGCCGAGCAGATCGTTCGACGTGATGATGCCGAGGACATGCCCTTCCTCGCTCATCACCAGCAGCAGATGCACCTTGCGCCGGCGCATGACGCGCGCCGCCGTATCGACGCTGACATCCGGATCGATGGTGAAGGCGGTGACTTTCTGGAAATCGGTCATCACCGCGAGCGCCGGATCGTCGAGCGTAACCCTGGGCGGCAAAACCTGAGATGGACTATGGACGCTGGTGCGCGGCCGCAGAGGCCGATTGGGCAAAGCGGAATACTGACGCATGGTGTTTCCTCCTTTGAATCGTCTCGGGTCCGCCTCTTTGGACGGGTGCGGGGCATTCTTCGCCTCTCTGCTCGACGCTGTCAAAACCGTAATTTCTATGACGTCATTGATCCGGGGCACATTTCGGCTCGAACAGTCGATGGGCGATAATCCGGCCAGTCCCCACAGGAGCCGCCATGAAGCTTGTAATCGCCCCCGCCCCGATTCCCGCCGTGCCCGTCGCCGGCAGCGCCGACAGCTTCCCGGTCCGGCGCATCTACTGCGTCGGCCGCAACTACGCGGCACATGCGCGCGAGATGGGTTCCGATCCGGAGCGCGATCCGCCCTTCTTCTTCTGCAAGCCGGCCGACGCCGTGGTTCCGGTACCCGAGGGCGTAACGACGGACGTTGCGTATCCGCCGCAGACGGCCAACTATCATCACGAAGTCGAGTGGGTCGTTGCCATCGGCAAGCGCGGCCGGAACATCGCCAGCGACGATGCGAACGACCATGTCTGGGGCTATGCCGTCGGCTTCGACATGACCCGGCGCGACCTGCAGTTCGCCTTGCGCGACAAGGGCCGGCCGTGGGAACTGGGCAAGGCCTTCGACCAGTCGGCGCCGATCGGCCCGATCGTTCCCGCCACCCGCAGCGGCCACCCGACGGCGGGCAGGATCTGGCTCGCGGTCAACGGCACGACGAAGCAGGAGGGCGATCTGGGCGACCTGATCTGGTCGGTGCCGGAGACCATTGCCCACTTGTCGAAATATTTCGAGCTGGCGCCCGGCGACCTGATATTCACCGGCACGCCGGAAGGCGTCGGCCCGGTGGTCCGTGGCGACCTGGTCACCGGAGGCGTGGACACGCTGGGGCAACTGTCGATCCGCATCGTCTGAAAGAATCGCGGCATGCGCCGTCAGCTACGCAAAGTACTTCCCAGCCATGAAGCGGTTCGCACCAACCGTTGGCTTGCGCCCTTCGAGAGCACGCTGCTGCATCCCCGGCTGTGGCATCTCAACCGTCATTCAGTCGCTGGCGCCGTGGCGGCGGGCCTGTTCTGCGGGCTGATCCCGGGGCCGTTCCAGATGCTGGGCGCGGCGCTCTGCGCCCTGGTCTTTCGCGTCAATCTGCCGCTGGCCCTGCTGACCACGCTTTACACCAATCCCTTTACCATCGTGCCGCTCTACGTCGTTGCCTTCACGCTCGGACAATGGGTGCTGGTGGGCGACGGCCGGCGCTTCGTGGCGCCCCCCGAACTGGGTGGCGGTGGCCTGATCGACTGGATGATCGGCCTCGGCGCGCCGCTGGCGCTAGGCTTGTTGCTGCTCGCCGCGGGGCTCGCCGTCAGCGGCTATTTCCTGGTTCGCCTGGCCTGGCGCATCTATCTGGTGCGCGCCTGGCATCGCCGCCGTCGCAGGCGTGCTCCATGAACTGCGACAGCGGCAATGATGCGGTCGCCCGCCACTCGATAGTCATCGCCTTGTCATCCTGTGCCGGGCTTGCCAACAACGCAACCGAGTAGTACGCCAGGCCGGGCATCCCCCGAACTGCGTCAAGCCAGCACGCCATCCTGCAGATGCAGCAGCTTGCCGGCCCGCGCCGCAAGATCCAGGTCGTGGGTCACCAGCACCAGCGCCGCCCGATGCTCTTGACATAGCTCCAGCAACAGGCCGAACACGGCGTTGGCCGCGCTGCGATCGAGGTTGCCGGTCGGCTCGTCGGCCAGCAGGCATTTCGGCTCGGTGACCAACGCCCGCGCCACCGCCACGCGCTGGCGTTCGCCGCCGGACAACTCGCCGGGCCGATGGTTGAGCCGATGGCCGAGACCGACCCGATGCAGGACGGCAGTCGCCTGCCGCTCCGCCTCGGCGCGCGCCATGCGCCTTATCAGCAGCGGCATGGCGACGTTTTCCACGGCGGTGAATTCCATCAGCAGATGATGGAACTGGTAGACGAAACCCAGTGACTGGTTGCGCAAGCGCCCGCGTTCGGCCTCGCCGACTTGCGCCAGGTCGCTGCCGTGCAGCAGCACCCGGCCGGTCGTCGGCTTGTCGAGGCCGCCGAGCAGATGCAGCAAGGTACTCTTGCCCGAACCGCTGGCGCCGACAATCGCCACCGTATCGCCAGCGCCGACTGTCAAATCGACGCCGGCGAGAACTTGCACTTCGGCTATCCCCTGCCGGAACACCTTGCTCAGGCCGCTGCACGCCAAGACCGCCTCATTCATAGCGCAACGCCTCCGCCGGTTGCGTGCGCGAGGCGCGCCAGCTCGGGTAAAGCGTTGCCAGCAGCGTGAGGACGAAAGACACCACGCCGATGGTGCCGACATCCGACCAGTGCAGGTCGGAAGGCAGTTCGCTGATGTAATACACGTCCTTGGCCAGGAACTGCAACCCCAGCAGGCGTTCCAGCGCCGGCACCACGACGTCGATGTTCAACGCCAGGGCCACGCCGCCGGCGATGCCGGCGGCCAGACCGACGACGCCGATCAGGGTGCCCTGCACGATGAAGATGGCCATGATGCTTTGCGGACTGGCCCCCAGCGTGCGCAGGATGGCGATGTCGGCGCGCTTGTCGGTGACCGCCATGACCAGGGTGGAAACGATATTGAAGGCGGCCACGGCGACGATCAGCAGCAGGATCAGGAACATCATGCGCTTTTCGATTTCGACCGCGCGAAAGAAGTTGGCATGGCTGCGCGTCCAGTCGCTGACCCAGGCATCGCTATCGAGGAAACGCAGCAGTTCGCGGCCGATCTTCGGCGCCGCGAAGAGGTCGTCCACCTTGAGCCGGACTCCGGTCACGCGCTCGTCCAGGCGATACAGCTTTTGCGCATCGGCCATGTGCACCAGGCCCAGCCCCGAATCGAACTCGAACATGCCGACCTCGAAGATGCCCACCACACGGAACTGCTTGACCCGCGGCAGGATCGCCGCCGGCGTCACCAGGCCCTGCGGCGCCAGCAGCGTCACCTTGTCGCCGGTTCGGGCCCGCAGGGCGCGGGCCAGTTCGCTGCCGAGCACGATGCCGAACTCGCCCGGCAGCAATTGGCCGAGCTGGCCCGAGCGCATGTGGCGGGCGAAATCGGCCACCTTGTCCTCGGCCTCGGGCAGGATGCCGCGCACCAACATGCCGCGCACCTGGCCATCGAAGGTCAGCATGCCCTGGGCCTGGACGTACGGTGCCGCCGCCTTGACCCGCGGATGCTGCACCGCGCCCTGGATCACCTGCGCCCAGTTGGCCAGTTCGCCACTCTCGCTGCTGATCTGGACGTGGGAAACCACGCCGAGAATCCGTTCGCGCAATTCCTTCTGGAAACCGTTCATCACCGAGAGCACCACGATCAGCGCGGCCACGCCGAGCGCCAGACCGAGCATGGAAATCAGCGCGATGAAGGAGATGAAGCGGTTGGCCGCGCCTTCGCGCGGTTGGGCGCGCGTGTAGCGCAAGCCGATGAGGAGTTCGTACATCAGGGGAGCGGGGACCGAGGACTCAGGACTGAGGGCTGAATCTTACCTGTTGCTGTTACTGCGCACTCGTCCGCGTCATGCACGGCACGAAAGCTGGCGATGGCGGCAAACGCCATGTCATGACGATGACGCTTCCTGTTCCAGTGCGAAACGCACCACTTCATCCGACAACCAGATGCCATGCTCGCGCAGGCGTCGCACGGCAGCGGTGAGGTCGATGGCGTATCCCTGTTGTCGCGCCTTGACGAGGATGCCCACCGATCCGGTCACGGTCAGCCCGTTCAGGCGCGCCACGCGCCGGCCAACGGCCTCATCGATGCATACGCGCTCGATACCTTCATCCAGTGCCGTTTGGATCACCGCCGCTTCGCCGCGATCCAGCGAATTGCTCAGGTAGGACGAAACCGCGACATCGGGCCTGCGTTCCAGCCAGGTTGCGGCGAGAAACACCTGCGCTCCCGGTGCGGAATCCCCTCCGGCGAGAATTTCCTCGGCGACGGCGAACGGTACAAGTACCCGCTGGTATAAGGCGCGCAAAACATCAAGGCCACCGGTGGCGACCGCCAGGGCGATCAGCGGCGTCGTGTTGGTGACGACAACACGTTCGGCCTCATGCATTGGCGATATCCGCTGCGAGTTCCTCTGGCGTGAGGTCGATCACGGGTGTACCGAAGCGATGCAGTTCGAGCAGGAATTCCACTCGACCAACGCCCGCCAGTGACGCGGCCATCCCCGAGGAGAGGCGTTTCATCTCGTAGAGCTTGGCGGCCATCGCCAGCTTGGCTTCGCGGGAAAACTCGCTGGGCGAGCATTGCACGGCATCCGGCAGATTGGGTGGTACTTCGACGATGATGTTCATGGCAGATTCTCCCGATACGGTTTGCCTGGACGAGTATACCTACTCAATAGTCGGCGCTGGCGGAACGGCTATTCATGCCTTCAAGGGAATCAATGCGATGCCGACAAAAATATGCGACCCCTAGTGTCCATGCCCTTTGCGGTCATACGCGGACTGAGATAGCGGACGTTCCGGAATCGGGATAGGAAGAAGCCTCGCGGCTCCTCCCTCCCACACCACCGGACGTACGGGTCACGTATCCGGCGGTTC
>MHZX01000009.1:0-8019 GCA_001828935.1 Rhodocyclales bacterium RIFCSPLOWO2_02_FULL_63_24
AGGGTCACTTGGCAATTTGGCCGCAGTGACGGCGAACGGCAGCAAACGGAGCACACCAGCCGCTGGATGTTCCGTTGTCATCAGGCAGCCCACAGTCTAAGCAGCCGCCTGAACGCGGGACTCGACCAGCCGGCGACGGGGTGCTGGCCGGGGAAGTCCGGTCGCGTTGTCTGAGCGGCGCAGCCGCGAGTTTAGCGACCGGCCGGCGCCTCGGCGCAAGGGAACCCGCAGGGCGGAAGCGCACGCATGAGGCGGCGGCCTGTCCCCGGCCTGCGGGGCGCACGAATCAAAACCTGAAAGTCGACGCTGATGAATCCCCTGCGCTACAAGGCGGTCGAGCAGGAAACGCTCTCCTCGCCGTAGCGGATGGCGGTACGGCGATCAGTAGCTCGCCGTATTCACTCCGCCCATAGCGCATCCAGCGGAAAACTCGTGGCATCGAAGGGCGGCTGCGAGACGGCGGCGGCGTTTTCCAGAACGGTCAGCAGCAACCACTGGCCGGCGCGGTTCTCAAACACTTCGAGGGTGCGCAGGTCGGGATCGACCAGCCAGGCATGCGTCACGCCGTGGCGGGTGTAGATGGGCAGCTTTTCGGCGCGATCGACCTTGGCGGTCGACGGCGAAAGGATTTCGCAGACCCAGTCGGGCGGCAGTTCGAACCATGCGGTCTCGGGCAACTTGGGCATGCGCTCGCGACGCCAGCCGGCGAGGTCGGGAACGAGGATGTCGCGATCCAGATGCAACTCGGGCTCGTCGAGTATCCACCAGCCACCGGGGCCGTTGTGGCCACGATCGTAGGGACTGCCGATTTCAATGCCGAGCGAAGAATAAGCGCGTGCATGCTTGGGTGCTGGCCTTGGATGCGTCACCAAACGGCCACTGATGATCTCGCCCACCAAATTCTCAGGCAGGTCGAAGAGATCTTCGTAGGTGGCGGGTTTGAAAGCGGGCAGTCCCATGGCGGATTTCCGAGTGGCGACGCCGACTACGGTATCACAGCCTCAGAGTTTGATCCGCAGCTCCGCCGCACGGGCGTGAGCCGTCAGTCCTTCGCCATGCGCCAGGGTCGCCGCAATCGGTCCCAGTGTCTGCGCGCCGGCCGGCGACACCTCGATCAAACTCGATCGCTTCTGGAAGTCATAAACCCCCAGCGGCGACGAAAAGCGCGCGCTACGGGAAGTGGGCAGCACGTGGTTGGGCCCGGCGCAGTAGTCGCCGAGCGACTCGGACGAATAGTGGCCGACGAAGATCGCGCCGGCGTGGCGGATCTTGTCCACCAGCGGCGCCGGGTCGGCGACCGCCAGTTCAAGGTGTTCCGGCGCAATCCGGTTGGCCAGCGTACAGGCCTCGTCGAGATCGGCGACCTGGATCAGGGCGCCACGTCCCCTGAGCGAGGCGGCGATCACCTCGCGACGCGGCATGGTCGGCAACAGTTTTTCGATACTAGTGGCGACGCGCGCGATGAAACCGGCATCGGGACTCAGCAGAATCGACTGCGCCAGTTCGTCGTGCTCGGCCTGGGCGAACAGGTCGATCGCGACCCAGTCGGGATTGGCCGAGGCATCGGCGATGATCAGCACCTCAGAGGGCCCCGCCACCATGTCGATGCCGACGGTGCCGAAGACACGGCGCTTGGCCGCTGCAACATAGGCATTGCCGGGGCCGACGATCTTGTCCACCTGCGGGACGGTCTGCGTGCCATAGGCCAGTGCCGCCACAGCCTGCGCACCGCCGATGGTGAATACCCGGTCGACGCCTGACAGGCAGGCGGCAGCCAGCACCAGCGCATTCTTCTCGCCACGCGGGGTGGGCACCACCATGATGAGTTCGCCGACTCCGGCCACCTTGGCCGGCAGCGCATTCATCAGCACCGAACTCGGGTAGGCCGCCTTGCCGCCCGGCACGTAGAGGCCGACCCGGTCCAGCGCCGTGATCTTCTGCCCGAGCCGCGTGCCGTCCGCCTCGGTGAAGCTCCAGGATTCCTGTTTCTGCCGCTCGTGATAGGCAGTCACGCGCTGCGCCGCCGCTTCCAAGGCGGCGCGCTGGGCAGCCGGCAGTCGGTCAAGGGCTTGGCGCAGCTGGCTGCGGGGCAATTCGAGTTCGGCCATGGTGCCGACATCGAGGTGGTCAAAACGGCGCGTGTACTCCAGCACCGCAACGTCGCCCTCGCTACGTACGCGCTTGAGAATCCCGGCGACGGTCTGCTCGATCGCGTCGTCGGTCGAATCGTCGAAATGCAGCAGCGCGTCGAGTGTCGCGCTAAAACCGGAGTCGGCGCTGGTGAGACGGCGGATCATCGCGCCTCCGCAGGGCCGCCCCAAGGAGACGCCGCGTTGAATTTCCGGAGCAAGCATAGCTTGCGAACCGCTGTCGCCCCCTTCCTTGGGCAGGGGGGTGGGGGGATGGTTCTCATTTGATCGCGCCCTCAATGGCGGCGATCACAGGCTGCAAAAGTTCGCGCTTCATCTTCAGCGCGGCCTGATTCACCACCAGGCGCGAGGAAATGCTCATGATCTGCTCGACCTCGACCAGATTGTTGGCCTTCAGCGTGCTGCCACTGGAAACCAGGTCGACGATGGCCTCGGCCAGCCCGGCCAGCGGCGCCAGTTCCATCGAGCCATAGAGTTTGATCAGATCGACATGGACGCCCTTGGCGGCGAAATGCTCGCGCGCCACGGCAATGTACTTGGTCGCAATGCGCAGGCGCGCGCCGCGGCGTACCGCAGCGGCATAATCGAAGCCAGCCGGGGCCGCGACGCACATGCGGCATTTGGCGATATTGAGGTCCAGCGGCTGATAGAGTCCAACCCCGCCATGCTCCAGCAGCACGTCCTTGCCGGCGATGCCGAGATCGGCGGCGCCGTATTGCACATAGGTCGGCACGTCCGAGGCGCGCACAATGACTACGCGGACGTCATCGCGGCTGGTATCGATGATGAGTTTGCGCGACTTCTCCGGATCTTCCGCCGGAACGATGCCCGCCGCCGCCAACAGCGGCAGGGTTTCCTCGAAGATGCGGCCCTTGGAGAGGGCGATGGTAATTCCGCTCATGTGCTCATTTTACCCGGCGAATGTCTGCGCCCAAAGCCGCCAGTTTCTGTTCCAGCCCTTCGTAGCCGCGGTCGAGATGATAGATGCGCTCGATCAGCGTTTCGCCCTGCGCCACCAGCCCGGCAATGACCAGGCTGGCCGAGGCGCGCAGATCGGTGGCCATCACCGTGGCGCCATCGAGTTTGGCAACACCCTTGACGAAAGCGGTGTTGCCGTCGATCTTGATGTCGGCGCCGAGCCGGATCAGTTCCACGGCGTGCATGAAGCGGTTTTCGAAAATCGTTTCGCGCATCACCGCAGTGCCGTCGGCGACCGCGTTGATCGCCATGAACTGGGCCTGCATGTCGGTCGGAAAGGCCGGGTAGGGTGCCGTGCGGACGCTCACGGCAGTCAGCCGCCGCGGCGCCTTGAGGCGGATCGCGTCGCGCTCGGCGACGATCTCGCAGCCGGTATCCATCAGCTTGTCGATCACCGCATCGAGCGAAGTGGCCGAGGCGCCCGTCAGGCGCACCTCGCCGCCCGTCGCAGCGGCCGCACACAGATAGGTGCCGGTCTCGATACGGTCGGGCATGATGCGATGCGTGGCACCGTGCAAGGCCTCGACGCCCTGGATGCGGATCACATCGCCGCCGGCGCCCGAAATGCGCGCGCCCATGGCGATCAGGCAGTTGGCCAGGTCGACCACTTCCGGCTCGCGCGCGGCGTTCTCGATCACGGTCTCGCCCTGCGCGAGACACGCCGCCATCATCAGGTTCTCGGTGCCGGTGACGGTGACCATGTCGGTGAACAGTCGGGCGCCCTTCAGGCGCGTGGCGCGAGCGTGCACGTAGCCCTGTTCGACGTTGATCTCGGCACCCATTGCGGTGAGGCCCTTGATGTGCTGATCCACCGGCCGCGCGCCGATCGCGCAACCGCCCGGCAGCGAAACCCGCGCCTCGCCGGCGCGGGCGACCAGCGGCCCCAGCACCAGGATCGAAGCGCGCATGGTTTTCACCATTTCGTAGGGCGCAACGGCGTTGTCCAGGCCCGCAGCGTCCAGCGTCACCGTGTCCCCCGCGCCAGCGCTCTGCGTCCCTGCGGGAACTGCGGCCTCGCGCGAAACCTTGACTCCCATTTGCGCCAGCAGTTTCAGCATGGTGCCGATGTCGTTCAGGTGCGGCACGTTGGTGAAGGTCACGGGCTCTTTCGTCAGCAGCGCCGCGCACAGCAGCGGCAAGGCGGCGTTCTTCGCGCCGGAGATGGCCACCTCACCCGAGAGCGGAATGCCCCCCGCGATCAGCAGCTTATCCATTGGCTTTCCATTCGTCGGGGGTAAGGGTCTGCATCGACAGTGCGTGCAATTCCCCCGAATCGAAGCGCGCCTTGAGCAGCGCATTGACGCGCTGCTGGCGCTTGACGCGGTTCAGTCCGGCAAACTCGGCGCTGACGATGACGGCGGCGAAATGATGGCCATCACCTTCGACGGCGAGATGCTCGCAAGGCAGACCGGCGGCGATCCAGGATTCGATTTGTTTGGGGTCTAGCATGGTCCAACTCCTCACGCGCGCAGCTTGTAGCCGCGCTTCAACAGATTCAGGGTAAATGCGGCCAACAACGCAAGACAGGTGCCGACCACGGCGAGACTCAACCAGGGCGAGGCGTCGGAGACGCCGAAGAAACCATGGCGGAAACCATCGATCATGTAGAAAACCGGATTCCAGTGCGACACCTGCTGCCAGAAGGGCGGCAGCGAATTGATCGAATAGAACACACCGGAGAGGAAAGTGAGCGGCATGATCAGGAAGTTCTGAAAGGCGGCGAGCTGGTCGAACTTGTCGGCCCAGATGCCGGCGATCACGCCCAGGCTGCCGAGGATCGCGCCACCCAGCAGGGCAAAGGCGAGAATCCACCAAGGCTCGGCGAAGCTCAGCGGCGCGAACCAGCAGGTGGCCAACAATACGCCGGCCCCTACCACGACGCCCCGCACCACCGACGCCAGGACATAGGCGGCAAAAAATTCCTGATAGGAAATCGGCGGCAACAGGACGAAGACGATGTTGCCCGTCACCTTGGACTGGATCAGCGACGAGGAGGAATTGGCAAAGGCGTTTTGCAGCACAGACATCATCACCAGCCCCGGGATCAGGAACGCCGTGTAGGCAACACCATGCACCTTGACGTGGCCTTCCAGCACATGGGAGAAGATCAGCAGATAGAGCAGCGCTGTCAGCACCGGCGCGGCGACCGTCTGCGAAGCCACTTTCCAGAAACGCAGGACTTCCTTGTACAGCAGGGTGGTAAAGCCGCCGTAGCGCATATCAGTCATGATGCGCGCCCTGCATGACACGGACGAATACTTCTTCGAGATCCGGCTTGCCGATTTCGAGATCGTCGATCCGGCAACCGGCCGAACGAATCCTGGCCAGCAGCGGCTCGACTTCGTCGAAACCGTCGAAAGGCAGCGACCACCAGCCGCCGTTCGCCGCAGCGCCGCGGGTTAGTTCCACCGGCATCGCATCCGCCGTGCGCAGGCGCAGGCTATGGGCAGAGAAGCGGCGCAGCAGGTTCACCGTGGTGTCCAGCGCCACGACGCGTCCGGCCTTCAGCATGGCGATGCGAGTACACAGGTTTTCTGCTTCCTCAAGGTAATGCGTGGTCAGCACAATGGTATGTCCAGCCTCGTTGAGCCGCCTGATGAAAGCCCACAAGGTCTGTCGCAGCTCGACGTCGACACCGGCCGTCGGTTCGTCGAGAACGATCACCGGCGGCCGGTGCACCAGGGCCTGGGCAACCAGGACCCGACGTTTCATGCCACCCGAGAGCATGCGCATGTTGGCGTTGGCTTTGGGCGTAAGGCCGAGGTTTTCGAGTATCTCGTCGATCCAGCTGTCGTTGTCGCCAATGCCGAAATAGCCGGACTGGATCTGCAGCGACTCGCGCACGGTAAAAAACGGGTCGAAAACCAATTCCTGGGGCACCACCCCCAGGCAGCGCCGGGCCGCGCGATAGTCCGCCTGAACGTCGTGACCCATCACGCTGAGACTGCCAGCATCGGCGCGAACCAGCCCGGCCAGGGCGGAAATCAGGGTTGTCTTGCCGGCCCCGTTGGGGCCCAGCAGCCCGAAGAACTCGCCCTGCCGAACCTCAAGGTCGACCCGGTCGAGCGCCTGGGTACTGCCAAAGCACTTGGAGACCTGCTGAATGCGGATCGCAGCGGACATGACGGAAGACCAACCCGCGGACTGCGGTCAGCGCTGCGGGAGTAAGTCGGCGACGCCGTAAACAGCGGCGAGGCTCAGCAGATTCCGTGGCGGGTTCAGGAGACGCAAGGACTTTCCTCTGGCGTTTGCCGCTCGCATCCAGCCAAAAACCACGGCCAGACAGGAGGAATCCATTTCGGTCACGGCGGCCAGGTCGAACTCTGACGCATTGGCCGCAATCGCCGCCTCGCCTTCGGCAAGCAGTGCCGCAGCCCCCGACATGGTCATCGGGCCGGACACTTCGACACAATCACCGGCGACACGGATCATTTCTTGACCGACGTGGCCTCGCCCGACTTGTTCTTGGTTTGCAGCAACTTGATCAGGCCGTCGATACCGCTGTTGCGAACCTCGGACGCAAATGACTCGCGGTAATTGGTAATGAGGCTGATGCCACCGACCTCGATATCGTAAACTTTCCAGCCGGAGGCCGATTTTTCAAGGTAGTAATCCATTTCGATATTCTTGCCGGCACCCGACTGCCTGATCTCGGTACGAACCCGGACATCGGTCTCGCCCGTTTTCAGCGAGAAGGGCTTGTAATTGATGGTCTGGTTCTTGTACTCGGTCAAGGCCTTGGAATAGGTGCGTACCAGCAGGACATGGAACTCGTCCGTCAGGGCCTTCTGCTGCGCGGCGCTGGCCTGCCGCCAATCGCGGGCCATTGCCAGTTGGGTCATGCGCGTGAAGTTGAAGTGCGGCAGAACTTTGACCTCGACCAAGTCGATGGCCTTTTTGGTATTGCCGGACTGTATTTCCTTGTCCTTGCGGACAATTTCCAGCACCTCGTTGGTGACGGTCTTGACCAGAACATCGGGGGCGATATCCTGCGCCATCGCAGTCGAGGCGATAAGCAGTCCGCTGAAGAGTGCAAACAGGGATTTCATTTGGATTTCCTGAAATTACCGGGGCTGGTTGACCATACCCCGAAGGGGATATTACTTTGCGTCTGGCGGCTCCGTGCTGGCCACCAAAACGGGTTGTACAACCGCATCGGACGCTGCCTCGACCCGGGGACCGAGCGCTCCGGCATCCGTTGTTGCGGGATGCTCGATTTGCTCGGCGTCGGCCTCGACCTCGCGCGGCGGGTTGCCATCGTGAATCAGATTGCGGCGACGCTGGAGGTAGGCGTCGCGCATGTAGGAATACTTGTCCAGCGCAGCTTCCTCGATGACCTTGTCGGCGGGCAAGAGGTTGGCCCGGTCATTCACCAAACGCAACACGAGCGCAAGGTCGCGAGTCCGTTCCGGATTGTGGTTCGCCACCGGATCGACGGCGACATCAAGCACCAGACCCACCGTGTCGCGCACAGTACGCGGCCCGAATACGGGAATCACCACATACGCGCCATTGCCGACGCCCCAGCGACCAAACGTCTGACCGAAATCCTCATCGTGCTTTTCCAGCCCGGCATCCGACGCGAAATCGATGACGCCGAGCAGACCCACGGTCGTGTTGATCATCACCCGGCCCAGATCGCTGAATGCCTCCGGCACCTTGCCCTGCAACAGGTTATTCACACCGACGAAAAGATCTTCTATATTGCTGAAAAAATTCGTCACGCCAGTCCTGATCGGGGACGGGAGAACTGCCTCGTAGCCAGTGGCAACGGGCTTGACGATGGCCGAATCGAGCCCTTCGTTGAAGGCGAACATGGCTCGGTTAAAACCCTCTATCGGATCCTTCGGGTTTCCCGAACTCGCGCAGCCGGCCAGCAGGCCGGCTGCCG
>MHZX01000009.1:8028-17832 GCA_001828935.1 Rhodocyclales bacterium RIFCSPLOWO2_02_FULL_63_24
TCTTGGCGCCATCCTCGGCCGCCTTGTTGAACATGAACTGGCTGATCAGTTTCTCCAGAACCACGGCCGACTGGGTCTTTTTAATGGTATCACCCGCCTTCAGCATCGCCGTATCGCCGCCTACTTCGAATCCGATGTACTGCTCGCCCAGCAAGCCGGAGGTATTGATCGTCGCAAAAGTGTCGCGCGGAAACTTGTAGCGGGAATCCACGTTGATCGTCACCACTGCAAGATAGGCCTCGGGATCAAAGCGAATCTCCGTTACGCGCCCCACCACGACGCCCGCGCTCTTCACCGCGCCACGCACCTTCAGGCCTCCGATGTTATCAAATTTGGCGTGGATAGGATAAGTATCCCCGCTGCTCGAGGAGGCCATGTTGCCCACCTTGAGGGCCAGAAACAACAGTGCGCCCAATCCGACGGCGACGAAAAATCCGACCCAAAGGTCAAGTGTAGTACGACTCATGTCATGTCCCTGTAAACATGAAGGCGGTAAGAATGAAGTCGGCGGCCAGAATGGCCAGCGACGATGTTACAACGGTCCGGGTGGTCGCTCCGGAAACGCCCTCGGCGGTGGGCTCGGCGTCATAGCCCTCGAACACCGCGACCCAGCTGACGATGATGCCGAACACGAAGCTCTTGATCACGCCATTCAGAATGTCCTCGCGAAAATCCACCGAGGCCTGCATTTGCGACCAGAATGAGCCTTCGTCAACGCCGATCAGTTGCACGCCGACCAGATAGCCGCCGAAAATGCCCATTGCGGAGAACAGCGCTGCCAGCAGCGGCATGGAAATCACCCCGCCCCAGAAGCGCGGCGCGACGACCCGGGCAATAGGATCGACCGCCATCATCTCCATGGCGGAAAGCTGCTCGGTGGCCTTCATCATGCCTATCTCGGCGGTTATCGCCGAGCCAGCCCGGCTGGCGAACAGCAGGGCCGAAACCACCGGACCCAGTTCCCGTACCAGCGACAATGACACCAGAACGCCGAGCGCCTCGGTTGAACCATAGCGCTGAAGGGTGTCATATCCCTGCAAGCCAAGCACCATGCCGACAAACAGGCCGGAGACCAGAATGATGATCAGGCTCAAAACGCCGGTGAAGTAAACTTCGCGCACCGTCAGATGCAAACGGCGCAGCGACGTGCCCGAATACAGCAGGATGGCAAGGAAGAAACGGCTGGCATAGCCGAGCCGCCAGATGCGCCCGGTGAACTGCCGTCCCAACCTGCTCAGGGCTCGCACCAAGCCGTTATCCACGACGCACCGCGCCTTCCATCAACTCTTCGCCATAGGGGCGAGACGGATACTGGAAAGGTACCGGACCATCGGCCTCGCCCCAGACAAACTGATGCACATAGGGCACCTCGGAGTGTTTCATTTCTTCGGCCGTACCTTCGGCAACGATTTTTCCCTCGGAGACGAAATAGACGTAATCGACGATTTTCAATGACTCCTGCACATCATGGGTCACCACAATTGAGCTGGCACCCAGCGCGTCGGTCAGCTTGCGTATCAGTTCGCCGACGATGGACAGCGAAATCGGATCGAGGCCGGCGAAGGGTTCGTCGTACATGATCAGCATCGGATCGAGCGCAATCGCTCGTGCCAAGGCGACCCGACGCGCCATACCGCCGGAAAGCTCCGCCGGCATCAAGGTATGCGCGCCGCGCAGCCCCACCGCATGCAGCTTCATCATGACCAGATCACGAATCAAGGCCTCCGGCAAATCGGTGTGCTCACGCATCTGAAAAGCAATGTTGTCATACACCGACATGTCGGTAAACAGTGCGCCGAACTGGAACAGCATGCCCATGCGCCGACGCAGGTTGTACAAGCCATCCGAGTCAAGCTCGTGCACCACCTGCCCGCCTACCCTCACCTCGCCGGAGGTCGGCTTCAGCTGTCCCCCGATCAGGCGCAAAGTGGTGGTCTTGCCACACCCCGAACTCCCCATGACAGCAACCACCTTGCCACGAGGAATCGTCATGTTGATTCCGGTAAGTATCGGCCGACCGTCGTAAGTGAAGTTTAAATCGCGGATTTCGACAAGTAATTCCTGGGACATATTCACACCGGGAACCCCGGTCAATTTCACAGCCGGCGATTCTAGCAGAATCGGATCGCCCATCAATCGGCACCAGCCGGTGAAGAACGGGGTAAACGCCGCCCACAACAGGAATTGGCCGGCCTGACTTTCCGCTATGATGATGCGATCAATTCATCCTTGCTCAATCCTTGACCGCGCCCGCCAGCAAAACCGAGCTGCTGATAGTCGACGACGACCCGCTGATCGCTGACGCGCTGGGCTATTTTCTCCGCCGGGACTATGACGTAAGCACAGCTTCGACACGCGCTCAAGCGGTGGAGTTGTTGCGCGACAAGCAAACCGCACCCGCGCTAGCGCTGATCGACCTCGGCCTGCCGCCAACGCCGCATCGCCCGGACGAGGGTTTCGCCCTGATTGCGGATATTCTCGCCCACGCCCCGACGACCCGCATCGTGGTTCTTTCGGGCCAAAGCGACGAACTCAATGCCCGTCACGCCCGGGCGCTCGGGGCCACCGAATTTGTGGCCAAACCCGCCGATCCTGATTATCTGAGGGGGCTTATTCGTCGAGTGTTGTCTTTTAGAGACACATCGACGGAAATTGACGATGGACTAATCGGGGAAAGCGCGTCATTGCAGAAATTGCGCGCGCAACTCCGGCAATTCGCGCATTCGCCGTTCCCGGTATTGATCGAAGGTGAATCGGGAAGCGGCAAGGAGCTTGCCGCTGCGGCTTTGCACCGGCTGTCCGAGCGCGCCGCGAAGCCCTATCTGGCGCTCAATTGCGCTGCTATCTCTCCCAGCCTGGTGGAAGCCACGCTGTTCGGTCACAGCAAAGGAGCATTTACCGGAGCCAGCGGCCCACGCACCGGCTATTTCGAGGACGCTTCAGACGGCACGCTGTTTCTCGACGAAATCGGCGAACTCCCCATCGATCTGCAGCCAAAACTCCTGCGCGTGCTCGAAAACGGCGAATTCCAGCGGATTGGCGAAACACTGGCGCGGCATTCCTCGGCTCGCATCGTCACGGCCACCAACCGCGACCTGAAGAAGGAGGTACGCGAAGGGCGCTTTCGTGCCGATCTGTACCATCGGCTTTCGGTGTTCACCGTCGCCATCCCGCCGCTGCGCGACCTCGGCGACGACCGCATCCGCCTGCTTGAGCACTTTCGCGCCGTCTATACGGCGCAAGCCGACTTGCCGCCATTCCGGCTCGCCGAAGACGCAATCCAACGTCTGCTGAACTATCGCTTTCCAGGCAATGTCCGCGAACTGCGCAATATCGTCATCCGCCTGACGACCAAACTCGCCGGAAAGGAAGTGGGCGTCGATGATCTCGAAGCCGAACTGGATCTTGGCGACGCCTCGCTTGCCGCCGGCGTCATGCCAGCGCCGACTCTCGCCACTCGGGCCGAATTGGTAGCGATTGCCTTGAGCGACATTCAGAGCCGCCACGACTTCAACCTCGACGTCACCCTCCGTCGCTGGGAGGAAGCGTACATAGACGCCGCGCAACAACTCGCGCATGGCAACATGAGCCAGGCAGCCAGGCTGCTCGGCGTAATCCGCAGCACGCTTTACAATCGCATCGAGACGTTGGCGCGGGAAAACGATGCTTCAGTCAAGGCCGGTGCCGGCCTGGTCGGCACCAAACGTAACGGCCGCGGCTAAAGCCCGCCATGAGAGACCGAATTGCCTGACCTACGACATGTACCTGGAACATTTCGGACTTAACGAACCCCCTTTCCGCATCACGCCCCATACGGACTTCTTCTTTGACGGGGCGAATCGGGGAGCCACGCTCGACGCGCTGATCTACGCCGTCACCCACGACGAAGGCATCGTCAAGGTCAGCGGCGAAGTCGGCAGCGGCAAGACCATGCTCTGTCGCGTGCTGATGGAGCGCCTGCCGGAAACCGTCACCATCATTTACCTGGCGAACCCATCGTTGTCGCGCGACGATATTCTTTACGCCATCGCCGACGAACTCCGCCTCGAAGTGCCTGAAAGCGCAAGAACATCAGTCGTGCTGCGCGCTTTGCAGGATCATTTGATCAAATCCTTCAGCGAAGGTCGGCAGGTAGTCGTCCTGATCGATGAAGCCCACGCCATGCCGGTGGAAACCCTCGAAGAAATTCGCCTGCTGTCGAATCTTGAGGCCAACCGCAACAAACTGCTGCAACTGGTGCTGTTCGGTCAACCCGAACTCAACGACATCCTCGCCCGCCCCGACATGCGGCAACTCAAGGAACGCATCACCCACAACTTCGGTCTGGAACCGCTGGTGCGCGACGACATCAGCCATTATCTGGATTTCCGCATGCGCGCAGCCGGCTATCGCGGCCCCAGCGTGTTCTCCCAGACCGCGCTGAAGATGATTGCGCAAAGCTCGCTCGGTCTCACCCGGCGCATCAACATCCTCGCTGACAAAGCCTTGCTGGCGGCCTTTTCCTCGGGCAGCCACCAGATCGGCACCAAGGAGATCCAGGCCGCGATCCGCGACTGCGAGTTCAGCGAGGCAACATATGGCGGCAAGGGAGCGCGCAAGGCCCGCGGCGTATGGATCGCCGCCGCACTGGCGAGCGTCGTACTGGCCGGCATCGGTTGGTTGTCGGTCGCATCACGCACGGAATCCAGCCCTACGATGCCCCCCCCCACGCCGACCAGTGCCGTCGGCACGGCACCGGCCATAGCTCCGGCGATGGCCGCAGTTACGCCAAACGAGGCAGCCGCATCCGCCCCAACCAAGCTTCCGCCTCCTGCTGCGCTTGCCGGCGCAGACACGCCGTCGCGGGCGCCGATCGCCGCGGCGGAACCCGTACCCGCCGCGCTACCGGCGCAGCCGGCCCAGCCCAACGTCGGCCCGCTAACCAGGGAAAGACTCGAGGCCGGACGAAGCTGGCTGGCGGACCTGCCGGACGACCGCTGGTTCGTGCAGATATTCGCCGCCGATGCCGATCGGCATGCCGAAATAGAAGCTCTGTTGCGCAAGCTGTCGTCCAGCAAACTTGAAATGGGCAGGCTCTATGTCTATTACTCCGAGCTCAGCGGCAAGCCGCGCTATGGAGTCACCTATGGCAGTTATCCGACCAGGGAAGCCGCTGTTGCGGCGATGCGCGGCCTGCCGGGCGTGCCACGGGGGATCAAGCCCTACCCCCGCCAAGCCGTACGTCTTCGCTAGGGCGCTTACCGAAGGCAAGAACTGGCACCGCTCTGCTAATTAAATCATTGGGTTGCATCGTAAACATAATGTGTTATGCTAAAAGTAGCTTACATATTTGATCGGGGATTCGTTTGCGCTCTCCAGTGATTCCGCCGTTCCCTGCTGCGCTCGCAGCCAGCCTGATGCTCACGGCATGCGGCAACCTGCAGACCACCCCTCCTTCCGCCGGTCACATTCGTGCCGAAGGCCAGGCCACCCCAAGCCGCGACATTCCTCCTCCGGTGGCCGCAACGGTCACCCTGGCACGGCCCAAGGCGGCGGCAAAGGCCGAGTCGTATTCGGTATCGGTGCGCAACATCCCGGTTCAGGATTTGCTGTTCGCCCTGGCGCGCGACGCCAAGCTTAATGTCGACATCCATCCCGGCATCAACGGTGCAGTCACCATCAATGCCATCGATCAGACACTGCAGCAAATCCTGACGCGCATTTCCAAGCAAATCGATCTGCGCTGGGAACTCGACGGCCCCAACCTGGTGGTGATGCCGGATTCTCCCTTCCTGCGAAATTACAAGGTCGATTACGTCAACATGTCGCGCGACGTCAGCGGCACGGTCTCGATCAACACCCAGATTGCATCGACCAGCACCGGTGCGACCGGCACGGGTTCAAGCGGCGGCGCCGGAAACAACTCGAGCACCTCGGTCAAGAGTTCGGCACAAAACAATTTCTGGCAATCACTGGAAAAGAACCTGAAGGACATCCTGCGCGAGAGCGACAAGATCCTGCCGGAAGGATCGAGCGAAACGGTCATCGAGCGCTCCGATCAGCAAGCCACCACGGGCACCGGCGCCCAGGGCGGACAGTCCTCCGCGTCGAGCCGCGCAAGCGCTGCGACCACCAGCCTGGCCGGCAGCCCCAACGCGGCGAACCTGCAGCAGCAAGGCACCACCGTTGTCAAGCGCACCACCTTCCGTGAAGCCGCTTCGATCATCGTGAACCCGGAAGCCGGCGTCGTGGTCGTCCGCGCCACGTCCAGGCAGCACGAAAAGGTTCAGGAATACCTCGACCTGGTACTGGTCAACGCGCGACGCCAAGTCGTGATCGAAGCCACGATCGCCGAAGTGAGCCTGAACGACGCCTACCAACAGGGCATCAACTGGCAGACCTTGCGCTCATTGCGCCCGGGCACGCCACTGGCCGGCTTTTCAGCGGCACAAAATCCGACGACAGTAACGAATCCGGTTGCCGTGACTTCCGGTTCCTTTGCAACCTCGACCACTGCACCTACGTTTGGCGCATCGGCGGGATCCTTCGCCTTCCTGCTCAACTATGTCGCCCCCGGGCTCGGACTCTCCTCGACGCTGACTCTGCTGGAAACCTTCGGCAAGGTGAAGGTCCTGTCCAGCCCCAAAATCAGCGTCCTCAACAACCAGACGGCAATGCTCAAGGTGGTTAACAACCTCGTCTATTTCGAGGTCAAGAACGACTCGACCACCACCACCACCGGGACGACCAACAATTTCACTGCCACGGCAAAGTCGGTTTCCGTAGGCCTGGTGATGAGCGTCACGCCGCAGATCAGCGAGAACGGCAGCATCTTGCTCAATGTCCGTCCGACCATTTCGAGCAAGACAGGGGACGTGCAGGATCCAACGCCCAATCTCGGAACCACCAACAATGTTCCGGTGATCCAGACCCGCGAAATGGAATCGATGCTGCGCCTTACCGATGGCGAAATCGCGGTGATGGGCGGCCTTATGGAAGACAAGATCAGCAACACCACGAATCAGATCCCCGGTCTAGGCGATCTTCCCGGGGTCGGCAACTTCTTCCGCAACCGCAGCGACACCAGCACCAAGACCGAACTGGTTATCTTCCTCAAACCGACCATCATCCGCGACCCGAGCATCAACGGCGACTATCGCGGTTTCCGCGACCAGCTCCCCGGCCGCGAATTCTTCTCCACCCGCCCCGGCGCGCCGCAGAAGCCGCCGGAAATCCAGAGAGAAAGCGCAGCTCGATGAGCCTGCTGATGGACGCCCTCAAGAAAGCCGAACTGGCCAAACGCCAGGGACACGGCGAGGGCGCTGGCGGCAGCTCAGAAACCGATGCCCTCGGCGGGCTTGCGCTCGAACCGCTGCCGGTCGCCCCGCCCGAGGAAACTCAAAACATACCGGAAGTTGCCGAGAGCGCTGCACCTTCCGCAAAGCTGCCCCACCTCCCGTCCCATCTTGAAGAACTTGATGCACAGTTTCTCGCCGAGGCCCAACAGGCCGCCGCCGCGCGCCTGAAACCGCAGTCGCCTCCGACACCCCCCGCCCGCCCGCCGCACGCCGAAGCGCCTCCTGCCGCCGCAACGGAGACGCCAGTCCGTGCCAGCGGCGAAGCGCCACCCCGCACCAGCGCCCCGGCCAAGCCACGGCATCCGCCGAGCGAGCATTCGGTTCCCGAGGACAAGTCCGCCGCGCAGAACCTGTTCGCCGCCAAGCAAGTCGACAAGCCGCCGGCGCGGAAGACGTTTGCGCTGGTCATCGGCGTGCTGACCGCGCTGTCCGTCAGCGGCATCGGTGGATATTTCTGGTGGCAATTGCAGCCCAAATCCACTCTCGTCGCCGGCGGGACCTTGCCACCACCACCTCCGACCAAGGCGCCTGCGCCAGCCGCCGTGGTGCCGGCGCCGACTCCTGTGGCGGCACCGCTCACCCCCGTCGCTGCGCGGCCCGCGACGGGGGCGGACGACGACAAGGATGACGATGCCGCTCCAGTAGCCGCCAAGACCCCGGTCCAGGTGCGCCGTGCCAGTCCGGCTGCCACCGCATCGGCCGAACCGGATGGACCGGTCCGCGTGACGAAGGCGCCGCTGAAGGTCAACCCCGCCCTGCTGCGCGGTTTCGACGCTTTCAATCGCGGCGATCTCGCTACGGCGCAGCTCGAATACGAACGCGCGCGGAAATCGGATCCGCGCAACACGGACGCGCTGCACGGCTTGGCCGCGATCGCGGTACGCCAGGGCAAGCCCGACCAGGCCGAGTGGCTGTATCGACAAATCACGGAAGCGGACCCGCACGACACCGTGGCCATGTCGGCGCTCATCAACAGTCGCGCGCAGATCGATCCCAATGTCGCTGAAAGCCGGTTGAAGTCGATGTCGGCAGCCCAGCCCGAACTTGCGGCTCCGCATTTTTCCCTGGGCAACCTGTATGCGCGTCACGGCCGCTGGGAAGAAGCTCAACAGGCCTACTTCCGCGCCTATGGTGCGGAACCGGACAATCCCGACATCCTCTACAACCTGGCAATCAGTTTCGAACACCTGCGCCAGAACAAGCTTGCCGCGCAGTACTACGGCCTGGCGATCAATGCCGCGCAGAAGCAAGCGGCGGGCTTCGACCCCGCCCAAGCGGCGGCAAGACTGCATTCCCTGCAACCCTGACGCCGGCGAGCAGAGCGGTTTTAGTTACGGCCGCTGCGCTTAACGCCGATGAGGCCGGCGTTAGCCTCCACTGAAACTTCGTTTTCCAAGCAACGAGGCTTGCCCTCGCGGGAAGATGCTGGATAATGATGCTCGTATGAATTTGCCCGCCAGCCGCCGCCCCATTGGCCAGATCCTCATCACGCAAGGCGTGATCAGCGAGGATCAATTGCGCATTGCGCTGCTGGAGCAGATGAAATCCAACCAGCCGGTGGGCAAGCTGCTGGTTTCCCTGGGTTTCGTTTCCGAAGCCACGCTGCGCGACGCATTGGGCGAATCGCTCGGCCAGAAGTCCGTCGATCTGGCCAATTCGATCATCGATGCCGACGCCCTGCGCTTGGTACCGCGCGATCTGGCGAAGCGCCACCTGTTCCTCGCGCTCAGCTATTCGCAGCCCGAACAGCGACTCCGAATCGCCATCGCCGATCCCAACGACATTGTTGCGCTGGACAAGCTGCGCACGCTGATCCATCCGGAACTGGTGATCGAAACACTGCTGGCCGGCGAATCGGAAATCGCCCACGCCATCGACCAGTATTACGGTCACGAACTCTCGATCGACGGCATCCTGCACGAAATCGAAACCGGCGAGATCGACTATCGCAGCCTGTCCGCGTCGCTCGACGAATACAGCCAGCCGGTGGTGCGCCTGGTCGATGCATTGCTCACAGACGCCGTCAAGCGCGACGCGTCGGACGTCCACTTCGAACCGGAAGCCAGCTTCCTGCGCATCCGCTATCGCATCGACGGCATCCTGCGCCAGATCCGCGCCCTGCACAAATCCTACTGGGCGGCCATGGCAGTGCGCATCAAGGTGATCAGCGGCATGAACATCGCTGAAACCCGCGCGCCGCAAGACGGCCGGATTTCGCTCAACATCAGCGGCCATGCCGTCGATTTCCGGGTCGCCTCGCAGCCGACCATCCATGGCGAAAACATCGTCCTGCGCATCCTCGACCGGCAGAAAGGCATCGTGCCGCTCGACCGCCTCGGACTCGACGACCACCAGTTGGGGCTGATGAAGCTGATGGTGGCGCGCCCGGAAGGCATCATCCTGGTCACCGGCCCCACCGGCAGCGGCAAGACCACCACGCTCTACTCGGTGCTCAACCACATCAACG
>MHZX01000010.1 GCA_001828935.1 Rhodocyclales bacterium RIFCSPLOWO2_02_FULL_63_24
CCAGCGAGTTCTTCTCCTCGGTCAAGCAGGGCTATCCGTACAAGATCAAGGCCTACCTGAACTACTACAACGATCCGGCCTACACCACGCCGTTCAATTCCTCGGTCATCGAGGCGATGCTCGACGTCAAGGCCATCCCGCTCACGGTCAGCATCGACGCCTACATGGGCGAGACCACGCTGTTGTGCGACTACGTGCTGCCGGATTCCGAGTACCTGGAGCGCTTCGGCGGCTTCAAGACCTATCCGCCGGTGAAGACTCAGGTCGCGGGCCTGCGGCAGCCGGTGGTCGGCACGCTCGACCCGAAAACCAAGAGCTATCGCGGCATCCACCCGGATGTGCAGACAGCGGACGACACCCTGATCCAGTTGGCTATCCGCTGCGGCCTGCCGGGCTTCGGCAAGGATGGCGGCGGTCCGGGCAAGGATATCTTCACGTCCTGGCAGTTCTGGAACGAGTATTACAAGAACGGCGATTACAAGGGCGAACCGGGGCTGGATCCGGAGAGCCGTCTGGTCAAGCTCGGCGGCAAGTTCGAGAATCCGGGCAAACAGTACGATGCCAAAGGCGAATACACGCGCTTCCCCGGCGGACGCCAGGTGCGCGGCATGTATGTCTACGCCGCCAACGTGGCAGCCAACAAGAACAGCATGACCGGTAAATACTATGACGGCCTGCCGCAGTACCGGATGATCATCGACTGCAAGGAGAACGAGATTGATCCGGCTCTCTGGAAGGAATACCCGTTCCAGTTGCACACCCACAAGGACGCCTGGCACACGCAGACGCGCACCATGAACAACCTGTGGCTGGCCTCGATCAAACCGCAGAACTTCGCGGAAATCAACCCGGCCGATGCGCAGAAGATGGGGGTCGTGACCGGCGACTGGGTCAAGGTCAAGTCGCCTTCCAGCAAGCACATCTCCTACGTGGAAACATCGATGGGCGATGGCTGGTACAAGATGCAGGTGCGCGTCACCAGCCGCATCCGTCCGGGTGTGTTCTCGGTGAGCAACTCCTACGGACGCTGGGGCGCTGGCGGCAAGGCCTGGGCGGCCGACGGCAAACCGCAGTTCTACGACAAGCGCATTGCCGCGGGCTTCAGCGTCAACCCGCTCTACATGGCCGATCCGGTCCTGAAAGACCGCGGAATGCTCGATCCTGTAGGCGGAGGTACCCAGAGCTACGGCACGCCGCTTCGTGTAGAAAAAGTCTAAGGAGAACATCATGTCCGAATACAGCCCAATCGTTCCGCGCGAAGCCGTCGAGCGCTCTTTCGCCAAGCAGGGTCCCAAGCAATACACGCTGTGGGTCGACATCGAGCACTGCATCGGCTGCAATGCCTGCACCATCGCCTGCAAGGCGGAGAACAACACGCCAGTCGGGGTGGACTACAACCGCGTCATCGAAATCGAGGAAGGCGATTTCCGCGATGCCAGCAAGACGCCGAACGTCGGCGTGACCTTCGTCCCCATGCCCTGCATGCACTGCGGACAGCCGGCCTGCATGGCGGCTTGCCCGGTGGGCGCCATCACCAAGCGCAAGGAAGACGGCATCGTCCTCATCAACAAGGACAAATGCATCGGTTGTCGCTACTGCGCCTGGGCCTGCCCCTACGGCGCACCCCAGTTCAACGCCGAGGCGAAGATCATGGAGAAGTGCACCCTCTGTGTTCATCGTGTCGAGAAGGGGCTGCAACCCGCCTGCGTCACGACCTGTCCGGCCAAAGTCCGCTTCTTCGGCGAGCTGAACGAACTGACCATGGTCATGAAGGAACGGCGTGCAAAAGGCATAAGCATCAGCGTCGGCGGTGCCGACACCAAGCCCAGCGTGCAGTACACCTCCAAGTAACGCAGCACAACGGTATCCACGAGCATGGACTCCTTGATCGAACTCGGGCTGCAAGTGCCAGTGAAGCTCGACAGCACACTATGTTCCCGCTTCCGCTGCACGAAGTCGGAATGTGCGGCATGTGCTGTGGTGTGCCCTGCTCCCGGCGCAGTCCGTCTTGGTGACGGAGCTGGCAACAACAGCGCCGCAATCAACGCCGCGTGCGTTGCTTGCGGCGCCTGTGTCGCGGCCTGCCCGAATGGCGCCATCCAGTTGCAGGAAAATGACAGTCGCGTGGCGCAACGCATCGCGCAGAAAGTCCGCGTGGGAGAAGTGTTCCGTTTTTCCTGCAGCCGGGCGCAGGGCCGTGCCGACATGGTCCAGCCTTGCCTCTCCCGCTTGACCGAGGCCCTGGTGCTGGAGCCGATCCGGCGCGGGGCGCAGCGAGTCGAGATGTGCGCGCCGGATTGTTCAGGCTGCGGCCTGAAGAAGGCGGCGCCGCAATGGGAGCGCACGCTGGCTTTCTCGCAGGCGCTTTGCGAGTCCGCAGGCCTGGGTGCGGCGCGACTATCCAGTGTGCGGACACCGGTCGGCGATGCGGAGGAAATCCGCTTGCCGGCCAGAGCGCCGAATTCGCGACGCAGGCTGTTCGGATCGATTGCCGAACGTTGGAAAACGAGTGGCAATGCGCCTTTTCCCGAATCCGGAGTGGCCGATGAGGCGGAACCGGAGGTGTTTCGCCACCTCGTGCAGCGCCATTCGGAAAACCCCAAGCGCATGGATCTGTTGCGGGTACTGGATGCCTTGCCTGGCTTGAAGGTGACAACGAAAGAAGTCTCGACGACGGGATTTCCCTTGGCGCAAATGGAGGTCGACCGTCGCTGTGTCGGCTGCAGCGTCTGCGAAACCCTGTGTCCCACCGGCGCGCTGACGCATCGCGAGGAAGGCGGGACTTACACGCTCGAATTCGATGCTGCGCAGTGCACGGGCTGCCGGATATGCGAATCGGCCTGCTATCACCAAGTTTTGCATATCCGGGAGACGGTCGACCTGTCGCTGTTGTTCGAACGTAGCCGCGTCACGCTCCTATCAGCCCAGTTGTCGCAATGTCGCGGCTGTGGCGAGCGAGTTCTGGGCGACGCAGCGGAATACTGTCTGGCATGCCAGGTGAGCGGCGACCGCCGCGATACCGTGGCGCGAAGCTTTTTCAGTGGAGGAATCTAAAGTGATTGATCCTGGCGAGATGAAAATGGTTGCCGCCAATCGTGCAAAAACCTATGCCGTCCTGGCCGCGCTCTACTCGGCGCCGCCTTCGGCAGACTTGGCGGCTCTGATTCGAGCGGGTGGACTGGTAGCGGAAGGCGGTGGCAATGCTCTGAGTGCGGCCGCCAACGCATTGACAGCGGCATTTGGGCGCGCTGCCTCCTTTGGCTTGCCTGAGGCCGACATTGTTGCCGAGCATACGCGGCTGTTCACCCTGCCTTCGGGCGTCGTTCCCCACGAATCGTATTACGCGGACGAGAACCAGCGTGTCGGCGGCCATGTGACGGCTGCCGTCAAACAGTATTACGACGCTGCCGCGGCTGAACTGACCGGCGCCTGCCTGGAACTGCCGGACCACATCGGTGTGGAACTGGAATTCATGCAATTCCTCTGCGATATCGAAGCGCAGTTCTGGACTGAACCCAACGAGGATGGACTGAGGCGGTGCCTGGATTTCCAGAGCGGATTTCTTGCCGAGCACTTGCTGCGTTGGCATCGTGGTCTATGCCAGAAGATTCAAAGCGAGACCAGTCTCGACATCTATCGGGCGCTGGCCACTCTCACCATCGAATTCCTGGAGGCTGAGCGGACGTTCGTGCCCGAACTGGCCACGGAAATTCACTCCGAATGGAGGACGCCATGCGCATCCGAATCCTGACTATCTCTCTATTGGCGTTAGCCACGACGGCGACGCTTGCGATGAAACCGCTGCAACCGCAAACCGCCATCGATTGGCCGCCAAAAGCCGTAGCCAAACAGGCAACGGGCAAGGTGCCGGATTTCAAGGCCAAGAACATGCTTTGCCTCGACTGTCACAAGGAAATCCTGACGGTCAAGACAGCGCGCAAGAACATCCCCAATCTGCACCAGTTGCATCTGAACTCGAAGAAGGTTGCCTACGAGGGGAAGAACCGCGATTGCCTGACCTGCCACGAAATGGTCACACCCTCTGAAACAAAGGCGAAGAAGAAGGAAGGCTGGTTCGTCAAGGGCGACGTCTACCACCCCAATGTCATGCAGAACCCCGCGGGCGTGTGGAAAAAGCTGGTGGTGCGCGGCGGCGAGGGGACGCAATACGTCCAGGTTAACGCTCTCCATCAGGCAGCCCCCCACCCCTACAAGCCGACTTTGAAGAATCTGGTCTGCGCCGAATGCCACGGGCCCGACAGCAAGATCAAGACCTTCTACGGGGCGCCGCAAGCGACCAAGTAGCACCCGTTAACGCCTAGGAAGATCGGGAAATCGTGAAGCACGGAAATCTTAGAAACAGCATTTCAGCCTGCGCCCTGATTGCAGGATGCGCTGCCCTGGCTGGTAGCGTGACCGAGCAGGCACAGGCTGCCGCGGTGGCGAAGAAACCTGCTGCCGCGAAACAGCGAGCTACGACAAGCGATGTCCTGCGGCGCTTGCAGGAACTGGAAGCCCAGGTCAGCCAGTTTCACGAAGAAACTCTACGACTGCGGGCGGAATTGGCCCAGAAACAGGGAAGCGCTGTAGGTATTGAAAGAGTTCCCGAAGGAACGCACCGCGCTGGCGCTGGCGCCACGGCGACAAAACCCGTCGCGAGCAAGACTGCCGCCCCTGGCGGTGAATGGGACGAGCCCGAGGTAGACAAAAAGGCCGAAGGACGCGATGAAGAGGCGCGCCGCCGCCTGCTGGTACTGGAAACTCAGGCCCGCAAGTCCTCCGCCGAGATCGCCAAGCGGGAGGAAGCGCAAAAGGACAAGGTGCAATTCGACTTTTCCGGAAAGTACAAGGCGCAGGTCAATTCGCGTCACAACTTCAACCTGGGCAATTCGCTGCAGCAGTGGAAATACGACAACACCAGCTTTGTCGATCACCGTTTCTCGCTGCAGATCGACGCCACCTACGAAGCGCTGCTGACGCGCCTGGTGCTCGACAAGGGCAACTTTGTCAGCGACTGGAAGGAAGACAGCGAAGGCACCATGGAGCGCTGGGGCCAGTTCCGGACACCGAGTTCGCCGCTGGTGCGCGAGCTGTTCGTGCAATACACGAGTCCCGAATTCATGGCCCGCGTCGGCCGGCAAAACTGGGATATCGGGCAAAGGATCGTGCTCGAAGGACCGATGGACGGCATCCGCTTCCAGTATCCGCTTGGCCAGTTGCCGTGGGGCCAGACCACCTTGTCGGCCGGTTACATGGCGGTGCCCGGCGGCTATAGCAGTTATGCCACCTTCAATGCCACGGGCGGACGGCTGGGCGGCACGCGCCAGGAGATATTCGGCGCCTCCAACAGTCTTGACGCCTTTTATGCGGATCTCGACATCCGTGCCTCGCGCGCGCTGCGCGTCAAGCCCTACTTGCTTAAGGTGGTCGATCGGGGCAATACCGGCGACCCAGACATGAATCTCGACAAGGACTTCAACGCCGCCACCCTGCCGCGCGACGGTCAGTTCCGTCCCTTGTGGGCCGGCCTTACGGCATCGGCGGAATTTGGGGCGTGGAAGCTCGATGGCGAGGCCGTCTCGCTTACCGGCGATTACGCGGCCGGACGCAAGTTGAGCGCGAACGCGCTGTTGCTCAAAGCCATGCGCGACTTCGGCAAGGTCGGCTCCCTGACGAATCTTTCCGCGGGCTTGCAGTTCGGCCGCGGCTCGGGCAACGAAACCAGCGATCCGATCAACGGTACGGTGCGCAATTACAAC
The DNA here is from genome assembly GCA_001828935.1 of Rhodocyclales bacterium RIFCSPLOWO2_02_FULL_63_24. Lineage (GTDB taxonomy): Bacteria > Pseudomonadota > Gammaproteobacteria > Burkholderiales > Rhodocyclaceae > Sulfuritalea. The sequence goes on from MHZX01000010.1 coordinate 5,760, forward strand.
GCGCTGTTCATGTGCCCGGAGCGCAACAAGTTCGGCAACATTTTCAGCGAAGACATCCGTGCCGGCTACTACGTCTGGGACAGCAACCTGTCCAACGTCACCTACGTTCGTCTGGACACGACCCTGGAGCCGCGCCAGGGCCTGAAAGTGACGCCGTCGCTGACGCGGATATGGACGACCAACCAGGTCTTCAAGGGACGCGGGCCGGTGAACGACTGGAGCCAGGGTACCGCGACATCGCTCGACAAGACCAGGGACGTCGGCTGGGAGCTCGACCTCAATGTGGGTTTCCCGATCTACAAGCACGTGGATGGATTCATTGCCCTCGGCTACTTCAAGCCGGGTGCGGCCTACGCCCTGCCTGACGGCAGCAAGCCGAAAGCCGCGAAAGAAATCGTCTTCCGCGCGGAGGTCAAGTTCTAGCCATGAACAGGATCGCGCCCACAAGCGTGCTGATGGCCGGCTGCCTTGCAGGCGGCCTCAGTCCGCTGGCGACATTGGCGGAGGACGCCCCAGCGGTTGCGATAGTTGCAGAAAATCTATGCACCGATCGGCCGGTAAAGATCGTTGCCTTGTATGCCAAGGTCGCCGGACTGACGCCACCCGTGAGCTACCACTGGAACCTGGGCAATGGCAAGGAATGGAACGAGCCGGAAGTGCCGGAGCAGGAGTATGAGGTCGGTCGTTACGACGTGCTGCTGGCGGTCAAGGATGGTGCCGGGCGAATCAGGAAAGCCAGCGTGGCAATCGAAGCGGAATCCCATGGCTGCGGCGTCATGAAATAGCCAAGGTCAAGCCTGGCCAACGAACTGAAGGAAGCAATGATGAAATTTCTAGCTATTGCGGTATGCGTGTTTTGGAGCCTTGTCGCCTCGGCCGAGGACGCGTCGACTGTGCGCATCTCGCAGAGCGACGGCAGTGTCGAGATTCGCAAGAGTGGCGCCAAGGACTGGAAGCCGGCCAAGGAAGGCGATGTGCTGGAGCGCGGCGACCGGATTGCGGCCCGCGAGAAATCGGCGGTGCTGCTGTCATGGAGCAACGGCAGCATGGCGAAGCTGTATCCGAATACCGAACTCGAACTGGCCGGCGTCTCCTTCGACCTCGAAAAGAAACTGGAACAGACCATCCTCGAACTCGTCAAGGGACGCGTGTTTGCCAAAGCCCAGGTGCCCGAGCACCTGTTCGCCGATTTCCAGTTCCGCATCGACGGACTGAGCACGCGTGCGCAGGGTGCGGAATTCGCCCTGAACTTTGATCCGGACAAGAAGAGTCTTGCTGCATGGACCGTACTCGGGCGTCTGGTGGTCGACACGGGTACCGAAATCGTGCGTATCGATGAAGGTTCGCAAGTCGCAATTCAGTCGGGAGCCAAGCCGGGCAGCACCACGGCCATGGACGACAAGATCAGGCAGTCGCTGACCAAGGTGTCGAAAGATCTCGGTGGCAGCCTGTTGATCGACGAAATCGGTGCGGCGGGCGGGAAGTTCGCCGTGAAGATCGGCGGGGTTGTCAGTCGCCGTGGCAATGCGCCCTACAAGGTGAGCATGAAAGCGCTGGCCAAGGGCGGCAGCGGCAAGCTGAAGTCGGTCTCGTGGGAGTTCGGCGACGGCGAATCGGCGAAAACCAAAGAGATAGAGCACACCTTCACGCAAGGCCTGTATGTCGTGATCCTGCGTGCGGAGGATGAAAACGGCGAGAAGGCAACGGCGCAGACGGCAATCTCGGTGGAAGCGGACTGCGGCTGCTAACGGTATGCGGTCATCGGATTTAATTTGAATCGGAGGCAATGAAAATGAAACGATTCCTGCAACAACTTCTGGGTGCGGCGGCCCTCGCCTGTCTGGCGCAAGCGGCGGTCGCCGCACCGAGCTATGTCGGCGTCAAAGTCTGTACCAAGTGCCACGATCTCCATGGCGAATCCTGGGCGGGCACGTCGCACTCCAAGGCCTTCGAATCCCTGAAGGCCAATACCAAGGCCGATGAGAAAAAGAAGGCCAAGCTCGATCCGGCCAAGGATTACACCAAGGACAAGGATTGCGTCGGTTGCCACAGCACGGGCTTCGGCAAGCCCGGCGGCTATGCTCTGGGCAAGGATCCGGGTGGTCCGGAAAAACTGGGTTCGGTGGGCTGCGAAGCTTGCCATGGTCCGGGTTCGGACTATCGCGAAGAACATGGCACAGCGGAAAAGAAACTGCTGAGGTCGCAGCAGAGCACGCCGCGCAAGCTCATCGCCGGCAAAGGCCAGAACTTCGATTACGAAAAGGCCTGCGCCAACTGCCACCTGAATTTCCAGGGCTCGCCGCTCAAGGGTGCCAGGGCACCATTCACGCCCTTTACGCCCGCCGTCGATGCCAAGTACAAGTTCGAGTTTGACAAGGCAGTGCGCACCAAGGCCCTGCACGAACACTACAAGCTGAAAGGTTCTTTCAAAGGCGAACCGATACCCAAGGTCCGTGCCGAATTCCAGAAGACCGCCAAGGACATTCCGGAATGAGCGATACGAAACCATCGGGCGACGCGACCGCTGCCCAGGGCCGCGGGGCGTTCGCCCGCGGCTGGGCGGTTCTCCGGCGTCCCAGTTCCCGGTATTCCCTCGCGTCGCTGGTGATGGTCGGCTTCCTGTCCGGAATCTTCTTCTGGGGCGGCTTCAATACCGGCATGGAGGCGACCAACACGCTGGAGTTCTGTACCTCTTGCCACGAGATGCGGGACACGGTCTATCAGGAATACAAGAAGACCATCCACTACTCGAATCGCAGCGGCGTGCGCGCCGTCTGCTCCGATTGCCATGTGCCGAAGGATTGGGTGCACAAGATGGGCCGCAAGATCAAGGCCTCCGGCGAGATCTACGGCAAGATCATGGGCACCATCGACACGCCGGAGAAGTTCGAGGCCAAGCGCCTGGAACTGGCACAGCATGAATGGGACCGCATGAAGGCCAGCGACTCGCGCGAGTGCCGCAACTGCCACACCCTCGAAGGAATGTCCAAGGATACCCAGACCGCGACGGCCTGGCGCCGGCACAAGGGTGCCAAGGAGAAGGGCGAGACCTGCATCGAATGTCACAAGGGCATCGCGCACAAGGATCCGAGCGGAGCGAAGAAGGAAGAAGGATAGCCATGCTGCTCGATGGCTTCGGCCGCCGCGTCGATTATCTCAGGCTCTCGGTTACCGATCGCTGCGATCTGCGCTGTTCATACTGCATGCCGGAGGGATTCAAGGGCTATCAGGAACCCAGGGACTGGCTGAGCTTCGACGAAATCGAACGGCTGCTGGCGGTGTTTGCCCGCCTGGGGCTGAAGCACATCCGCCTGACCGGCGGTGAGCCACTGTTGCGTAAGAGTCTGCCCACCCTGGCGCAGCGCCTCGCGGCACTGCCGGGCATCGAGGATCTTTCGTTATCCACCAACGGTACGCAACTGGCGAAGCATGCGGCGCGCCTGCATCGTGCCGGCGTGACTCGGCTCAATGTCAGCCTTGATTCCCTCGACCGTACACGAGTCCGCGCGATTTGCCGAAGGGATGCGCTGCCGCAGGTGCTGGCAGGGCTGGAAGTCGCCCGCAACGAAGGTTTCCGCCCGATCAAGATCAACATGGTGGCGCTGGCCAGCACCACCGACGAGGACATTGCCGCGATGGTGGCCTATTGCATGGCACGCGGTTTCGTGCTGCGCCTGATCGAGACCATGCCGGTCGGCGCGGCCGGCCGCGATGCGGGCTTCCTGGACTTGCATCCGGTGCGCGAGCGCCTGCGTGAGCGCTTCGGCCTGATCGACGGCGTGGTTGCCGGCGGTGGTCCGGCGCGCTACCTGGTGTCGCCCGACGGCAGCTTCCAGATCGGCTTCATCACGCCGATTTCGCAGCATTTCTGTGAGACCTGCAACCGGGTACGCCTCGGCGTTGATGGCATGTTGCACCTCTGCCTGGGCCAGAACGACTGCGTCGATTTCCGTACGCCCCTGCGCGCAGGAGGCTCCGACGCGGAGTTGGAACAGCAATTGCGGTCTGCGCTGCAAGCCAAACCCTGGCGCCATGAATTTCGCGAGCGGCCGCAACAGGTGGTGCGCCTGATGTCTTCCACCGGCGGCTAACAGCAACGCGCCCAATGCCCGAATGAAGCCCATGCGAAAAGTTTGGCGGAGCAAGGCATATGAGACCGAGTCGCCGGCGTTCGGGCCGGCTCACGCATCAGACAGTGGATGCGCCTTCCAGCGGCATGCCCGCAGCCGACCACTCGGCGATTCCATCGCTGATCTTGCTGGCGCGAAAGCCGTTCTTGCGCAAAAGCGCCACGGCTTCCGCGGCAAACAAGCAGAACGGGCCGCGACAATAGGCGATGACCTCCCGGTCCCGAGGCAGTTCGGCGAGCTTCTGCTCCAGTTCCTGAATGGGCATGGACCGCGCGTACGGCAGATGGCCTGCCCGGTACTCCGCCTCGGGGCGCACGTCCAGTACCAGGACATCTCCCTGCCTCGCTTTGTCGAGAAGGCCGGCGCGTGTCTCCGGTGTGAGCCGTTCGGGTGCGGCGACGATCTTCTCCAGCACCGCGCGCAGCTCCATGAGGTGCTCTTCGGCAACCATATGCAGGCTCACCCACAGCCCGGCGACATCGTCGCCGCTCAGTCGATAGGCAATGAACCGCCCTTCCCGTCGGGACGACACCAAGCGGGCTTCCTTGAGCACTCTCAGATGGGAACTCGCCAGCTTGATGTCGATGCCCACGTCGCGCGCCAAGGCGTCGACCATCTTTTCCCCCTGTACCAGCACTTCCAGCATTTCCAGGCGTTTCGGGCTGGAAACGGCTTTCCCCACGCGCGCCACCTGCTCATACAGGAGATCTTTGATTTTTCTCTTTTGCATGGACTCTCCCTCCCAAGTCGTACCGAATAACAAAACACGCATCACGTCTGCCTGACGATCATAAACCACACTCTCGCCCCCGCCGCAGCGTGATGAGCTTGGCATGAAACCACCGTTGCAGAATACCATTCTAATAATCGTACGAATATTGACTTATATCAAGACCATGCAAACAGGCCACTTGTATTCTGCTTTGAATGATGAGTCTGCCGACCTTGCGAAGTCCTCTCTACTGAAGCTGCAAACACCCGATTCAGGATTCATTCGAATTTCGCTGCACGCAGTCCGCATCAAGAAGCCTGGCGTGCCCCGACACCCCTTACACCTATAAAGGAAATGCAATGAGTACTCCGAACGACAGCAACGGACGCCGCAGGTTCCTGCAGCTCTCCGGCGCAGCGCTGGCCAGCACGGCCGTACCCGCCAGCGTGTGGGCGTTCTCGAAGATTCAGCCGATCGAGGATCCTCTCAAGCACTACCCCTACCGCGGTTGGGAAGACCTCTACCGCAAGGAATGGACCTGGGATTCGGTGGGCTTCACCACCCACTCCAATGGCTGCGTCGGCGGCTGCGCCTGGAAGGTCTACGTGAAGAACGGCGTGCCGATGCGGGAGGAGCAGGTCAGCGAGTACCCGCAACTGCCCGGCATTCCCGACATGAACCCACGCGGTTGCCAGAAGGGCGCCGTGTACTGTTCCTGGGTCAAGCAGCCGGACTTCCTCAAGTACCCGCTGAAGCGCGTCGGCGCGCGCGGCGAGCGCAAGTGGAAGCGCATTTCCTGGGACGAGGCGCTGACCGAGATCGCCGACAAGGTCATCGACACCACGATCAAGCGCGGTCCCGGCAACGTCTGCATCCCCAAGCGGCCCTTCGCGGTGATCAGCAATACCGGCTACACGCGGCTGGCGAATTTGCTGGGCGCCATCAAGCCAGACGTCTCCTCCATGACCGGCGACCTCTATCCCGGCATCCAGACGGTGCGCATGCCGGCGCGCACGGTGTCCACCTTCGACGACTGGTTCACCTCCGACCTGATCCTGATGTGGCACAAGAATCCCATCGTCACGCGCATCCCGGACGCCCACTTCCTGACGGAAGCGCGCTACAACGGCGCGCGGCTGGTGAACATCTCGTCCGACTACAACCCGTCCTCGGTGCATGCCGATCTGTTCGTGCCGGTGAAGATGGGGACCGACTCCCACCTGGCCGCGGCGATCGTCCATGAGCTGATCGCCGGCAAGCACTACAAGGTCGACTACCTCAAGGAACAGACCGACCTGCCCTTCCTGGTGCGCACCGATAACGGCAAATTCTTGCGCGAGAAGGATTTCAACCCTGAGGGTAGCGTAGAGGTTTTCTACGTCTGGGACACGAAGACCGGCAAGGCGGTGCCGGCACCCGGCAGCATGGGTTCCAAGGACAAGACCCTGAAACTCGGAGCGGTCGACCCGGCCCTGGAGGGCACGTTCGATGCCAATGGGATCAAGGTCACCACCGTTTTCGAGCGCTTGAAGGCGGAGATCGCTCCCTACACGCCCGAGGTGACCCAGGCCACCACGGGCATACATCCCAGCGTAGTGCGCAAACTCGTCGGCTGGATCGCCGAGTGCAAAGCCCTGCGCATCCTCGACGGCTACAACAACCAGAAGCACATGGACGGCTTCCAGTGCGGCCGCCTGAAGATCCTGATCCTGACCCTGATCGGTCACCATGGCACCACCGGCTCGATCGACACCACCTACGAAGGCTGGGTGCTGGAAGGCGGTAAAGAACTAGGCGCCGTCAAGAGCCGACCGGGCCGCAGCGTTTCCATGGTGCTGGCGCAGTGGGTGTGGGGCGAGCAGTACCGCCGCTCCAAGGCCTACTACAACGACGCCGAACTGAAGGAGCAGATCGGTTTCGGCGTGGACGACATGGAGGCCCTGCGCAAGGAGTCCGAGGCCAAGGGCTGGATGCCCAAGTGGCAGTCGATCAAGGACCCGGTGGTCTACATCAACGGCGGCATCAACCTCTGGGCCACTTCCAACGGCTACTCGCATCTGGCGGAGAACTTCCTCAAGCGCTGCGAGTTGCTGGTGGTGGTGGACTTCCGTCTCAACTCGGGTGCGATGTACGCCGACATCGTGCTGCCGGCGGCATCGATGGAGAAGCTGGACATCCGCGAAACCTCGGTCACCCGTTTCATCCACGCCTTCGGCCAGCCGATCAAACCGATGTACGAGCGCAAGACCGATTGGCAGATCAACGTGGCCCTGGCGCAGAAGATCCAGGAGCGCGCCAGGGCGCGCGGCATCGGCCGCGTGGAAGATCCGGAGATCAAGAGCTGGATCGATTTCGACAAGGTCTATGACGAGTTCACCATGGACGGCAAAGTCGTTAGCGACGAACAGGCGCTGCGCTTCGTCATGGAGCGCTCCAAGGCATTGGGTCCGGGCACTTACGAGGAGATGATGAAGAAAGGTTTCGTCTCAGTGGGTCCGTCCGCGGGCAAGACCGGGCCGGTGCCGAAGGACAAGCCCTATCGGCCTTTTACGGTGAACGTATCCGAGAAGAAACCCTATAAGACGCTGACCGGGCGCCTGCAGTTCTATGTCGACCACGACTGGTTCCAGCGCTTTGGCGCGACGCTGCCCAAGCCGCAGGTCAAGGGCGGCCACCTTGGACCGAAGAAGTATCCGTTCAAGACCAACTCGCCGCACACCCGCTGGGGCATCCATTCCTTCGCCCGCAACGAGAAGTGGCTGATGCGCCACCAGCGCGGCGAACCGGACATCTGCCTCAGCCCGAAGGCGATGGCGAAGAAGGGCATCAAGGACGGCGACATGGTGCGGGTGTTCAATTCCCAAGGCGAATTCTTTGCCGTGTGCAAAGTGGCGCCGTCGCTGCCGGACGACCAGGTTTTCTCCGAGCACGGCTGGGAGCAGTACCTGTACAAAAACATGACGCACTACAACAACGTCGGCGCCGAGTTGATCAACCCGCTGGAACTGGTGGGCGGCTACGGCCACATCAAGTATGCGGCCGGCGGCTACAACCCGAACCGCATCTTTTACGAAACGACGGTCGACGTCGAGAAAGTTTGAGGAAATACATCATGAGCCAGAGACAGTTGGCCTACGTGTTCGATCTGAACAAGTGCATCGGCTGCCACACCTGCACCATGGCCTGCAAGCAGTTGTGGACCAATCGGGACGGACGCGAGTACATGTACTGGAACAACGTGGAAAGCCGCCCCGGCAAGGGCTACCCGAAGAACTGGGAACAGAAGGGTGGTGGTTTCAAGGGTGGGGTTCTGCAAACGGACGGCAAGATTCCACCGAAGGAAGACTACGGCGGCACCTGGGAGTACAACCTTGAAGAAGTCTTGTTGCAAGGCAAGGGCAATCAGGTCGTGCCGCACGAGAAACCCACCTGGGGCGTCAATTGGGACGAGGACGAAGGCAAGGGCGAGTTCCCCAACAACCACTACTTCTACATGCCGCGCATCTGCAACCACTGCTCGAACCCGGCCTGCCTGGCGGCCTGCCCGCGCAAGGCGATCTACAAGCGGCCGGAGGACGGTCTGGTGGTGCTGGACCAAGAGCGCTGCAAGGGTTACCGCTACTGCGTCAAGGCCTGCCCCTACGGCAAGGTGTATTTCAATCTGCAAACGGGCAAGTCGGAGAAATGCATCGGCTGCTATCCGCGGGTGGAGAAGGGCACGCCGCCTGCCTGCGTGGCCCAGTGCGTGGGCAAGATCCGCTTCGTCGGTTACCGCGACGACAAGGACGGGCCGATCTACAAGCTGGTCGAGCAGTGGAAGGTGGCGCTGCCCCTGCATGCCGAGTACGGCACCCAGCCCAACGTGTTCTACGTGCCGCCGATGAACGTCACGCCGCCGCCTTTCGAGGAGGATGGCCGGCTGGGCGACAAGCCGCGCATTCCGCTCGCCGACATCGAGGCGCTGTTTGGTCCCGGCACGAAACAAGCGCTGGAAACCCTGGGACGCGAGATGCAGAAACGCCGCGAGGCGAAACCTTCGGAACTGACCGAGATCCTGATCGGCTACACCAACAAGGACAGGTACCGGCTATGAATGCGCAGACCGACCACGCCGGCATCCTGGCCGGCGCCTATCTGGGCATGGCGCAGCTCTTCTCCTATCCGAATCCGGAGGCGTGGCAGCGTTTGGTGGAGCATGGACTGATCGATCCGACGCTCAGCCAGGAAGTCATGGAAGCCGACTACCTGGCCGCCTTCGAACTTGGACGTGGCAAGTCGCCGGTGCCCCTGTTCGAAGGCATGCACCGGGGGGATCTGGGACGCGAGGGTATTCTCGAAGATATCTTGCGCTTCTACGAGTTCTTCGACGTCATGCTGTCCGAGACCGACCGGGAGTATCCCGATCACCTCGTCACCGAACTCGAGTTCCTCGCCTTGCTGTGCATGCGGGAACAGGACGCGCAGCAAAAGGGCGGCGACTCGGCATCCTTCCGCCTTGCGGCGCGGGATTTCCTCGACAGACACCTGGCGGCCTGGCTGCCGACATTTCGCCGCAAGCTGGAAGCGACCGACAGCCCGTATGTGCAACACGTCACGGCGCTCGCCGAATTGGTGGAAACCCACCGCGGCCGGCTCGGCAGCGAATCCTAAGAATCGGGAGATACACATGAACCCAAGCAATCTGTTGAAGCAACTGGCTGCGCTCGGCATGGCGGCCGCGACGATCGGCCTCACGGCAAACACAGTCCAAGCCGCTCCCGCGTCAAAGACCATTCGCGTGCTCTCTGCGGCGGGGGTGGATGCCGCCTCGCCCGAGGCGGCGATCTGGAACAAGGCACCGGCCACCCAGATCGCCTTGCAGGCCGCTTTCCCCGGACACGGCTCGATTGTCGGCACTCCCGTCACCGAGCGCATTACAGCGCAGGCGGTGCGTGCCGGTGACCGGCTGTTCGTCAAGCTGGCCTGGAACGACCGTAACGCCAACACGGCGATCAAGGACACGGGGCAGTTTGTGGATGGGGCGGCGGTGCAGTTCCCGGTTAACGGCAAAGCCGATACCACGCCTTTCATGGGCGACCCCGTGAACGCGGTGAATGTCTGGCACTGGCGTGCCGACGGCCGTACCGAAAACCTGGTCGCCAAGGGCTTCGGCACCTCCACCCGGGTACCCTTCGAAGGCCTTAAAGGCACGGCGGTACGCACGAACAGCGGCTGGGCGGTGGTCATGAGCCGCTCCCTGAAGGTGAAACCCGACGAGGGCGCCAGCCTGTCGGGCAAGGGCACCATGCCGGTGGCCTTCGCCGCCTGGGATGGCGACAACCAGGAGCGCGACGGCCTCAAGGCGGTGACACTGGAGTGGTGGCAACTACGCTTCTGAAATACCGCAATCGGAATGAGGCTACGCTCGTCTGGCAGCGAATAGTTCGTTCCTGAGACAGGAATAGTTGGCGGCATCCCATCTCGCTTCGTTGGGTCCGCCGACTATGTCACTGGGACGGCGACGACAGGGAGTTTGAGAGCCGCGGTAAATGCTTCATCATATTACGGCAGCGTAATTCGCTTCGCGCTTGCCCCAGCAATGACGATCTCGGCCATCGTCATGTCGTTGGCACTGGGAGCAATTCTGGGGAAGATGCTTGCGTCCGCAAAGGCCCTCTCGACACTGCCCATCACAGCGATGGTCGTAGGCACCGCTCCAGCATCGCTCCCAGCCGCCGTATTGATGCATAGAAGCGTGACCTCATCGGAGCCGTACCGGGAATCAGCGGAAGTCCAATTTGCGCATGGGCTTTGACCGCCCGCTGCTTTCTGCTGCAAACGCTTTTGCACACAAGTCGACACATCACCGCAACGACCGTGCTTCATGCCGAATGAGGCTGGCTCTATACTGAGCGCTGTGGAAACAGGCCATCTGCAGGAAAATCGCCTGGCTTCTTAATCCGGAACAAACAGGGGAGTGCAACTCATGTCGTTGAAGAATTTGATGGTTCACCTGGATCAAGGCGAACGCACCGCGGCCCGGCTTGAACTCGCGGTATCGCTTGCGCGCCAGCACCAGGCCCGACTGCTCGGTGTGTTCGGGCAGCGCGCCCAGGCGCAACGGGTAGGTGTAGTGGCCTCCTGGCCCAGCCAGGAGTACGTCGAGGCGCGCGATGCCAGCCAGGCCGCCTTTGAAAAAGCCACCGCAGGTCTGCCCGATGCCGAATGGCGCGACATCAATCGCGGCAGCGATGCCGAAGTGCTGCGCCACGTCATCGACCTGGCCCGCCACGCCGACCTGGTAGTGCTTGGCCAGCATGACGAAAGAGTCAAAGCCTTCGCTCCGGAAGAACTGGCAATGGAGGTCATCCTCGACAGCGGCCGTCCGGTACTCATGCTTCCCTACGCAGGCACGTTCGCCGAAGTCGGCACCCATCCGCTGATTGCGTGGAACAACGCCCGCGAAGCCGCCCGCGCCCTCAACGACGCCCTGCCCCTGATCGAGAACTGCGACGAAGCCATGGTCTTGTCATTTACCGCGCGCCACGAAGAAGGCGAATCGTGCTGCACCGAAGTGGCGCGCCATCTTGCTACCCACGGCATCAAGGCCAAGACCGAAGTGATGCTGGTGCAGGACTTCGGCATTATGGACATGCTGCTCAACCGGGTTACCGATCGCGGCGCCGACCTGCTGGTGATGGGTGCCCACGGCCATATCGGCTTCCCCTTCGTCAGCCGCGGTGCTGGTACCCGGCACATTTTGCGCCACATGACCGTGCCGGTGCTGATGTCCAATTGATCGCCGGCCCTGCCGGCCCGGAATTCCGGGCCGTGATAGAGCCTGCCTCTTGTATTGCGAAAAAACATGCCATTGAAATCACTATCGTATCCTCAGGTTGCGCTCGACTTCATGAATCGCGACCATGCCGAATTCCTTGCCTTGCGCGACCAATTGCTCGACCTGCTTGCGGCCCAGACCACCGGCGGCAAGCTGGACGACTTGCTCGACGAACTGCTCGAACATACCCGCAAGCACTTCGCCGAGGAAGAAAAGCAGATGCGGGAAACCGGATTCCCGCCTTACCCGGTGCATAAGGGCGAGCACGAGCGGGTGCTCGCCGAGATGTCGGCGCGGATCGAACGCTGGCGCCACGGGCGCGATACCGCAGCGCTACGCGACTGGATCGATCAGGCAGTTGGTGATTGGTTCGTCAACCATGTCGGCACCATGGATGCCATCTCCGCGGAATTCATCGCCATGAGGCAACGGGGGAGATAAACATGCACCTGGTTGCGACGAACTAGCCGCCTTGGCGCATTCAAAATGAATCTTGCAAACACCGAATATGCGTATGCTCTGCGAATTCCGGCTGCGCGGAGCGCAAGGTCCGTCGGATAGCTGAAGGGCCACCGCGATGAACCCCAAGCGCTTCCTGCTGGATTTCGAAGTCGAGAGCCACGCTTGCCTGGCTGACGGCCATAATCCGGTGCGGACGGCCGCCTCCGGCGGCGGCATCGAACTCTTCATCTCCAACCTGAATGTAACGTCCGGGACGGACAGGCCATTGCTTTCGGTACACCTTGTCCAACCGGCCGAAAACATCGAGGCGGCCAAGGAAGCAGGAACGCAGTACCTGAAGGATTACCTCAATTACCTGTCCTTCCTTACCAACCTGCCCTGCCGCATTCACAAGCTGCTGCGGGTCGTGGACTGGACGCTCGGCATCAACCAGCGGGACTGTCATCAGTTCGAGCGTTTTCCGGGGTCGGAACTTCCCTATCCCGTGCTGGAGAAGCCGATCTTCGACAGCCTCGAAGAGTTGCTGTCGATCCCGACCACACCGGCTCACCGACGCGCCTTGAAATGGTTTTCGGCAGGCGTCAGTGCGGAGTATGCGGACGATCAATTTCAGTACTTCTGGCTGGTGGTCGAACTCATCGCGCAAATCGACAAAATAGTGGACAAGATCCATGATCAATGTGCGACCTGCCATGGACCGCTGTTTTGCCAGACCTGCAACGAGTTCCCGACCCATCGGCCGTACCCCAAGCAGGCGATCCGGCATCTTCTGGAACAGACCATGCCGGCAGGCGCGGCCGAGTTTCTCGAACTTGCAAGCGACATCCGCAACGCCATCATGCGCGGCGATGATGTCGCGGCTATCGAGTCGGCAAAGGGAGTGGAGCTTGCCAGCGTCGTCAATACCCTGGGCGGCGTCGCACGGACGGCCCTGTTGAATATTTTGCTGCACAATCCGGAAGATCGTCGGCACATCGATCAGCTGGCGCTGCTGAAAACGACCGTGTACGCGCACCAGAGGCCGATCATGACCGCGCATCTGCTGGTCTACTCAGCCGATCCAAACGACCCGAAGCTGTCTGAAATTGCACCGTTCGGCACTTCTCTTGCCGGTCCGGATACACCGAAGACGAGTTAGCGCCCAATTCGGCGGGGATCGTGCCCCGCACCGTCTGGCATCACCCATCCGGCATGTCGCGCCCACCGCAGGACTCGTCTCCTGGTCGCGCATTGCGGAACCGGAGGCACCGGTGCTCAGGCAAATATTCCATGCAGGAACCAGCCGCCGGGCGGACGCGGATCGCGGAAGATCCATAGCCAGCGGCCTGCGCTGTCGATTGCAATGAAGTAGTCGCGGCGAGCATCGAAACCGTCCCACCAGCCGGATTCGATGCGCTCCGGACCGGCCGCCAGTGCCAGCGGGCCCGCCTGTTGCGGGCGACCGTCGGTTTCGCGCAGCGCTTCGGGCGGATCCACCAGCCACAATGGGCGCGGCGGCATCAACGCCGCCAGTGCAGCGGGGATCGGCTGGTCAGAACTCGACCGACTCGCCAGTTCCGGGCGGTAGTCGGCATGACAGGCCAGCCCCTGCACGGCCTGCGGTCCCAGGCGGGCGACAAGGCGATCCATGAGCTCGGCCAGCGCCTCCTGCCGCTGTCCGGCGCCGTCGAACAAGACACGGCTGCGATCCTCGCGCGGCTCCGATGCCCGCGTGCGCAGGCGCAGCGCCAGCGCCGGGGCGGACAGGAGCAGCGCGTCCAGCCGCTCCTTGAGCACGCGCTCGATGCGGGAGGCGCTGTGCACCGGCGCGCTGAAGGCGATCGGCAGGGTGGTGGCGATGCCATGGCCGTGATCGATCAGGCATTCGATTTCGCGCACCGCCGCATGCCGTGCCGCCAGCCAGCCGGCCAGGGCCGCGATCAGGCGGCGCGCGGCGAACAGCAGCACCGGCGCCGCCTCGATCGGAGCCGGCAGCTCCAGCTCTTGGTCGAAGCGTTCGGGAAAAACAAAGCAGGTTTGCGGATCGGCGATCTCGCCCAGGGCACGCGCCAGATCGACGAGCAAGGGCTGACCGAGGCGTGCGCCGAGGCTGGCGCGCGGCAGGGTCAGCAGGTCGCCGACGCGACGCAGGCCGCAGGCTTCGAGGCGCCGCGCCAGTGGCGGCGCCAGTTCCAGCGCGGCCAGCGGCACGCCAGCGAGTGCCGCGCGCGTGGCCGGCAGGTCGGGACAGACGGCCTCATTGGCGTTACCGTGGCCGGCCCGTGCCAGCCACAGCGCGGCCAGTGGCGTGGCGGCCACCGCCAGCTGCGCATGGACATCCATCGCGGCGAGATCCTCGCGCACTTGGCGCAGCAGCGCCGGCAGGCCGCCGAACAGACGCAGGCTGGCGGCGATTTCGAGGCGCAGCGCCGCCGGGGCGAGATTGACATGCGGCGTGAAGCGACCGGCCCAGCAGGCCAGTGCCGGGGTGGGAAATGCCGAGCTTCGGGCCGGCGGCGCTTCAGGCGAGGACGCGGCTTCGGCGTCGGATCTCGGCTGTGTCGGGCAATGCAGTACCAGCCACAACATGGGAAATGTCCGGTGACAAACCCGCGGGACGCGCGACGTCGAGCAGGACGGCCTGTCGTGCCGGCGGCCCGCGCCGCTTCAGAATATTCACGCGCAGGTGCCCTCCCGCCGCTTGCAGCTGCAGTCGCAGGGGTGCCGGCGAGGCCTCGGCCGCAAGCCGCGCAGGACGGAAGAGAAAAGCGCCGCCGCCACCCTCACCCGCCGCCACCTGCAGGCGGCGCAGGCTGTTGGCCGGCAAAGCCCCACGAAACAGAGGATCAAGCCACAGCAGCGTCGCCGCCACACCGCCGCAGCGCAGCGTTTCGACGCCAGCCCACAGGGCATCGCGTGGCTGACGCGGAAACACCAGGCGCAGGCAGTCGAGGCGGATGCCGGCGGCGGCCCAGGCCGGCGCATGCGGACGCTGCGGTGGCGCCACCAGTACTACGATCCGGCCGGCCGCGGTCAGCGCCGCCAGTGCCGGCAACAGCAGGCCGAGCTCGCCGATGCCGTCGTGTTCCGGCAGCAGCTCGGACAGCTGCCCGCGCGGCCAGCCGCCGCCGGGCAACTCGGCATCGAGTGGGGGAAAGCCGGTAGCAAGAGTCGGCGCCGGCGCCACGGCGAAGGCATCGCCACGGCGGATGTCGCTGCGCTCCAGCACCTGGGCCAGTGCCGGGTTCATAGGTCAATTACAAGGTCCGGCCGTCGCGGATCAAACCGACGGCAACACCCTCGATGGTGAGCGACTCCTTGCGCGTATTGACCAGGATGGGGGCGAAGTCGCGGTTCTCGGCGATCAGCTCGACCATGCTGCCGCGCCGCTTGAAGCGCTTGACGGTGACCTCGTCGCCGAGCCGGGCAATGACGATCTGGCCGTTGCTGGCGTCGCTCGTGCGATGCACGGCAAGCAGGTCACCATCGAGGATGCCGGCTTCGATCATCGACAGGCCGCGCACGCGCAGCAGAAAATCGGCCTGCGGCGTGAACAGCGCGGGATCGATGCGGATCTGGCCGAGGCGGTTTTCGATCGCCAGGATCGGACTGCCCGCAGCGACCGTGCCGATCAGCGGCAGGCCGAGTTGCTCCACCAGCCGGATGCCGCGCGCGGAACCCGGCTCCAGCGTAATCGCGCCCTTTCTCGCCAGCGCCTTCAAATGGTCTTCGGCGGCGTTGGGCGAGGCGAAGCCGAAGGCGCTGGCGATTTCGGCGCGCGTCGGCGGCACGCTGAAAACTTCCAGGCTGTTGCGGATGAAATCGAGAATTTCCCGCTGGCGGGGGGTCAGATCGTCGGCCATGGCCATGCTCCGTTAACTGTTCATTCATACAGTACATTAAAGCGTAACTTCAGTAAAGGCCGATGCCGCACGGAGGGGGGCTGCGGACCATACCTGAGCGCCGGCAGCCGTTCGCATACGGTATCAAAGGCGGATATAGGTCGGAAAAATACGCATGATTGGCGGCAGCGAGTCGACCGGCAATGTGACAATAAGTCCCAGACTTGACTCGTTTTTATGGATATACTGCGCTCATTCATTTTCGTTCTCGCTATCGCCTTGGCGGGTTGCGCCACCCGACAAAATCGCTACGCCGTTCCAGTCGTTCCCCTGCCCACCCAGTTCAAGCAAGTCATGCCGGCTCCGGCGACGCTCGAATCGCACAACAACGGCGACAAGCCCAAGACCAAACCGGAAGCGCTCGCCGAAGCCCAACTCGCCGAATGGTGGCGCATGCTGGGCAGCCCGGAACTCAATGCCCTCGTCGATCGCGCGCTGGCCAACAATGCCGATCTGCGCATCGCCACGTTGCGCATCATCCAGGCCCAGGCGCGGGCCAACCAGGCCGGCGCCGACGAACGACCGGTGATCACCGCCCCCTACCAGGCCAGGGCCGAGGCACCTGAAAACGGAATCGGCTCCGTGGCGCCCGGCGAGACGCTCAAGTCGCGCCGCACCTATCAGTTGAGCCTGCGCGGCGACTGGCGTCTCGATCTCTGGGGCGAACGCAGTTCGCTGACCGAATCGACGAACATGCAGTTGTGGCGCTCGACCTACCAGCGCGAGGACACGCGGCGCCTGCTGATTACCAACACCGCCGCTACCTATGTCGAATATCTGTCGCTCAACGACCGCGTCCGCGTCGCGCGCGAGACCGAGACCGTACTGCGCAGCATGCTCGAATCGGTGCGGGCACGCATGGAGGCCGGCGACGCGACGATCACCGAGCTGGAACAGCAGCGCGCGGCCGTGTATGCCGTGCAGGCAACGATTCCGGCGCTGGAGCTGCAACGCGAGAATGCGGCAAACAGCCTGGCCCAGCTCCTTGGCGTGACGCCGACGGCACTGAGCTTGTCCGATCGCGGTCTCGATTCGCTGAACTTTCCCGCCGTACTGCCGGGAGTGCCGGCCAACCTGCTGCTACGGCGCCCCGACGTGCGCGTGGTCGAGGCGCGCCTGCTGGCCGCCGATGCGGACATCGACGTGGCGCGTGCGCGCCTGTTGCCCCCGCTCGATCTGACGGCACAGGTCGGTACCGGCAGCTTCGTCTTCTCGCAACTGTTCCAGTCCCATACCTTCTTCTGGAATGCCATCGCCAACCTGTCCGCCACCCTATTCGACTCGGGCAAACTCGCCAACGAGGTCGTCTTCGCCCGCGCCATGCATGAAGAATTGGTGGAGACCTACGTGCGGGTGCTCTATGCCGCAATTCGGGAAACCGAGGACGCCATCTCCTCCGTCCAGATGAACGGCCGGCGCCAGGAGGCTCAGCAATCGGCCGCGGACGCCTCGCAGCGGGCATGGGAATACAGCGTCGAGTCCTATGGCGCCGGGGCCATCGATTACCTGACGCTGCTCGACACCGAGCGGACATATCACCGCAATCTCGACGAGTTCCACCGCATCCGCATGGAGCGGCATAAGGGTTTGGTCGCGCTGTTCAGCGCCCTCGGCGGCGGCGTACCGCGGAGCGGATCGCTACCCGACGCAGCAGCGGGGTCGCAGTCGGCAACGACCGGCGACGCTTCGGCCATCGCGGCGCCAGACGCAGCCGCACAGGCTGGCCACTCTTTCGCACCGGGACCGGCAAGCAACCAGGAATATTGGCTCGTCGAAGTGATCGGCCTGCAAGACCGCGCCGGCGTTGCGCATGTCTGGCGCGACCTGAATCTGCGCTTTCCGGAACTCATGGTCGGCCGCACGCTGCTGCCGCGCCTGCATGGCAGCGTAAGCTTCGAGGGGCAGGAGCGCGCCGCCTGGTATCGCATTCTGGTTGCGTATTTTCCGACCCTGGATGCGGCCGAATCCTTTTGCACGCAACTGGGTGCGCAATTGCAGCGTTGCCAGGTCGTTTCGTCGCAGGCGGAACCCTTATGGGAGGCTCCGGCTGCAAACCAACTCGCGGCGACGGCAGCTGACGGCTCGCCCGACGCAACGCATGTTTCGCCTCTAGCGCCGCCGTCATCGCCCGATCTCACCGCCATACAGCCAATTCCCGCGGTCGAAAAACCGCAATCTCCGCATGCACAGTCCAGTCTTTCCCCGGCACCTGGCAGTGCGGCCGCCGTGTATGACAGCAGGCTGCGTGGTTTCGTGCTGAAGGCCGACGTTCCCACCTCGTCGGGTCTAAGCCACTGCCTGCGTCTCGAATCCAGCGATGCCGTAATCCGATGCATAAGCCATCTGCCGTAGACGCTTCCGCCGATGCGCCCTTGACGCCGCGCCAACGCCAGATTCTGGGGTTGTTGCGGGCGGGGAAAGTCAACAAGGAGATTGCCCAGGAACTGGGCATCGGCCTGGGCACGGTCAAGCAGCACGTCGTCGCCCTGTTCAAGAAGCTCAAGGTGCGCAATCGTGCCATGGCGGTGACCCACGGCATGGAGGTTCGCGCGACCGCGCCTCGATTGACCGGCGACGGACTGCTGGAACGGCGCCCCTGTATCGTGCTGAGCGTGGCGCTGCCCGACTCGGCGCCTGCCAGCGCCGGCCGGCTGCTGCACCAAACCCTGGCCGCGTACGCCTTCGACCACGACGCCCTGTTTCTGGCACGCAGGGGAAACGCCGGCGACCTGATCTTCGGCGTCCAGCGCCCGCGCGAACACGATCTGTTTCTGGTGCTGCGCGCCGCCCACATGGTGTATCACGCACTCGCCAACGACGACGCGCTGGCAACGGCCCTTCACGGCGGCCTGACGGCGGGGATGGTCATTGCCAGCATGAACCGGCATGGCGGCTGGTCCGGCGAGGCCATTGCCAGCCCGGCCATCGCCCAGGCGCGCGAACTGGCGCACGCGGCGCAGCCCGGCAGGCTCGCGCTGGGTTCCTCCGCGGCAGATCTGCTTCTGGCACTGAGCCCATGTGCCCCGCCGCCGGCCGCGCCCGAGTTCTTCGCGTTCCAGGCGCTCGACAGATTTCCCTGGAATGCCGGGTACGAACAACAAGCACCCATCGGACGGGAGTTCGAACTGGGGCACCTCGATGCACTGCTGGAATCGACGACCAAGGGCGAACGCCGTCTGGTCTGCATCGAGGGCGAGACCGGTATGGGGAAATCCCGTCTTTGCCGTTACGTTGCGGCGCGCTGCGCCCAACAGGGTGGTTGCGCCCGCCACTTTATCTGCGCGCCGGGCGACAATGGTGCCCTCGTATACGCATTGCCCGCAGGACAGCCGGCCACCAGCGAAGACATACTGGCAGCGCTGAAGGCAACGACAACAGCGCGGCCTGAGGCGGTCATCGTCGACGACGGTCACCTGCTGACAAAAGATGTCCTGACGGAGATCGCCCGACAAGCCGCCGACGCCGTGGGACGATTAGTCCTCGTCGCAGGCCGTCGCTTTGCGGAAAAAAAGATCGCCACGGCAGACGAAACCTTGCGGCTCAGTCGCCTCTCCCAAAGCGCAACCGAACAACTGGTGGCGCGAACCCTCGGGCTAAGCGATGCATCGCCTCTCGTGGCGAAGCTGTCGCGGGACGCTGCCGGCGTTCCGCTCTTCGCCATTCAGCTTGCGTGCCAACGCGAACGGGGGCGGTTGCCCCTGCCGCTGCGCTTCGTCATCGGTGCCCGCATGGACAGCCTCGGCCTCGACCACGTGCTGCTACGCTGCGTCGCCCGACAATCGTCGCCGCCGAGTTTGGACGAACTGGCGGCGACGATGGATACCTCCATCGCCGCCGTGAAAACAGCCACGGCGCTGGCCATCGCCAGCGGCGTACTCCACCGCGATGACGAGAACCGCTTCAGCTTCACGCATCCCTTGTTGCGCCAGGCTGTCATTGAGGCTCAGGTGGAGTAAAGCATGCCATCGTTCCTCAAAGCACTGTCATCTTTCGAGCCCAATGCGCGGTCGCTCGGCCATCCGCTGCGGGACATCTTCCGCTCGCCCGACCTGCGGCGCGTGCTGCCTGGACTGACGCTGGCCGCGCTGCTCTACAACATCCTCGGCCTGGCGCTACCGATGGCCATTCTGCAGATCATGGACCGGGTGGTGGTCAATCAATCCATGGAGACCCTGGTCCTGATCGTGCTCGGTGTATTCGCCGGACTGGTCCTCGAAGAGTTGTTGCGCGCCGTCAATGGCTCTGTCACCAGTTGGCTGGGAGCGCGCTTCGAACACGCCGCCAGCGTCAGCGCCCTGTCCCGGCTGATGCGCGTGCCATTGCGCCATCTCCAGCGCGAAGAGCCTGGCGCGTACGCCGAACGCATCGGCGCCGCCGGGCATGTCGCGGAGTTCTACTCGGGCCAGGCGCTGCTGGTGCTCTTTGATCTACCGTTCGCGCTGATCTTTCTCGCCATGATCTACGTCATCGGCGACTGGGTGGTGCTGGTGCCGCTCGCGCTGCTGATCATCTTCGCCTACGTCATAGCTCGCTTTGGCGATTGGCTGAAAGAGCAGGTGGACCAACGTCACCTCATGGACGACCGACGCACCAACTTCCTCATTGAAGTACTCTCCGGCCTCCACTCGGTGAAGACATTGACGATGGAAGCCCTGATGGAGCGGCGTTACGAGCGCTTGGAGGCCGCCAACGCCGAAATGGGAGAAAGGCTCGCCTACGGCAGCGCGATGGCCGCCACCACTGGCTTGCTGTTTTCCCAGGTCATGGTCGTGGGTGTCGTTTTTGCCGGCGCCTGGGGCGTGTTCTCCGGCGCGATGACCCCGGGCGGACTGGCCGCCTGCATGATGCTGGCGGTACGCGCCCTGCAGCCCCTGCGCCGCAGCCTGACCGTCTGGCTACGCTACCAGGCGTTCGTCGCGGCCAAGGCCCGGCTCAAGGAGATTGCCGACATGCCCTGTGTCGACGATCGGGACAAACCGCCGCTGCCGCCGGTGCGCAATGCAATCGACCTGCGGGGAGTGACCCTCGGCCGCGAGGGCGCCGTCCCGTTCTTCCGCGACGTCTCGTTGCACGTAAAGGCCGGCGAGTGCCTGGCGATTCGGGGCGACAGCGGCAGCGGTAAGAGCAGCCTGCTGTCGCTAATGAACGGCCTGGAGCAAGCTGAGTCGGGGGTGGTACAGGCCGATGGCCGCCGTCTGGATGAATTCAATGCCGACAGCGTGCAGCGGCAGATCGCTCTGCTGCCGCAGACCGGCACCATCATCAGTGGCACGATACTGGAAAACATGACCATGTTCGACGACCGCCTGAATCAGGTGGTCATCGATATCGCCCATCAGATGGGGCTCGACCGCATCGTCGCGGGCATGAAACTCGGCTACGAAACGCGGCTGGGCGACAGCAATGCCGAAACACTTCCAGCCGGCGTGCGCCAGCTGATATCCATCGTGCGTGCGCTCGCGCACGACCCCAGCGTGATCCTGTTCGACGAAGCCAATATCTCGCTCGACATGAGCGCCGACCAATTGTTGCGCGACTACCTGGCGCAGCGCAAGGGCAGCTGCACCCTGGTTCTCGTGACCCATCGCCCGTCCCTGCTATCCCTTGCCGACAGGGTGCTGACGCTGTCGTCCGGCCACCTGGTCGACAGCGGTACCATGATACCCAAAACGATTACCGCCACCGGTGCCGCGCCGGTTCCGCCTGAACGGCCGCAACACGTCGACGAATTGGCCAACATCATTCGCGAGCATTACGTCGAGGAATCCGATTTCTCCAGGTGCCTGCCGCCGCTGCTGGAAGCCTTGCACTGGTCGGGCCGCGGCCGCGAACTGGCAGAAGCGATGCCCCATATGCTGAACACGCTCGACCTCTCGGGCCTGTGCAACGTGATGGCCAATCTCGAGTTGCTGCCCCGCCATTTCCGCACCAGTCTGGCCAGGCTCGACGGTCGCCTGATGCCTTGCCTGTTCATTCCTGCCACGCAACCGGCCAAGGTAGTCCTGGAGCGGCTAGCCGACGGCCGCTTGCGCTGCTTCGACGGCGGCAGCGGTGAGGGGATGCTGGAGGCGACGGCCGAAGTGGGCGAAGTCTATGTTTTCCGCCCACCGGAGCCGCCCGCTGGTCGAGGGCGTGGCCAAGGTTCGTGGTTCGGCAACCTGGCATTGCGTTTTCGTCGCCATATTTTGCTTGCCTTCATGCTGACCGTGTTCGGTACCTGGCTCGACCTCGCGGCACCACTGTTCGTCAAGACGATGTATGACCATGTGCTGCCGAGCGGCGACATTCCGATGCAAAGTTATCTGCTGCTCGGCGTCGCCATCGCGCTGACGCTCGGCTTCCTGCTGCGCCGCCTCAAGAGCCGGGTTATCGCCCATATCGGCGGGCGCACGGAGTACATCCTCGGCACCAGCGTTTTTCGCCGCGTCATCGGCTTGCCTGCCGCATCGACCGAGCGCGCCTCGGTCAACCGCCAAGTCGGTCGGCTGCGCAACTTCGAAAGCCTGCGCGACTTTTTCGTCGGTCCGCTGACCATCATTGCCTTCGAGCTTCCGGCCAACCTCATTATCGTCGCCACCGTCGCCGTCCTCAATCCCAAGGCGCTGCTCGCGATTGCCGGCGCGGCGCTCGTCTATGCCCTCCTGGCCAAGGGAACGCGCCATATCAGCGAGCGCTTGGTGGCCCAAACGACACAGGCCTCCGTCGCCCGTTGGGAATTCCTCAACGAGACCATCACACAGATGCGTCTCGTCCGTGGCGCCGGTTGCCGCGACATATGGCTGGAGCGTTATCGCGAACTCAGCGGCAAGGCCGTCATGGCCCACTACCGCAACCAGCAAACCCACACCCGCATCAACGGTAGCGCCCAATTGATCAACGCGGTCACCGGCCTGGCGACGATGGCGATTTCGGCAGTCGCCACGATTCAGGGCGAACTCAGCAGCGGAGCGATGATCGCCACCATGATGCTGGTCTGGCGCATCATCGGGCCGATGCAGAACCTGTTTCTCGCCGCCACCTCGATGGCCCGCATTCGGACCAGCGTGCAGCAGATCGAGAACCTGATGCATCTGCCCGGCGAACGCGACGGCGGCGTGCACCAGACTCTGCGTCCGCCCTTCCAGGGCGCCTTGAATTTCTCGCGCGTGTCCTTCCGCTACGACAATGAAGCCGATCCGGCACTGCTCGGCGTCAGCTTTGCCGTTGCGCCAGGCCAGCTGGTGGCCATCACCGGTCCCAACGGTTCGGGCAAGTCCACGCTGCTCAAGCTCGTCGCGCGCACTTTCGTTCCACAGGCAGGCACCCTGCACCTCGACAACCTCGACATACGCCAGTTGCCGGTCGCCGACCTGCGTGCGCGCCTGAGCTACATGCCGCAGAACTGCGACCTGTTCTACGGCACGGTGACCCAGAACCTGCGCCTGGCTCATCCATCCGCCACCGCGGCCGAAATCCGCTGGGCAATCGACATGGCAGGACTCAGCGCCGACATCGCCGCGTTGCCGCAGGGACTGGAAACGCGCATCTCCAACAGCCGCTCGGAGCAGATGCCGAACGGCTTCCGCCAGCGCCTGACCTTGGCCCGTGCAGTACTCAAACCCGCCGCCGTGGTGATGCTCGACGAGCCCGGTAACGGCCTCGACGATGCCGGCGAAGAGGCGCTGCTGCGTTGTATCGAATGGCTGCGCGGCCGCTGCACGCTGCTGATGGTCTCGCACCGGCCCAGCCACATGCGCCTGGCGGATATCGTCATCTACATGGAGCATGGCACCGTCGCGGCCATCGGCCCATTCGACCGCATCAAGGACAAGCTCATGTCGGAAACACGCAAATGATCTTCAACCCAAGCAAGAAATGCCCATCCGCCGCTCCAGACAAGCTTGCCCTCGGAAGCCGCGAGCGCAACCTGTTGTCTGAAACCGTCCAGATCGAGGAAGAACTGCTACCTACCTTCGTGCGTCCCATGCTGGGGATGGCTGCGGCAGCAGTGATCGCCTTCCTGGCATGGGCCAGCATGACCCACATCAACGAAGTGGCGCGGGCGCAAGGAGAACTGGTTCCGGCCGGCAAGATCAAGGTCGTCCAGCATCTGGACGGCGGCGTTGTCGCCGAAATTCCCGTCGAGGAACGCATGCTGGTCGAGGAAGGCCAGATTCTCCTGCGCATCGACGGTAGTCAGGCGCTCGCCGACCTGCGCCAGATGGAAGCGCGGCAGGTGGCCTTGAAGCTGCGCGCCGAGAGACTCAGCGCCTTTGCCGAGGACCGCGAACCCAACCTCGTCCCCCTGGCCGGCGAACACCTCGACCTGCTGGCGGATCAACTGGATATCTATCGCCAACAGATCACCACTCGCAATTCCACGCTGTCCATCCTCGATCACCAAATTGATCAGCGCATGCGCCGCCTGTCGCAACAGGAGAAATCCCTCGGCGCCGCCCGCGAGCATCAAGGCCTGACTGGAGAACTCTCGCAAATGCGCGAAGACCTGGCGGCGCGCCGTCTCGTCAACCGCACCGTGCTGTTGGAAACGCGCCGTGCCAAGGTGACGGCGGACGGCGAAGTGGCGCGCCTGATCGACGAAACGGCTGTCAATAAGCAGGAACTTGCCGAGGTCAGGAGCCGCCGCGCCGATACCGCCAACCAGTTGCGGCGCGACGCGCTCAACGAACTCGGCACGGTGCGCGCCGAAATGGCCGAGATTGAGGAAACCATCCAGCGCCTGCAGGCACGGGTGGACCGGCTAATCATCCGCGCGCCCTACCATGGCTATGTGCAGGAGTTGAAGGTGCAAACCGTCGGCCAGGTCATCCAGCCAGGCGCGCTGCTGATGCAGGTCGTTCCCGACAAGACGCCTCTGGAGGCCGAAATCCGCATTCTGCCGAAGGACGTCGGCCACGTCCGCGTCGGGCAAAGCGTGAATCTGCGAATCACCAGTTACGACTACACCCGCTTCGGCTACGCAACCGGCAAGCTCAAACGCATTTCGGCGTCCAGTATCGCCAGCGAGGACAACAAACCCTACTACCGCGGTTGGGTGAGTCTGGACAATCCATACGTCGGCAACACCCCAGGACGCAACATGCTGCAGGCCGGCATGAGCCTGGAGGCCGATATCGTGGCGGGCGAAAAAACGCTCATCGCCTATCTCGCCAAGCCAATCATCGACGTTATTTCGCGCTCCTTTCAAGAGCGCTGAGAGGAACCACCATGGGCGTAATCAGGAAAATCCTCTTCCGTGGCAACATCCTGGGCAAACCTCGCCACCGCAACCTAGAATAGTTTCACCGATGGAAAAGATTTTTGTTGCAATTGCCAGCTACCGTGACCCTGAGTGTCAGTGGACAGTCAAGGATTTATTTGCAGCGGCCACTTTTCCTGATCGGGTCTTCGTTGGGATTTGTTGGCAGTTTGACTCGGCCCGCGATCAGGATTGTTTCGCCGTTCCTTACCCGAGGCCCGAACAAGTCCGCGTGATCGATGTAACTTTGCAGGAAACACGCGGCGCTTGCTGGGCGAAGTCAAGAGCGCTTTCTCTCATCGAGGACGAAAACTATATCCTTCTGATCGACTCCCATATGCGGTTCGCCAAGGGATGGGATGTCGAGATGATCGAAACGCTCTTCAGAACAGGAAATTCACGAGCGTTTCTCTCAACCTACCCAGCGGGGTATGAGCCGCCGGATAAACGTCGATTCAGTACGCCGCGACTGGCCCCGGTGAAATTCTTTGACCGGGTGATGTCTCAAAATTCGGTTTTGCTTGAAATGCCCAGGCCCCTTGAATCCTATTTAGTTGCTGGCGGTTATTTGTTCGGGCACCGTGAAATGTTCGAGCAAGTCCGTTACGATCCTCACATATATTTCATAGGGGAAGAAATCACCCATGCGGCACGCTATTTCACGCATGGATGGGATGGCTACACACCAGACAAGTGCTTGATTCACCACTACTATTCAAGAAAATCATCAACCAAGCACTGGGAGGATGAAAAGGATAATTGGACGAAACTCAACAAAGCGTCTTACAAGAGAGTTCGGCACCTCCTCGGTATTGAGCGTACTACCGACGTCGATGCCCTCACTGCTATTGAATCCTATGGACTAGGCGACGCTAGGTCGCTGACAGAATTTCAGGCAGTCATAGGGGTTAATTTCAATGCACAGCTTATTGACAGAAAACGCTATGAGTCCATTGCGAGCACCGAGGCGGCGTTAGCCAATCCGATTCCCCCAGTCTCCGCCCATGAAATGGCCATATTGGGCGTCTACGCTTGCCGACATGGTCATCTTCTGTTACCGAAGCGCGATGCGTATATCGGGAAATCACTAATAAAATATGGCGAATGGACCGATGGGTTGAATCAGCTATGCGGCAATTTGTTTTCTTCCGGAGATACAGTTGTCGAGATCGGTGCCGGGTTCGGTGCCCGGACGCTTCCGTTTGCGCGTCTGGTCGGCGGCGAGGGAACGGTCATTGCCGTCGAACAGTCGCGTCGCTTGGTCGATCTTCTTCACGCCAACATCGCCCTGAATTCATTTGACAATGTGAGGGTGATTCATGCCCGGGCGGGCAGTCTTCCCGGTGCTGTCGAGATAACTGAGCCAATGTTCGATTCCGACGAAAACTTCGGCATCGTGTCTCACCGTAAAGCGAAGGCCCCCCTTAAGCCCTATGTTTTAGAGATTCCACTGGATCATCAAAACTGGGGACAGATCAATTTTCTGTTCATCGACACGCCTGGCGGCGTTAGCGAAGTTTTGCATGGCGCTGGGCGCCTAATCGCAACCCATAGGCCAACTATCGTTGCAAATGCGGACAATGCCGCGGATGCTGAAACGGCAACGGAATATCTGCGCACGCATGATTATCTACTCTGGAAGTATTCCTGCCCATTTTTCACCCTGGAAAACTATTTCCGCAGCAAAGAAAATATTTTTGGGGGATTGCGCAGCAATTGCATCGTGGCTGTTCCAGATAATCGGGATTTGTCTGCTTTTGCAGCCATCCGGTTGTGAGTCCGTGGAACATTAGCCGCCGCGGCCGGCCGTTGTTCCAACTCGCTACGATTTGATCCAGGTTCCCCTGGAATTCATAACGGCCATTCTCCTGTAACGACCCGCGGCCCGCCCGCTCCGGCAAGTTCGCAGAACCTCCCTTTGGCAAGCGAGGTGGGTGATTTCCGTCGACGTCGACCGCCTATAACCTCTGGCCGTCTGGTGGCACGGTGGCCAAGTCACTAAGATAGTGACACCTAAAATATATTTACATGAACCAGAATGGCCACACAAGCGCAAGATTCTCCACGCAATCAAGATGTTGCGTCAAATAACATAGGCTCCGACAACCAAGAGGCGCAGCTTTTCGACGATCTGACCGTCCTCAGCCGCGAACCGGAGGAAAAGCTTGTCCAAAAGATCGAGGACAACATCACCGCGCCGGATCGGGTCGACGGCACAGGCAATGAAAATGTCCAGACTGGCTCTCGCATTTACGAAGAAAAGCACGAAGACAAGATTGTCGAAGGCACCATCATTGGCGAGAAAATCACCGTCGCCCGATACCAAACCAACGTCGAAATAGCTATCCCGACCCTGGAGACACGCAGCGCCGGACATCAGGACCCGGTTCCATCGATCTCCCAACCGCTTCCCGCTGCCGAAATCGCCTTCGATCCGGCCACCCAAGGCAAAGTCCAGGAACCCACCGCGCCTCCGCCTGACGTTGTTACACCGATTGGTGGTGGGCAAACGGAAAGCGGTGCGCGTATTGGCGCACGACAATCGACTACTGAGCCGACTCCCGAACCGACTCCCGAACCGACGCCCGAACCGACGACGACGCCCGAGCCGACGACGACCCCCGAACCGACGACCACGCCGGA
>MHZX01000011.1 GCA_001828935.1 Rhodocyclales bacterium RIFCSPLOWO2_02_FULL_63_24
GCCACTCGCTCAAAGCGGGACGCCTTGCGCCAGGCGCAAATCGAAACCCGGCAAAGCTTTCCCCATCCCTTCTTCTGGGCGGCATTCCAGCTGACAGGCCAGGCCGAATAGGCGCGCAGGCGCCCGCACCATCACCTGGGTCGCGCGCCGCCACAGCGTCGGCCACAGTTCCTCCAGCGGGGCGCTGAGCAGGGCGTCCTCGTCCAGCGGCAGCACATGCCAGTCGCCGCGTGCGATCTCGCTCTCCAGCTGGTGCTGCGCCCAACTGGCGAAGCCGTTGAAGACGCGCAACTGCGTTGGCGGCGTCGGCGCGTCGAGCAGGCGCAGCAGACTGCCGCGATGGCTGCTGAAATACAGGCGCTCGCCGACGGCGATCGCACCCGTCGGCGCGGCGTCGCCGCGGACCAGGAACACGATCTGCCCCGTCGCCACCGGCCCGCCGTAATGCAGGAGATGCGCTGCCGCCTGCGCCGCCTGGGGGAATACGCGGTCGAGAGAAACACCGAGGCGGCGGTTGATGATGACGCCGATCGTCGATCGGCTGCGCCCATGCCGCGTCGCCAGGACCACGGTCTGCCGGAAACGCGGGTCTTGCAGTGTCTCGGCCGCCACCAGCAGCACCGAACTGCTGCTCGCGGGCTCCGCGGCCTGCGGCAACAGCGGCGCAATGCAGAGCAGCAGCGCGAGCATCGAGCCGGACCAGGATGAACAAAGTCGGCTACGCATCAATTCAGTATAGACCGCGTCGCCGCTGCAAGTCGGCGCCGGGACTACGGCAGCACGAGCGCCGCGGCGACCGTCACAGTTCCAGCACGCGCAGTTCGGCGTTGGTATAGCGCAGCCGGCTGGCGAGCACGCTGGCGATACCTTCCATCAGTTTGAGCCCGAGCTTCTTGTGGTCTTCGGCGAAGGCGTCGAAGGCGTGGCGCGACAGCACATAGAGTTCGGTATCGACAAAGGCCACCGCGTTGGCCGAACGCACCTCGCCGTCGAGGAAGGCCATTTCGCCGAAGAAGGCGCCGCGACCGAAAGTGCCGAGGTGGTGCGACTGGCGGTCGGACAACGGCAGCACGATGCGCACCGCGCCGCGCCGGATCAGGAACAGTTCGTCGCCGGAATCGCCGCGCGAAAATATGGTTTCGCCGGCCGCCACCTGACGCTTCTCCATGCACTGCTCCAGCTCCGCCACCGTCTGCTCCTTGCGCCCGGCAAACAGCTCGACCTCATGCAGCTCCAGCGCGATTTCCTCGTCGCGCATCAGTGCGGCGTCGTGGATGATGCGATCCTCGACCCATTCCAGCGCATCGTCCAGCGCCGGAAACACACGCACCGGGCTGTCCGCATGGAGCAGGCCGACCTGGTCGAAGTACTGCTGCAAGTCGCGGCCCGACGGCAGGTTGGGCGGTATCTGGCTGAAAATCAGGAAGCCCTTGCGCTCGGCCAGCATGTCCTTGACTTGTTCCAGCAGGTGCGCCGCCGTGACGTCCACGGTCTGGATGCGGCGCATGTCGAGGATCAGGAAGTCGCGGGTTTTCAGTTCCGGCTCCAGGCTCAGGTAGAGCTGGTCCGCGGTGCCGAAGAACAGGCTGCCCTGCAACTCGATGATGGCCGCCCGCGCGCCGTGGTGGGTGAGGATTTCCATTTCCTCGTGGGTCCGCACGCGCTTGGAAAAGGTCTCGTTGCCGAGCATCTTGCGGCGGATGATGGAGCCGCCGATCTGCTCGCGGATGAACAGCACCACGGCCAGCACGATGCCGATGCCGGATGCCGCGATCAGGCTCACCGTCAGCGCCGTGCCGATCACCGCGACGATCACCGCGAAGTCGAGTATGGTCGAGCGCGACTTCAGGTAGTTGAGGCTGTTGCGGTCGATCATGCGCACGCCGATCACGATCAGGATGCCGGCCAGGCCGGCCACCGGCACCCAGGAAATGAAATTGGCCAATAGCAGAAAAGCCAGCAGCGCCAGCACGCCTTCGACCACCCCCGAGAAGCGACTGGCGGCGCCGCCCGAGATATTCACCAGGGTCGCACCCATGGTGCCGGCGCCGGGAATGCCGCCGATCGCGCCCGAGGCGAGGTTGCCCAGGCCCTGGCCGATCAGTTCGCGGTTCGAGTCGTGGCGCGATCGCGTCAGCGCATCGAGCACCACACAGGTCTTCAAGGTGTCGATCGACAGCAGCACGGCCAGCGTCAGCGCCGGTATCGCCAGCAGCTTGAGTTGCTCCAGGTTGACGTCGGCGATCGAGGTCCAGCGCCCGACCAGGCCGTCGACGAAGCTGCCGCCGCCATCGCCACGCAACGCGCCGACCACCAGCGTGTTGCCGCTCAGGTTGAACAACGCCGGATCCAGCAGCGCCAGGCCGAAGTAGGCCGCGACGCCGGCCACCAGGCCGAGCACGGCGCCCGGCACGGCCTTGATCAGGCGCGGCGCGCCGAGCATCACGATGATGGTGACGACGCCGACCACGATGCCCTGCCAGCGCCAGTGTTCGGGAGCGCCCAGCGCCGCCCAGAAGTGCAGGTTTTTGGGCGTGCCGAGCAGTTTCGGCACCTGGCTGCCGATGATGATCAGGCCGACCCCGGACAGGTAGCCGCTGACCACCGTGTAGGGCATGTACTTGATCAGCCGGCCCAGGCGCAGGACGCCGAACAGGATCTGCATCAAACCGGCCAGCAGGCCGAGCAGGGTCAGCAGCAACAGCGTCGTGTCGACCGGCGTGCCGCTGCGCACGGCCTCGATGGCGAAGGCGGACGCCACCGCCGCCGCCGGCGCGCAGGGCGCCGATATCAGCCGGCTGGTACCGCCGAAACTCGACGCCACGATGCCGATTGCGGTCGCCCCGAGAATCCCGGCCAGGGCGCCCAAGGCAGCATGGGCGCTGCCGAGCACGGAGTAGATGGTGACGCCGAAGGCGATCGCCGATGGCAGTGCCACCAGCATTGCCGCAAACCCGCCCCAAAAATCGCCGGCGGGGTTTTCCAGTCTGGGCAGCTTCATGGCCGTTCCCAAAGTAAGGGTTAAGGCTGATTCTGTCACGAAGCGCGCTTCCGTGTCATATCTTCGCGTCGGGCACTTCGCAAGCATTGCCAGAATACTCGTTCTGACTCACGACGCCGGAGTGTTGTAAGCTTCAACCCACAACAACCCAATACCCTGGAGGAGTCACCCATGAAGAAAGTCCGCATCCTGCTGGCCGCCGCGGCGGCCCTGACGATTGCCGCCACCGCCCACGCCCAGGAATTCGTCACCGTCCTCACCGGCGGCACCTCGGGCGTGTATTACCCGATGGGCGTCGCCCTGTCCCAGGTCTATGGCAAGGCCATGCCCGGCGCCAAGACCTCGGCCCAGGTCACCAAGGCCAGCGCCGAAAACCTCAACCTGCTGCAGGCCGGCCGCGGCGAAATCGCCTTCACCCTCGGCGACGCGCTGGGCGATGCCTGGAAGGGCGACGCCGAGGCCGGCTTCAAGACGCCGCTGAACAAGCTGCGCACCATCGCCGCGATCTATCCCAACTTCATCCAGATCGTTGCCGCCGCCGATTCCGGGATCAAGACCCTGGCCGACCTCAAGGGCAAGCGCGTCGCCGTCGGTGCGCCGAAATCCGGCACCGAACTCAACGCGCGCGCCATCTTCAAGGGAGCCGGCATGAGCTACAAGGATTTCGCCAAGGTCGAATACCTGCCCTTCGGCGAATCGGTGGAACTGATGAAGAACCGCCAGCTCGACGCCACGCTGATCTCGGCCGGCCTCGGCGTCGCGGCGATCCGCGACCTCGCCACGGCGGTCAAGATCGTCATCGTGCCGGTGCCCGCCGAGGTGGTGGCGAAGATCGGCGAAGCCGCCTACCAGGCCGGCACCGTTCCGGCCAACACCTACAACGGCCAGGCCGACGCCGTGGCCACGGTGACGATCCAGAACTTCCTGGTCAGCCACGAAGGTGTGTCGGCGGATGCCGCTTACAAAATGACCAAGGCCATCTTCGAGCACCTGCCCGATCTGCAGGCGGCCCACGCCGCGGCCAAGGCGATCACCCGCGAAAACGCCGCCAAGGCGCCGCCGGCGCCGCTGCATCCAGGCGCAGCCAAGTACTACAAGGAAGTCGGGTTGATCAAATAACGCTCATCGCGCCTAGCGCCACCCGCAGAAGATAAAACACGCGAAAAGCCAATTGAAGGCCCGCCCCTCCCATCCGCTTCGCGGCCCACGGCTGGCTTTGCACAGCCAGCCGGCTGCGGCGGCGCACCGCATGCGGTGCGAAACCCCGCCTCGCCCCCTCGCGGGGAGGCTACTAATTTGCTCGCTTCGCTCGACTCTCACCCGTCGCTCCGAACGAGTTATTTCACGTTAACGCGCGGCGCCTGTCGTGACCGCCCATAGCGTCGCCCCCGACCACGGCCAGGAGGAGTTCTCCGAGCATGGCGTGCAACGCCGGCTCGGCGGCACCTGGCTGACGGTTCTCACCGGCATCGCGCTGGCCTTTTCCACTTACCAGCTGATCGTCGCGGCCTTCCATCCGCTGTCCAGCCTGGTGATCCGCAGCCTGCACGTCGGCTTCCTGCTCTGCCTCACCTTCATCCTCTATCCCGCCTTCAAGAGCGCCGGCAAGTTGACGAAAGTCGGTGTTGGCGACACGGCGCTGGCTTTCGGCGCGCTGGCGCTGTCGACCTATCACTGGGTGTTTGAAGGCGATTTGATCCAGCGCTCGGGCGACCCGAGCAACCTCGACCTGTTGGTCGGCACCGCCCTGGTCATCATGTGTTTCGAAGCCACGCGGCGCATGCTCGGCCTGGCGCTGCCCATCGTCTGCGGCGCCTTCCTGCTGTATGGCGTGTTCGGTCATCTGCTGCCGGGCAGTCTCGGTCATCGCGAATATGGCTTCGACCAGATCATCAACCAGCTTGCGCTCGGCACCGAAGGCATTTTCGGTATCCCGACCCTGGTTTCGGCGACCTACATTTTCCTTTTCATCCTGTTCGGGTCGTTTCTCGAACACGCCGGCATGATCAACCTGTTCAATTCGCTGGCGCTGGGTTTCGTCGGCCACACCAAGGGCGGCGCGGCCAAGGTCTCGGTGCTCTCATCGGGCTTGATGGGCACCATCTCCGGCTCGGGCGTGGCCAATGTGCTGACCACCGGACAATTCACCATTCCGCTGATGAAGAAGTTCGGCTACTCGGGCGTCTTTGCCGGCGCGGTGGAGGCCACCTCGTCGATGGGCGGCCAGATCATGCCGCCGGTGATGGGCGCGGTGGCCTTCATCATGGCCGAGAACATCAACGTGCCCTATGCCGACATCGTCCAGGCGGCGGCGATCCCGGCCATCCTCTACTACCTGACCGCCTTCTGGATGGTGCATCTGGAAGCCGGGCGCAAGAACCTGGTCGGCCTGCCCAAGGAAGAATGCCCCAACCCTTGGCACGCCATGCGCGACAACTGGTATTTGCTGCTGCCGCTGGTGGTACTGGTGATCACGCTGTTCAACGGCTTCACGCCGATGTTCGCCGGCATGGTCGGCCTGGTGCTGACCGCCGTGCTGATCCTCGGCGCCGCGATCGCCGCGCGCGTTTCCAGCACCGCCTTCCGCTACGTGTTCTGGCTGGCGCTGGGACTCGCCGCCGCGGTCTTCGTCAAGAACATGGAAACCTGGGGCATCGTCCCGCTGCTGGCGCTGATCGCCGCGCTGGTGGCGCAAACCTTCGCCATCCGGGGCGGCATGAAGACCCTGCATCTGCTCAAGATGAGCCTGGTCGAGGGCGCGCAGCAGGCGCTGCCGGTGGGCGTGGCCTGCGCCATCGTCGGCGTCATCATCGGCATGCTGACGCTGACCGGCGCGGCCTCCAGCTTCGCCGGCTTCATCCTCAGCGTCGGCGAGAAGAGTCTGTTTTTCTCGCTGGTATTGACCATGCTGGTCTGCCTGGTGCTGGGCATGGGCATCCCGACCATCCCCAACTACATCATCACCAGTTCCATCGCCGCGCCGGCCCTGCTCAAGCTCGGCGTGCCGCTGATCGTCAGCCACATGTTCGTCTTCTACTTCGGCATCATGGCCGACCTGACGCCGCCGGTGGCGCTGGCCGCCTTCGCCGCGGCCTCGATCGCCAAGGAGTCGGCGATGAAGATCGGCTTCAAGGCGGTGCAGATCGCCATCGCCGGCTTCGTCATCCCCTACATGGCGGTGTACACGCCGGCACTGATGCTGCAGGGCGACTGGACCTTTGTCGCGGTCGCCTACATCGTGTTCAAGGCGGTGGTATCGATCATGCTGTGGGGCGCGGCGGCGATCGGCTTCCTGTTCGCGCCGCTCAACATGATCGAGCGCATCTTCGCGGCCGCGGCGGCTTTCCTGCTGGTCGCCGCGATCCCGCTGACCGACGAGATCGGCTTCGCCATGAGCGCAGCATTCGCCGTCTGGCATCTGGTCCGCGTGCGGCGCCGCGCCGCGGCATGAGCCTTTGCCTCGCGGCGGGCGCGGTCAGCGCCGTACTCGCCGTCGAAGCCTTCACGCTGACCTGGATGCATTCGATCGAGAAGATCCGCTGGGAGGAAGACTGGCGCATCGAGGCCGGCGCCCTGGTCATCACCGAAGCGCGCATCCGCGGCAGCGGCGCCGGCATGGAGCCGCCGGCCGATGCGGTGCTGAAAAACGGCGTCTGGCATTACCGGCCGACAGTGCATCCACAAGCGGTGTTGCGCCTGACCCACTCGCCCTACACCGCCGGCTATACGCTGTGCACCAACACCGTCTGCGCCCCGCTAGCGGACCGGTTGCCGGGGATCGACAATAACGCCGTGATCGAACTTATGGCGTGCAAATAGCCAGCACTATTCGGTGGGCTTGTTGCGGCGAATCACCGCAACCTGCCGAGTGATCGGCGTACCGAGTACGTAGCCGACTGTTTGATCCTGATCCTTCTCTCCTGCTGCGTCGGGCCATACCTCGTTCACTGCCCGCTCAATCACATTGGCGGGACTTCGTAGAGCCGGCGGATCGCTTGTCCCCGGCCAAGAGACTGGGGTAACAAAAGCATTCCGCGTCTCTGTCATATCGGCGACGAAGACTCTCTGGTCTGGTTCGAAGGAGCGCTCGAAGTCAGCCTGCAATACTTCATCATCGGAGGCGTGACGCATTTCATTCTCAGGGAGAAGCCATATTTCGTCAGTATCAGCGAGCGCTGCACGAAAGCTCTTGGTGCTCAGGGCATTGCCATTGTGCTCGACCACCAGCAAGTCTTCCGGATCGGCACCCAAGGCAATCAGCGTCTTGCTCAAACCCAGCGTCAGTTTCTTGGCTTCCAGCAGCAGTCCAGCTTGCCGGTTTGCCCAGACTGCGAGCAGGTCCAAAGGCACCGCCGGAACCGCGCCGTCGCGATCCAGCCGGTTCTGTGGCCGCCCAACCAGCAGACCATGGAAGCCGTTGATTTCTCCGCCCCATAGACCACCGACTGTCACCACGCCCACCGACACCGCAAAAAAGCGCACCGTTTGGCTTGTTACTGCACAGCGTCCCCAACAATCGCCGCTTCCGCTTTCGATCCGTTCAAGACGATCGATGCTGCCTTGAAAGTCACCTCGAAACAAACCGGACTGATTGGATTCGCATTCCGGTGCAATACGAGTCAGCAAGGTTTTGGCGTCGATGGTTTTCCAATCGCCAGCCCTCAACACCTGGCTTGATTCGGCGCCCCCTTCTCTGGCCCACAGATCCACCTCCAAAGCAGGAGCAAGCGCTCCCGCAACCTCATGCAGTGATAGCGCTGTCAGTTTCGTCTCGGTTCCGCCAGCAAACAAATCGAAAACCGAGGTTCTCTTAACCAGCAAATCCGTTGCAGCAGTCAAGCGAACCGACACCCGCGTACCATGCCGGCTCAGCCTTTCCCCTTCCGCGGGAGGACGCAACACTGGGCGTCCGGCTGTGCCATTGCGGAACTCCAACACCCATTGATCCTGATCATCGTCATGGCTGCGTTCCAATCGACGGCTGATGACCCTAACCTTGTCGCCGAGCATGAACACCGAGAAAAATCCGATGCCGAACTGACCGACGGCTTCAAACTTGGAAGCAGCGAGACCAGGCCACTCGTTGCGCACGCTCTGATCGCGCCATAGGGATCGGCCAAAATCCAGCAGCACGCGAGTCAGGACGTAACGACTCATGCCGATGCCGGTGTCGGTTACGTGGAGCCAATCCTCGCGTTCAACGCTCTCGATCTCGACATCGATACGCCCTTCCGCCTCTCCCAGCGCTCCCAATGCGCGGCAGGCAAGCACAGCATCGCGGGCGTTCTGCAATAGTTCCCTCAGGGCGACATAAGGCTTGTCGCCATACAGCTTGCGCCCGCCAAACTGCTCGACCACGCGCGAGATATCGGTGATCCGTATCGACGCATCTACCGGATGCCAGCCGACGACCGCGACATTGCGGGCGAAAGACTCCGGATGATGGGCGCCTTCGACGGCACGAGCGGCAAAGCGCTGGCGATTCGCATCGCGCAGCAGTTCGTCGGCGGCCGCAAACTCGCGGTCAATCATCCGGCAGGTGTCGTAGGCCAGCCACCAGGCGTCCTGATCCTGTATCCCGAATGGACCGCCCGCGATGCGCAGTTCGTTGGTCCGCTCATCGCACCTGCCCGGATGCAGCTTGCTCTGGAATGCCCAGTGATCCCTTGAAATACCCACCGGTTTGATGAGCGCAAACAGGAAGCGCGGCGCCCGCTCGGCGTCGATATGAGCGGCATCGGCGGTACGCAGCAATAGTGCGATCTTGAGAATATCCACATCCCACGCGGTGCCCCGCAGAGCGACTGGTGGCGGCAGCGAACGCCGAGCCAGTGGCTCCAGATCATGAACCGGCCACCAGTGGCTTTCGGCGATTTCGCCGATCACCGCACCGTAGGCCGCGCGTAGTTCGTCATGTGGCAGCAGCTTGAGCGTGGTGGGGTCGCCCGGCGCTTGCCATGAAGCATCGGGGAGGCCCCTCGCCCGCTGGGGATGCAGGACACGCAGCACATCGAACAGCACGGACTGGAATTCCTCGCTGCCCGCAACCAAGCCAGCAAGATCGAGCCCGCGCTGAGCCGCCGCATCACCCCATTCCGGCAAGGCCCTGATTTCCTCCAGCCCGCCGGCAAACGCCGCACGGCAGTGCGCCGCGTCGTGCAGCAGAAACGCTCCGCCCAGAACAAAACCCTCGGCGGGATTGAGCGGATAATTCGGACCAGCAATTTCGGAAGCAACTTGCCACAAGGCGTCGACATGGGTGATGTCATGCACCGTCAAGGCCGGCAATTCGGTCGCGATCAGTTGCAGCAACTTGGCAACACGCTCCCGAAAAGCACGGTAGGCTTCAGCCAGTTGCTGGCGTTCCCGATCATGCCCATCGCCGACCGGAGAAAACGCCGCCGACCACAGGGGAGACAACTCGTAGCTCGTCACTTCTCAACCGGCGACGACATGTTCACAAACGGATTGACGATTTCGAGTCCCTCGATTATTTGCCCATGCTGTAAATCCTCGGTGAGCAGGCGCTCGCAATTCGCCTCCAGCGCGGCTGCGACGATCAGCGCATCCCAAGGCGAAAGCTGGTGGCTCTGTCTAAGACGCAACGCCGACAGGACCGTCATGGCGGAAGTCGGGGCAAGCACCCAGGGAGCATAGGTCTCCACGATGCGCGTAGCGTCGGCAGACGCGAGGGGTGGAGACGTCTTGCGCATTGCGTTGACAAAGAACTCCA
>MHZX01000012.1 GCA_001828935.1 Rhodocyclales bacterium RIFCSPLOWO2_02_FULL_63_24
CGAGGAACAGGGAACCGCCATCGGCCTGCTCGAAGACTCCGCGGCGCTCGCGATCGGCACCGGTGAAGGCGCCCTTGTCGTGGCCGAACAGTTCCGACTCGATCAGATTTTCGGGAATCGCGCCGCAATTCACGGCGATAAACGGCGTCCTGCCCTCGGGGTCGCCGGCTTTGTGCAAGGCGCGCGCAACCTGTTCCTTGCCGGCCCCCGATTCGCCCGAAATCAGCACCGCGCTGCGGCTGGCCGCAATGCGCGGCAGCAGCCCTTCGATCTGGCGCATGCTGGTGGAAATGCCAAGTCGGGCCGCGGTGTCGACCGCCGGCTGCTGGCGTTCGCACAGGCTGCGGATCTTGCCGATCAGTTCGCCGACATTGAAGGGTTTGGTGACGTAATCGTGGGCTCCCTGCTTGAGCAGGCGCACCGCCTGGTCGATGGCACCGTAGCCGGTAATGAAAATGAAGGGGGCGACGGTTTGTTGGCCATCCAGCAGGTCGCGGAACAGTTGTTCGCCGCTGATGTCGGGCAGGTTGATGTCGCTGACGATCACGCTGTAGCGGCGCTGGCCCAGCCCGCGCCGGGCTGACTTGCCGTCGCGGTACCAGTCGCAGGTGAAGCCCTCGAACTCGAGTCGTTCGGTGAGCGCCTCGCCGATGATCGGATCGTCCTCGATCAGGCCGATGCGGTGTTGCATGAGGTTTCTCCAAGTGGCAGATTGACCGTGAATTCGACCTCGCCGTCGTCATTCCTGGCGGCAATGCGACCCTCGAGCTGGGTCACGATCTGGTAGGTCACCCACAGGCCGAGGCCATGGCCGCCGGCGCGAGTCGAGGCGAAAGGCTCGAACAGGTGGACCAGTTGATCCTCGCTGAGGTGGGCTCCGTCATTGCGCACCACAATCGACAGGCAGGACTCGGAACCTTCCTTCCTGCCCAGCCACAGGCTGACGTGGCCGCCTTCGGCCGCTGCCTGGACGGCATTGAGCAACAGGTTGATCAGGATCTGGCGCACCAGGCTGGCCGGCGCCGGTAGTTCGGCGGGCATCGCCGCCGACCAGCCAAGCCGGATGCGGCGCTTGCCGACCTGCGGTTGTATCAGGGTATGGATGTCGTCGAGATCATGCTGGTTCAGATGTCGCGCCTGGACCCTGGTCTGCACCAGCAGGGCGGCGACGGTATCGCGGATCTGCATCAGGCCGCGATCGATCAATTCCAGGTTGCGCACCACTCGCGGGTCGAGATCGCCGCGCAACTTGAGCGTATCGACCACGGTGATCAGGCCGGCCAGAGGATTGTTGATTTCGTGCGCGATGCCGGCGGTGAGCTGGCCGATAGCGGCCAGCCGTTCCGACTTGACCATTTCGTTTTCGAGCGCGGCCTTGTCGCGCAACGCCAGCACCATGCGGTCGTAGGCCTGAAACAATTGTCCGAGTTCGTCGTCGTAGGGATACAGGTCGGGGGGCAGGGGGTCCGGTACCGTGCGCAACATCAAGCCCATGCGCTGTGCCAGATCGACCAGGGGAGTGGCCATGCGGCTGCCCCAGTACCAGTTGATGGGAATCAGCACCGCCAGTACCAGCAGACCAATGCCCAGGCCCTGCCAGATGGTATCGACAAACCAGGGATGAAATACCGATTTCGCGTAGCGCAGGACCAGGTGGCCCAGTTGCGCATCCTTGTCGGTGATGGGTAGGGCCAGATAGAGGTAGCTGGAGTCGTCGGGCTCCAGTACCAGCGGCCACCTGGTTCCGGCGGGGGCGTTGAGCTGCGCCCTCAACAGCAACCAGTCGGCACCCAGTGTTGCGGCCTCGCTCAGCATCGGCAAGGCTTCGGGATGGCTGGAAACGAAGACCCTGTTGTCCCGTGCCAGTACCACCACGGCATCGACCTGGACCGGGGTTCGGGCGGATTCGGTGCGAATCGGCGAGCGCACGATTTCGAAAGCGCGCCAGACGTCGTCGTGCAGCAAGGTCGGCGCCACTGTGTTGGCCAGGGTATGCGCCAGATTGTCGGCGCTGATCACCACCGCGTGCTTCATGTCGTCGTAGGCCCGCGTCATCAAGGCGGCACCGACGACGAAGATCGAAACGCCGATCAGGAACGAGGTCCACAAGGGAATCTTGTGGCGAAAGGAAAGGTTGAACAGCCAGCGCATCAGGTTTCGCCAAAGGCGCGCATCATCCTGGCGACGCCGTCATACAGCGCCGGGGTGCCGGTGGTGAAGCCATCCAGGTAGAGCAAGCCGAGCAGGCGTCTTCCGGCGTCGCTGCGCGAGGTATCGAGCAGGTGGCGTTGCATCTGGTGGAAGTCGGCGTTGGTCACCGAACGATGGGCAACGAAGGGCGGGAAGCCATACTCCGGCGAGCGCCAGACCACCCGGGTGCGCGCGCTCAGCGCCGGCTCGACGTGGGCCAGGGTGTCCCAGATATAGCTGTCGACTGCGCCACCCTGCGCCAGGCCGCTGGCAACGGCTTCGACGACCTTGCGATGCGACCAGGTAAAGAAGGTCTTGCCAAAAAAATTTGCAGGATCGCGGCCCGCCTGACGAATTTCATAGCGCGGCGACAGGTAGCCGGTGTTCGAGTAGGGGTCGGCGTAAGCGAACACGCTGCCGGCCAGGTCGGTCATCGAACGGGTGCGCGTGTCGTCCTTGCGGACGATCAGATAAGACCGGTAATGCGGACGTCCTTGATACAGCGGCACCGCCAGCAGGCGTACCGAATCCTTGAGGTGCAGAAACGGGTAGTCGCAGATCCAGGCGAACTCCAGCTTTTCCAGCCGCAGCAGGTCCATGGTTTCGCGGTAGCTGTCGCGCTGCACGAATTCAACGGGCCTGCGCAGCGATGCCGCCATGAATGCGCGCCATTCGCCGAGCAGGCTGTGCTGGTCATGGAGAAATGCCGGAGTCATGCCGATGCGGATCTTGCTCGCGGCGGCCTGCGACTTGCGCGTGAGGCCGATAAGTCCGGCGGCGGCGAGGCAGCTGCTGTCGATCAGCCAGCGACGTCGGTTACGGTTCGGTAACGGGTTTACGAAGTCTTTGGACATCGCGCCTCCAGAAGTTACGGTTTGGTAACCATTCTAGCCGGCTATATCCCTATCAGACATATGGATTTTCGGAGGCGGACTTTAAGGCTATGAATTTACTCGGTATTTCGTCAATGGCATGGTTCTCGCGCAGCATTGAGCAGAAATCATGTCAATAGAGAAATCGTGAAACCCTCCTCCATCCTCCTGATCGATCACCGTTTCCGCGTCGGTCGCCAGCCAGGCCTGGCTGCGCCGGCCGCCGTGCCGCCAGCGCCGACTCTTGTCGGCGCATCGAAGCAGGGCAATTCCCGGCGGCTGGATTGGAGAATTCACGATTTCATGTTACCGGAAGGTAACGGTGATATTCAACCGCAATGAAGGCAACAACCTATAGGAGTCAATGATATGGAAATCGGACGAAGAGGTTTTATCAAGGGCATGGGCGCCCTCGGTGGTGCGGCGGCTTCAGGTGTCGGTTTCGATGCCCTTGCCGCTGCGGCCAAAGCCAAACCCGCGGCGGCAGCCAAATCGATGGAGGTCAAGACGTTCAAGTCCGGTTGCTCGATCTGTCCTAACTTTTGCGGCATCCAGGGCAACGTGGTGAATGGCATCGTCAAGTCGATCTATCCCGACGCGGCGCGCGCGGAGGTCTATAACCACGGCATCTGCCCCAAGGGTGCAGCGGGGATGTACAACACCTACGATCCGTATCGGCTGAAGAAGCCGCTCAAGCGGACCAATCCGAAGAAGGGCCCGAACGAAAATCCAGGTTTTGTCGAGATCAGTTGGGAAGAAGCGTTTTCGCTGGTGGCAGAGCGGCTTAGGAAGATTAAGGCCGACAATCCGTCGAAACTGGTTTTTCAATGGGGTCAAGGCAAGTACCTGATCGGCGACACAAATTTGAAAGCTTGGTGTGGCGCTTTCGGCACGCCGAACGGCGTACACCGGACGACGCTGTGCGAAGCGGCACGGCATGTGGCCGATGAACTGACCTGGGGTTACCACGGCCATCTGCCCGATCTGAAATACACCAACCTTCTGTTGAACTTCGGCGCCAACTACCACGAAGGCGAGCAGACCTCGCGCTGGCTCGACTGGGCGACTGCCCAGGGACGCGAACGCGGTTTGAAGACGGTGGTCATCGACCCGCGCCTTTCCGGCTGCGCCGCCAAGGCCGACGAATGGGTGCCGATGCGTCCAGGCAAGGATGTGGTCATGGTGCTGGCGATGTGCAAGCTGCTGATCGATGCCGGCACGATCGACGAGGAGTTCCTCACGACGTGCACCAACTCTCCGCAACTGGTGGGTGCGGATGGCAAAATCGTCATGGACAAGGACGGCAAGACCCCGCTGGTGTGGGATACGGTGACCAATGCCGCCGCCGCTTACACCATCAACGTCAAGCCGGCGTTGAAGGGCAGCTACACGGTCGATGGCAAGTCGGTGCGCACCGCTTTCACGGTGTTCGCCGAGAGTCTCAAGGACACCACGCCGCAGTACGCCGAAGAAGTGACTGGCGTGCCCGCCGCGACCATTGCTCGTCTGGCG
Source organism: Rhodocyclales bacterium RIFCSPLOWO2_02_FULL_63_24 (assembly GCA_001828935.1). Taxonomy (GTDB): domain Bacteria; phylum Pseudomonadota; class Gammaproteobacteria; order Burkholderiales; family Rhodocyclaceae; genus Sulfuritalea. Next base: position 4,575 of record MHZX01000012.1, read on the forward strand.
GCGACGTTTGCCAAGGAAGCGCATATCGGCGAGTTCAAGGAAATCGACGGCGTCAAACTGCGTTATCGCCCGGTTGCCGCCTATACCTTCCGCGGACTTGCAGCCAAGGAATTCGGCGTGCAGAACTCGCGTTCGCTGCTGATCCTGAACTCCTTGGTGGGCGCGATCGACGGCGTCGGCGGCTTGCTGCTCCACCACCCGAACAATCATCCGGAGTACCTGGAACCCGCCAAGTGCGACTATCCGCCGAAGCGCACGGATATGCAGCAGACCGTATTCCATCCGAATTCGCATCACAACATCGGCCAGCAAACCAACATCACGCTGCTCGACCCCAAGTCCTGGGGGCTGGGGTACGTGCCCGAGATGCAGATCTTCTACGGTACCAATCGCGCAGTCTCGACGTCGAATGCCTGGCAGCAATTCGAAGGCATGGCCAAGACGTTCAACGTGGTGATCGATATCGTGATGGGTGAAACCGCCTGGTACGGCGATATCGTCCTGCCCGACAAGACTTATCTCGAATCGTGGCACAACGCGCCGGCCAAGACGAGTCCCGAGCTGGGCGGCATCGTTGCCGCCATCCGCCAACCGATGACCAATCCCTTCAACCTCGAGCAGGATGCCAACTCGATAATCTTTGAGCTGGCCAAGCGGGTCGGCATGCGCGACAAGTATATTGAGAACCTCAACAAGGGCTGGAAACTCAAGGAAGTCACGTTCAAGCCAGGCCGCGACTACACGACCGAGGAACAAGTAGCGACGATCTGGACCGACAAGACCAAAAAGGATTTTTCCTACGCGAAGCAACATGGCTTCGTCGCCAAGGGGAAGCTGGATGCCAAGGGCAAGTATCTGCACGGCGTCGATCCCGTGTTCAAGGGTCCCGGCAAGCCGAAGTTCAAGCTTTATGCCGATCACTTCGTCGGTACCTATGAAAAGGTCGAGCAAGTCACCAAGGCCAACAACATCACCCGCATCGACTTGCCGAAGTACAAGATCGCCTACGCGCCGCTGCCGGGTAAGGAACACGCCTTTCCGACGCCGCATCGCGAGGCCAAGGACTTCCCCTTTTATCTCATCACGCACAAGCTGATGCATCGCTACCAGTCGGGCAACACGGTCAACAACGCGATCACCAACCAGGCGCTGGGGTCCGGTCTCGATACCAACTACGTCGCCATCAACACGCAGACGGCCAAGCAGATGGGCATCAACAACGGCGATACGGTGCAGATCGAAACCCGCGTCGGCAAGGTGAAGGGTGTGGCCAGGCTGACCCAGGGCGTGCGTCCCGATACATTGGCGGTGTCCTACCACTATGGGCAGTGGAGCCCCGGCTATGCGCCCGTCGCCAAGCAAGGAACCTGGATCAACCAGGTACTGGAGTTGCACCCGGACGTTCCGTCGGGCATGAACTCCTTCAATGACACCAAGTGCAAGCTGACCAAGGCCTAAGGGAGCAACCATCATGGCAAAATTTGGACGACTCATAGACACCAAGCGCTGCATGGGCTGCCGTTCCTGCGTAGCCGCGTGCGCGGTGGAAAACCATTTCACTCCCGATGCGCAATGGAACGCGATGATCGAGTACGAGGTGGGCACCTATCCTGATGTACACAAGATCTACAACACGATGAACTGCATGCACTGCGAAAAGCCGTCGTGCAAGGCGATCTGCGACAAGATCGGGGTCAAGGCGATCAGCAAGAACGAATACGGCGTGGTGCTGTTCGACTACAAGAAGTGCATCGGCTGCGGCTACTGCGCATCCGTCTGTCCCTATGGCGTGCCGCAGATGAATGCGGAGCTGAAGTCCCTGAATCCGGGCAAGGGCGCGCAGGGCATGGAGACCATCGCCTATGCCGAGCGGCATCCGACGCATCAGAAGAAGCCGAAGACGGCGGAGAAGTGCACTTTCTGCTGGCATAAGATCGAAAAGGCCATCAAGGACGGCAAGACCGACCGCATCGGCAAGGATCAGGATTACACGCCGGCCTGCGATCTGGTCTGCCCGACCCAGGCGCGCTGGTTTGGCGACCTCGACGACCCGAAGTCGGAAATTTCGATGCGCATCAAGGCGACCAATGCCGTGCAGCTCAAGAAACACTTCGGCAATGCGCCGCAGGTGTATTACACGTTGGACAAAGGAGCCAAGTCATGAAGACGACACTGTTTGCATCGCTGGTGCTGGGCCTGAGCCTGGCCATTGCGCCGGCCTTCGGCGCCGATGCCCCGGTGAAAAAGAAAATGGTCTTCACCGGCAAACCGTCGATGGCCGTCGAGGGCCGCTTCCACAAGCTGCATGAGAAGCAGGAGAAGCTCGATTGCAACGATTGCCACGACAAGGTGCAGGAAGACATCCTGTATCTGCGCAAGGACGATCGCATGTCGAAAGCGCTGGCGGACGAGGGCCAGGCCGACCGCAAGGGCTGCCTGACCTGCCACAAGCCCGGCTACAAGCCGAACGGTCCGCACTCGTTCTGGGGGGTCTGAGCTTGCGCACGACTTCGGCCGCGATCCTGGCGGAAAACGCCGGTCGACGCGGCCGCACTTACTGGTTGTTGGCGCGCGGCTTTGCCGAAGCGCCGAGCCGTGCTTTCTTCGGCGAATTGATCGCTTCGCTCGGGCCGGTCAATACCGCCGAGGCGTTGGGCGGGGAAACCGCAAATCTTGCGGATGCGGTCCAGGCGGCATTGGGCGAGGACGTTGCATCCGATGAGCTCGCCATCGAGTTCACTCGGCTGTTTGGCGGCATTTCCGAGTCCTACGGCAGCGTGCCCCCATTCGAATCGGTGGTGCGGACCGGCCATTGGGGCGGCGATTGCGTGCTTGCGGTGACTTCCTCCTATGCCGACGCCGATATTGTGCCGCCGCTGCCGGAGGCAAGTCCCGTCGATCATCTCGCGGCCGAATTGCGCTTCCTCGCCATTGCCTGTCAGCGGGAGGCCGAAGCCTGGGAGGAAGGCAACATTCGGAGCGCAATGGACTGTGTAGCGCGCGAACGCGAATTTCTCGACCAACATGTCCTGTGCTGGGTTCCGAAGTACTGCCAGAGTACCGAACGCGTTGCTGCAACACCGTTCTACAAGGCACTGCTGACGCTCACGCCACGCGCATGCCTGCTCGATCGCGAGGACATCGACGCCATCCAGGAATCCGTTCCTGCTTTTTCCACCGATGTCTGAGCCATTCATTCCTGCCGCGCTTTCGAGCCTCGCTGCTGCTGCACAGGCGGGGTGGCTGTCCGGGTTGCGCTTCATTCCCCCGGGCACGCTTACGCCGCACGATGGCGTCGTTTATCGATCCCGCGGCGTGGTGCTGGTCATTGGCGATTCGCCGGCGGCGGTTGCTGCCGCTCGCGAATTGTCGGCCCGAGCCCCCAAGTTGCGGATCGCGCTGTTTGTCCCCGGCGTAGGGAGCCAGCAAGACCTGCCGTCGAGCATCACACCGGTCGGCGGTCGCATCGTTTCTCTGGAGGGGCATCTCGGCCAATTCACGGCCGCGGTGCGTGTGGCCGTCGACAAAGTTGAGGATGCCGGGATATTCAGTGCCAATGCCGATCGACGATTCGATCTGGTGCTTGATTTATGCCGAGAGCCGCTGCTGAGGCAGGAAGTGCCGCCCTATGGCTACTATGCGCCGCGCGGCGATGCCGCCGCCACGGTTCGGGCGCTGGACAGCCTGCCGCAATTGACCGGGGATTTTTTCAAACCCGGATACGTCGCCCTCCGTCCGCAACTTTGCACGCATGAGTCGATGGGAGTGGCCGGCTGTCGGCGGTGCCTGGACGTCTGTGCCACGGAGGCCATCCAATCGAAGGGCGAAAGGATAGAGATCGATCCCTATCGTTGCCAAGGTTGCGCCAGTTGCGCCCTGGTGTGCCCGACCGGCGCGCTGACTTTTCTGCAGCCTGCACCGGGAGCGCTGTCGCACAGGCTGGATGAACTGCTGACGGAACGCGCAAGGGGAGGCAAGCCCTGCGTCCTGGTGGTACACGACGCGGCCACGCGCCACCTGCTGCCCTCCCTGGACGAATCCTCTGCGCTGCTTGAAGTCGATCCGTTGCCGGCATTTTCCGACGTACTCTGGATGACCGCTCTTACCCGCGGCGCAAGTGGAGTGGTGTTGGCGATTGCACCGACAACTCCTGCGAAGAGCCGCCTACTGCTCGAACAGAGGCTGAGAGAGTTGCGTGAGATTCTGGCCAGCGTCGGTGGCAATCCGGCGACGCTTGAAATCGCGTCGGCGACCGATGTCGAACCGGCGGTCGATCGCGTATGGCATGCGGCATCGCCGCTCGCACGCACTGCGGTGGTCAAACACGCCACCGGCAACGAGAGGCGGGCCGGCTTCCTTGACCTGGTCGATGCCTATGCTGCAGGAGATCTGGCCGGCGGCGGCTCGATCCGCGCCGAGCCCTGCGCTCTCCAGCCTGGCGCCGCTTTCGGCGCCGTTGCGATCGATCCGGTGAAATGCACGATTTGCCATGCCTGCACCCACTTGTGTCCGACCGGCGCCTTGAGCGGCCAACTGGATCTCGCGCCGCGCGTGCTTTTTATGGAAAGTCTTTGCGTGCAGTGCAACCTGTGTCGAGCCGGTTGTCCGGAACAGGCCATATCGCTGCAAGCCCGCTTCCTGCCGGATGCAGAGGCACGTCAAACCCCGCGCGAGCTTGCCCGCGATCAGTTCGTTGCATGCCGCGGCTGTGGCATCCCCTTCATCGGCCAACGCAAGCTGGCCATGAGCCTGGCACTTATGGAAAGCCACGCCAAGGATATGCCGGGAGGGATCGACAGCCTGCGAATGTGTCCCGATTGCCGGCGGCGCGAGCCGGATGGCGTCTGACCCATGGGGATCTGTCATTGGCTAGCGACACTTGTCGCGACTTCGCGACACTCATGTGGCTGATCCGACCCTGTTCGCGTGTCAGGATTCAGACTGAAATGGGTCCGATCGACCATGGCACAAGGCTTGCTGCCATTTTTCCGGCAGGCCAAAAACAAGGAGATCACGAAGAGCAAAACCGTTGCCAGGAATTTTCTGGCGCAGACATCCTCATCGAGACACTTCTGCAGTGGCGTAAGCGTTCAATTTTTCAGTAACCTAATTCGGAGCCTCCTCATGAAAGCCAAACACACCCTTATTCTGACCGGATCACTGTTCGTCGCGCTGG
>MHZX01000013.1 GCA_001828935.1 Rhodocyclales bacterium RIFCSPLOWO2_02_FULL_63_24
CCATCGGGTGATCCCTCCCAACTCCACAAAACCCCCAGCCTGCCTGATTTCCGTTTGTTTGGCACAGCGTCAACTCAGGTTCTTAGGTTCATATTTTGCGCGAACGGCCGCCCCAGTAGCCATCGCGGATCTTGCGCTTGACCACCTTGCCGTTGTCGTCGCGTGGCAGGGCGTCGACGATGTCGATGCGGCGCGGCACCTTGTAGCCGGCGATGCGCTCGGTCAGTGCCTGCCGAATGGCTTGTGCGTCGAGCGTGGCGCCGGCTTCGGCGACGACCTGGGCCGCCAGCGCTTCGCCGAATTCCTCGTCGGGGATGCCGACCACGGCGCAATCGGCGACACCGGGCAGGGTGATCAGCACATGCTCGATCTCGGCCGGATAGATGTTCACGCCGCCCGAGATCACCATGTCCGAGGCGCGGTCGCAGACGTAGAGGAAGCCTTCGGCGTCGAGGTAGCCCATGTCGCCGACGCTGACCAGACCGTCGCGCTCGACGGCGCGGCGCGCGGCTTCGTTGCCGTGGTAGCTGAAGTCGGAATAGGCGGGCTGGTGCGCATAGATGGTGCCGATCTCGCCGGCGGGCAGCTCGCGTCCGGCTTCGTCGAAGATGCGGATCTCGGCGCGGCCGACCGGGCGGCCGGCGCTGCCGGGCTTGCGCAGCGCGTCCTGCGGCGACATGACGGTGATGTAGCCGGTTTCGCTGGAAGCGTAGGCCTCGTAGATCACCGGACCGAGCCAGTCGATCATGGCCTTCTTGACCTCCGGCGCACAGGGCGATCCGGTCGAGGCGACGAACTTGAGCGAAGACAGGTCGTAGCGCGAACGCACCTGCGGCGGCAGGCGCAGCAGGCGCACGTACATGACCGGCACCAGGTAGACGGTGTCGATGCGGTGACGTTCGATCAGCGCCAGCGTGGCCTCGGCGTCGAACTTCTCTTCCAGCACCAGCAGCGAACCCTGCAGCAGCGACTGCTGCGCAAAGGAGCTGGGCGCGCTGTGGTAGAGCGGCGCCGAGAGCAGGCTGCGCACGCCCGGGTAAATCCCCAGCGCTTCTCTCGCCACTTGCGCCGAGAGCGCCTGCTGCTCGGCCGTCGGCGGCTGGCGGCGGACGCCCTTGGGCCGCCCGGTGGTGCCCGAGGTGTAGGCCATGTGGCCGCGCGGCGTGCGCGGCGGTCCGGCGTAGGGGGCTTGCGCCGCCAGCCAGGTCTCGTAGTCGTTGGGGCCGGCGTGTCCGTCTTGCACCACGATCACCTGCACCTGCGGCGGGACGGCGTCGGCAATCACCGCCAGCAAGTCGGGCTGGACGAACAGCGTCCTGGCCCCGCAGTCGGCGAGGATGAAGCCGGCCTCGTCGCGCTTGAAGTGCCAGTTGATCTGGCAGCAGTAGGTGCCGGCGATGCGGCAGCCCTGGATGATGTCTACGAAGGCCGCGTCGTTCCTCAGCATCACCGCCACCACGTCGCCGTCGGCCACGCCCTGGCGCGCCAGGCCGCCGGCGAGCCGCGCGGCGCGCTGGTCGATGTCGGCACCGGAACGTTCCAGCGTGCCGCAGATCAGGTTCGCCGTCATGCTGCGCGAGACAGCCGGGCAAAGCGCTGCAAGTGCATGTCCGTATCGCCGAAGCTCATTTCGATGGCGGTCAGGCGCTTGAACCAGTGGCTCAGGATCAACTCGTCCGTCATGCCCATGCCGCCGTGCAGCTGCACCGCGTTCTGGCCGATGAAGCGGCAGGCCTGGCCGATGGTTACCTTGGCCGCCGAGAGCGCGCGCTGGCGTGCGGTTCTGTCTTCGTCGGCGCAGTGCATGGCGGCAAGATAGCTCATCGAGCGCGCCTGTTCCAGGTGCAGCAGCATGTCCGCCATGCGGTGCTGCAGGGCCTGGAAGCGGCCGATGGGCTGGCCGAACTGCTGGCGGGTCTTGAGATAGTCGGTGGTGGCAGCCACGGTCGCTTCCAGGATGCCGACCGCTTCCGCGCAAAGCGCGGCGAGGCCGATGTCGAGCGCGGCCTCAATGGTGTCCAACGCGGCGTTCAACGTGGCGTCCAGCGTGGCGTCCAGCGTCCCATTCGCCGCAGCGTCAGCGCCGACTGTTGCGCTGCGCAGGATTCTGCTGGCTGGCGCGTCGTGCAGGATCAGGTCGGCCGCAGGCTGGCCGTCGAGCGTCGGGTAGCTGTGCAGCGTCACGCCCGCGCTGCCCGGCGTCACGGCGAACAGACCGCTGCCGCCGCTGGCGAGTCGTGCCGAAACCAGCAGCAGGTCGGCGCAGCCGCCATGGGCGACCACGGCCTTGCGCCCGGAGAGGCGGCCGTCGCGTTCGCTGACGGGCTCGCCGCGCGCATCGGCGTGGGCGAGGATGATGACGGCCTCGCCGGTGGCGATCTTCGGCAGCCAGGTGGCCTGAAAGTCGGCGCTGGCGGCACGGCGAATCAGGGCCGGGGCGACGATCGCCGCGGCCAGATAGGGCTCCAGCAGCAGGCCGGCGCCGAAAGCGTTCATCACCAGTCCGGCTTCCACCGCGCCGTAGCCGAGGCCGCCGTGTTCCTCTTCGATGTTGAGCGCCAGCACGCCGAGATCGGCCAGGCTCTGCCAGGTTTCGCGGCTCCAGCCGCTCTTCGTGGCACGGATGGCGCGGCGCGTCTCGAAACCGTAGTCCCTGGCGACGAAACGCCGCACGGTGTCGACGAGCGCCACTTGTTCTTCGGTGAAGTCGAAGTTCATGCTGGAAACCTCAGTTCGATCCGATCAAATGCTCTTTGCAAGTTCATATCACAATCCCATGATCATCTGCGAGATGATGTTTTTCTGGATTTCGTTGGCGCCGCCGAAAATCGACAGCTTGCGCAGGTTGCAGTAGCCGGCGCCGAGGTTGGCGGCGTACTCCGGGCCGACATCCTGCTGCTGGAAGGGCAGGGCGTAGGGGCCGACCGCCTGCATCATCAGTTCGGCAATGGCCTGCTGGATTTCGGTGCCCTTGATCTTGAGGATCGACGCCTCCGGTCCCGGCGCCTTCTTTACGCGCTCGGCAGAGAGTACGCGCAGGTTAGTGGTCTCCAGCGCCATGAGGTCGATTTCCACTTGCGCCACGCGCGCCGCGAACAGCGGGTCGTCGAGCCGCCCCTCGGCCTCGGCAATGCGCTTCAGGCGCGCCAGTTCGCGCTTGGCGATGCCAATGCCGGCGATGTTGGTGCGCTCGTGGCCGAGCAGGAACTTGGCGTAGGTCCAGCCCTTGTTCTCCTCGCCGATCAGATTCTCGACCGGCACCCTGACCTCTTCGAGCCAGACTTCATTGACTTCGTGGGCGCCGTCGAGCGTGATGATCGGGCGCACCGTGACGCCCGGCGTCTTCATGTCGATCAGCAGGAAGGAAATGCCGCTTTGCTTCTTCGCTTCGGGGTCGGTGCGGACCAGGCAGAAGATCCAGTCGGCATACTGGCCGAGCGTGGTCCAGGTTTTCTGGCCGTTGACGATGTAGTGGTCGCCCTCAGTCGAGTTAACTCGTACTGCCCGCGTTTTCACCGAAGCGAGGTCCGAGCCGGCGCCGGGTTCCGAATAGCCCTGGCACCACCATTCCTCGGCGGAGAGGATTTTCGGCAGGAAGCGTTGCTGCTGGGCCGGATTGCCGAAGGCCATCAGCACCGGCGCGATCATCTTGAGGCCGAAGGAAATCAGCCGCGGCGCGCCGCCGCGGGCCGATTCTTCCTCGAAGATGTACTGCTCGGTCGGCGTCCAGCCGGGTCCGCCGAATTCCTGCGGCCAGCCCGGGCCGCCCCAGCCGCGCCGGTGCAGGATGCGCTGCCATTGCACGTGCTCGTCGCGATTCAGGTGCACGCCGTTGGTCACCTTGTGGCGGATGGCGGCCGGCAGTTGCTCGGCGACGAAGCGGCGGACTTCCTCGCGGAAGGCCTGTTCCTCTGCCGTGAAAGTCAGATCCATAAAATGTCCTTTAGCTGAACGCCTGGATTCCCGTCTGTGCCCGCCCCAGGATCAGGGCGTGGATGTCGTGGGTGCCCTCGTAGGTGTTCACCACTTCGAGGTTGACCACGTGGCGGATCACGCCGTATTCGTCCGAGATGCCGTTGCCGCCGTGCATATCGCGCGCCATGCGGGCGATCTCCAGCGCCTTGCCGCAACTGTTGCGCTTCATGAGCGAGGTGATCTCGGGTGCCGCCATGCCTTCGTCCTTGAGCCGGCCCAGACGCAGGCAGCCTTGCAGGCCCAGGGTGATCTCGGTCTGCATGTCGGCCAGCTTCTTCTGGATCAGCTGGTTGGCGGCCAGCGGGCGGCCGAACTGCGTCCTGTCCAGCACGTATTGCCGCGCCCGGTGCCAGCAGTCCTCGGCGGCGCCCAGGGCGCCCCAGGCAATGCCGTAACGCGCCGAGTTGAGGCAGGTGAATGGCCCCTTGAGGCCGCTGACCTCGGGGAATTCGTTTTCCTCCGGGACGAAGACCTCGTCCATCACGATCTCGCCGGTGATCGAGGCGCGCAGGCCGACCTTGCCGTGGATCGCCGGTGCGGAGAGGCCCTGCATGCCTTTTTCGAGAATGTAGCCACGGATGCGGCCGGCATCGTTCTTGGCCCAGACCACAAAGACATCGGCGATCGGGCTGTTGGTGATCCACATCTTGGCCCCGGACAGCGAATAGCCGCCGGGCACCTTCCGCGCCCGTGTGATCATCGAGCCGGGGTCGGAGCCGTGGTTGGGTTCGGTGAGGCCGAAGCAGCCGATCCATTCGCCCGAGGCGAGCCGGGGCAGGTACTTCCGCTTCTGGGCTTCGGTGCCGAATTCGTTGATCGGCACCATGACCAGCGAGGACTGCACGCTCATCATCGAGCGGTAGCCGGAATCGACGCGCTCGACTTCGCGCGCGATGAGGCCATAGGAGACGTAGTTGAGCCCGGAGCCGCCGTATTCCGTCGGGATGGTGACACCGAGCAGGCCCATCTCGCCCATTTCGCGGAAGATGGCCGGGTCAGTGCTTTCGTTGCGGAAGGCAAGCTGGATGCGCGGCGCCAGCTTGCCCTGGCAATAGTCGCGCGCCGCGTCGCGCAGCATGCGTTCGTCTTCGCTCAGTTGCTGGTCCAGCAGCAGGGGGTCGTCCCAGACGAATCTGGCTTGGGTGGCGCTCATGGAATGTCCTATGCAGGTTCTGCCTATGCACTTCAAAGAACCGCAGTGCAGAACAGTGTTCTGTAAAAAGCCTACGGCCCGAATTCTTCTAGGACTTGCCCCGAAAGTCAATAAGCGTCTTATATTGCGGCGCAAAATTGCGGCCTGCCAAGGCATTCGCAGCATTGATCGCGCTTGACGTGCCGTTCTGCGTTGTGCCACCATTCGGAACATACTTCCAGTTTGTGAACCCGATTTTGCGTCGCATGACCCCTTCCGCCCAGCCGTCGAATCCCGATTCCGTCCTGCGTGCCGCCGAGGCTGTCGTCGGTGATGTCGCATGAGGAACCTGGCGACCGACGAGCGCCGCGCCGAGGTGGCGGCGATGTTCGCGCGCCATGGCCCCGCCTATCGCTGGTGGGCGGTGCTCACGGTGATGCTGGGTACCGTCTCGGCCATCATGGAAGCCACGGTGGTGAATGTCGCCCTGCCGGAAATCATCAACGTTTTTCATGTCGGCCACGACCAGGTGCAGGTGCTGTCCACCGGTTTTCTCGCCGCCACCACCGCTTCCATGCTGCTCGCCACATGGAGCATGCAGCGCTTCGGCATTCGCCGCAGCTTCGTCGGCGCGCTGGTGCTGCTGGTGATGTTCTCGGTGCTGGCCGCGCTCAGCGACCGCTTCGAGTTGCTGGCGTTGTGCCGCATCGGCCAGGGCAGCATCGCCGGCCTGATCCAGCCGCTGGCGATGCTGGTGATCATCGACGTTTTTCCGCCCGAAGAACGTGGCCGCGCGATGGGCGCCTACGGCCTCGGCATCGTGCTGTCGCCGGCCGTGGGGCCGGTGGCTGGCGGCTTGCTGGTCGACCACTTCGGCTGGCGCGCAGTGTTCCTGGTGACGGTGCCGCTGTGTCTGGCCGCCATCGCGCTGGCGCCGCGCTACGTCATCGCCGGGCGGCCCCTGGCCGGCGCGCGCCAGCGTCCGTTCGACGCCATCGGCCTGCTGCTGGTGGTGAGCGCGCTGTGTGCGCTGCTGGGCGGGCTGGCGGCGCTGATCCGCCAGCCGGCGCTGGGCAGCGCCGCCGTCGTGCTGGGCGTCGCGCTGGCACTGGCCTTCGTGGTGTGGGAGCGCAGCACCCTGCATCCGCTGCTGGATTTCGGCATCTTCCGCGAAGCGGGCTTCGGCGCGGCGGTGCTGGTGGCCCTGGCCTATGGCGTCGGCATTTACGGGTCGACCTACCTGGCGCCGATCTTTGCCCAGATCGGCGCCGGCTTCTCGGCCTATGAGGCCGGCGTGATGCTGGTGCCGGGCGGCATCGTGCTGGCCATCGTGCTGTTGCAGGCCGGCCGGCTGGCCGATCGCTTTCCGTCGAATCGGGTGGCGATGGCCGGGCTCGTCTTCTTTTCGCTGTCGGCGATCCTGATGGGTTTGTCGTCGCGCGCCACCGGCTTCTGGCTGCTGGCGCTATGGGTGGCGATCGGCCGGGTCGGCCTGGGACTGATCATTCCCGGCCTGAACGCCGGCGCCTTGCGCCTGCTGCCCTACGGCACCGAGGCGGCCGGCTCGGCCTCGATCAATTTCTTTCGCCAGCTCGGCGGCGCGCTCGGCGTCACGCTGCTGGCGCTGTTCCTCGAAGGGCGCGAGCGCCAGTTGAATGCCGTGCATGGCCTGCAACCGATGCAGGAAGGCTTCTTCCTGATCGCCTTTGTTTACTGTCTGGCCCTGATCCCCGCCTGGCTGATGACCGGCCGGGCGCAGCGTGCTGAATCCGCTTAGGAGAATCAATGTCCCTGCCCAAAGTCCTGCAAGACAATCTCGTGCTGCCGGTGATCGGTGCGCCGATGTTCATCGTCTCCCAGCCGCAACTGGTGCTGGCGCAATGCATGGCCGGCATCGTCGGCTCCTTCCCGGCCCTGAACGCCAGGCCGAAGGAGTTGCTCGACGAATGGCTGACCACCATCAGCGCGGAAATCGACGCCGCGCGCCGCGCCAGCCCCGGCCGCAAGATCGCGCCCTACGCTGTGAACCAGATCGTGCATCACTCCAACGATCGCCTCGACCACGACGTCGCGCTCTGCGTCAAGCACCGGGCGCCGATGATCATCACCAGCCTGCGCGCGCCGGGCGACGTGGTCCAGGAAGTGCACGCCTATGGCGGCATCGTGTTCCATGACGTGATCAGCGTGCGCCATGCGCAGAAAGCCCTGGAGGCCGGCGTCGACGGCCTGATCCTGGTCGCCGCCGGCGCCGGCGGCCATGCCGGCATGCTCAGCCCCTTCGCCCTGGTGGCCGAGGTGCGGCGCTTCTGGGATGGGCCGATCGCGCTGTCCGGATCGATCACCCGCGGCGAGCAGGTGCTCGCGGCGCAGGCCATGGGCGCCGACCTGGCCTACATGGGCACCCGCTTCATCCCGACCCCGGAAGCCAACGCGGTGGACGCCTACAAGCAGATGATCGTCGAAAGCACCGCGGCGGACGTCGTCTATACTCCCTACTTCACCGGCGTCCATGGCAACTACCTGCGGCCGAGCATCACCGCGCAGGGGCTGGACCCCGACAACCTGCCGTTGCGCGACAAGAGCAGCATGAGTTTCGGTTCCGACCGGACCAAGGCCTGGCGCGACATCTGGGGTGTCGGCCAGGGCATCGGTTCGATAGACGAGATTCTTCCCGTGAATGAAGTGGTGGAGCGGCTCGGACGCGAATACCGGGCTGCCCGCGATGCGCTATGCGCGCTGTATGCACTAGAGGACTGACATGAGCAAACAGAACAAGACCGCCGCCGCGGCCGTGACCGAAGTCGTCGCGGACAAGGCCGCCGGCAAGGAAGACCGCCACTTCGTCACCGCCCTGGCGCGCGGGCTCTCGGTACTTTCCTGCTTCAGCTCGGGCGAGAAAATGCTCGGCAACCTCGACATCGCCAAGCGCTGCAAGCTGCCCAAATCCACCGTCTCGCGCCTCACCTACACGCTGACCAAGCTGGGCTACCTGGTCTTCGTCGAGGAGACCGGCAAATACCGCCTCGGCACCTCGACCCTGGCGCTGGGCAGCGCGATGCTGGCGCGGCTCGACGTGCGCGACCTGGCGCGGCCGTTGATGCAGGAACTCGCCGACTTCTCCAAGGCCATGGTCTCGCTCGGCAGCCGCGACCGCCTGTCGATGATCTATGTCGGCAACGCGCGCAGCTCGGCGGCGCTGACGCTCTCGCTCGACGTCGGCTCGCGCATCCCGATCGCCACCACGGCGATGGGCCGCGCCTACCTGGCGATGATTCCCGAGCGCGAGCGCGAGGACATCATGGAGCGCGTGCGCGAACTCGACGAAGTGGCCTGGCCGGCGATCCGCCAGGGCATCGAGCGGGCGCTCAAGGAATACCGCGAATCCGGCTGCGTCACCTCCTTCGGCGAATGGCAGACCGATGTCAATGCCATCGCCGTGCCCTTGCGTCCCGGCGGCGGCTTGCCGCCGATGGCGATCAACTGCGGCGGACCGGCGTTCACGCTGTCGAAGGATTTTCTGCTCAACGAAGTGCGGCCGCGCCTGCTCGAACTGGTGCGGCAACTGGAGGCTTCGCTGGGGCTGCGCGGTTAGCCGCGCGGGATCGCCATCCTCTTCGGCCTGGTCTACGGCTACCTTGCGCTGGTCCATGGCGCCTTCCTGTTCCAGGCGTCCTTCCTGCTCGCGGTGGGACTGGTCCTGCTGCTCGGTTATCTCGTCCTTGCCCGGCTTTATTGGTTCAGCATCCCCTTGCGCGGCATCGCGCTGGCGACCGCGCTGTACATCGCCGCGCTGGTGGTCAATGGGCGTCCGGGTTTCTGAGCCGGGCATGCACGGCGACGCAGGAGACCCCATGACCGGCCTTGGCCCGAAGTCGCGTGAGATGCTGCGCAGCGCCGGCATCTGCTCGGTCACACAGCTGCGCGAGATCGGCTCGGTCGCGGCCTATGTCCGGGTCAAGCAGGCCGGGTGCAAGCCCAGTCTCAATTTTCTGTGGGGCCTGGAAAGCGTCCTGTGCGGCGAGCATTGGCGCGACGTGGCCAGGCATCATCGAGCGAGCCTGCTGCTGGCGCTGGAGCAGCAGGAAAGCAATGGACAGACCTTGAAAGGAGATTTTTCATGAGCACGGCACTGTTGATCATCGATATCCAGAACGACTATTTTCCCGGCGGCGCCATGGAGTTGGCGGGCAGCGAGGCCGCCGGCCAGCAGGCGGCGAAGCTGATCGAGGCCTGCCGCAGCAAGGGTCTGCCCGTGATTCATATTCAGCATATTTCCACCCGGCCCGGCGCCAGCTTCTTCGTGCCCGGCACGCCGGGCGTCGACATCCATGCCTCCGTGTTGCCCCGCGCCGGCGAAACCGTCATCCAGAAGAATTTCCCCAACAGTTTTCGCGACACGCCCTTGTTGCAGCATCTGCGCGACCATCAGATCACCCGCCTGGTCATCGCCGGCATGATGACCCAGATGTGCATCGATACCACCGTGCGTGCCGCCGCCGACCTCGGTTTTGCCTGTTCCCTGGCGCACGACGCCTGCGCCACCCGCTCGCTCTCCTTCGGCGGCGTGGACGTTCCCGCCGCCAGCGTGCAAGCTGCCTTCCTCGCCGCCCTCAACGGCTTGTTCGCCAAGGTGCAGTCGGTCG
>MHZX01000014.1 GCA_001828935.1 Rhodocyclales bacterium RIFCSPLOWO2_02_FULL_63_24
CCAAGGGTTTTCGGGGATTGAATCATGACTTGCATGGCGCACTCCAAATCGATGCTATCGCGTCTATTATAGGACTTTAGGTCCTTTGGGGAGGGGGGTAAAAGATGCGATACCATCGATTACCGTGAGTCGCTGCCTCGGGAGATCTGTATTCGATGCGATAGCATCGTTTTTAATTTCTATTTCTGCAGATGCATGGTGCGCAAGCCAGATAGAGTCTGCTCCATTGCGGTAGGCGGTCCTACCTGAGTCCGGTTTCGTGCCGTGCCGGGTTCTGCGACCCTGGCATCGACGTCGACCGGACGGCGAGGAACCAGCGTGGGGCGCGCTTCGCGGGAATTGGCACCATTTTGGCGCAGATAGTGGCTGAAAGCCGTCGATTAACGACGGTACGGGGTTTGCTTAGGGACTCCGGTGATGCATTCGTCCTTCGCCCCTACCCGTCGTTCCAGTCTCAATACCTCCGTGCCGGTGGATCGCGCGCGGGTGCTCGACACGCTGGTAAACAACCTGCAAGGCATGGCCTATCGTTGTCTCGACGATGCCTCCTGGACCATGCTTTTCGTCAGCCAGGGCTGTCTCGAATTGACCGGACATGGCCCGGAAGAGCTGGTCGAAGGCTGCGTTTCCTGGGAGGAGCTGACTTTTCCGGAGGACCGTCTGCGGGTGCGTCGCGAGATCACCGCCGCCACCGCCGCCGGCCGCCGGTTCGCCGTGCAGTACCGCATCCTGACCAGCGCCGGACAGGTCAAGTGGGTGGTGGAGCGGGGCATCGCGGTCGCCGACGAGAACGGGCGGACGGTGATCGAGGGTTTCATCGAGGACGTCAGCGTCCGCCATCTGACGCTGGAGGCCCTGGAGCACGCGGAACTGCGCTACCGGCACATCTTCGAGCACGCCTCGGAAGGCATCTTCCAGACCACCCGCGATGGCCGCTACCTGGCCGCCAACCCGGCACTGGCCAAGCTCTACGGCTATGCCACGCCCGAGGAACTGATCGCCGACCTGGCCGACATCGAGCGCCGGCTCTACGTCAGGGAATCGCGCCGCGACGAGTTCCGCCGCCTGATGGAAGCCCATGGCGAAGTCATCAACTTCGAGTCCGAGGTGTATTGCCGCGACGGCTCGAAAATCTGGATATCCGAAAATGCCCACATCGTGCGCGGCGCCCACGGCGAGTTGATTTGCTACGAAGGCACGGTGCAGGACGTCACCGAACGCAAGAGCTACCAGGAGCAGCTCGAACGCCAGGCCAACCACGATCTGCTGACCGGCCTGCCGAATCGCAACCTGCTGGGCGACCGCCTCGACCAGTCCATCTCGCGGGCCGAGCGGCTGGGGTATTTCCTGGCCCTGGTCTTCATCGATCTCGACAATTTCAAGTTCATCAACGACAGTCTCGGCCATGCCGCCGGCGACCAGTTGCTGGTGGAAATCGCCCGTCGCCTGCGCGGCTGCCTGCGCACCTCCGACACCGTGGCGCGGCAGGGCGGCGACGAGTTCGTGCTGGTGCTCAACGACCATTACCAGGTCAACTCCATCATTTCGCTGCTGGAGCGGGTGCTGGTCGAAATCGGCCGCCCGGTCAGCCTCTCCGGGCGCGAGTTCCAGGTCGGCGCCAGTCTCGGCGTCGCGCTCTATCCGCAGGACGGCGGCGATGCCAGCAGCCTGCTCAAGCATGCCGACGTCGCCATGTACGCGGCCAAGGATCGCGGCCGCAACAACTTCCAGTTCTTCACCCGCGAGCTCAATCACCTGGCCGACGAGCGGCTCAACCTCGAATCGGCGATGCGCAGCGGCATCGAGCAGGACGAGTTCGCGGTGCACTTCCAGCCCAAGGTGGACCACCGCCGCCGCATCGTCGGCGTCGAAGCCCTGGCGCGCTGGAACAGTCCGGAGTTCGGCCAGGTGGCGCCGGATCGCTTCATCCCCATCGCCGAGGAAACCGGGCTGATCGTGCCGCTGACCGAGATGATCCTGAAAAAGGCCTTCGCCGCCGCCGTCGGCTGGGCGCCGACTCACGGCCATGCCATCCAGGTGGCGGTGAACCTCTCGCCCAAGCTGTTTCTCGGCGAGGAGATCGTCAGCCGCATTGCCGCCCTGTTGCGCGAGGCCGGCCTGGCGCCGGAACGCGTGGAACTGGAGATCACCGAAAGCGTGTTCCTCGGCGACAGCGAGCGGGCGGTACGCATCCTCAGCGAATTCAAGGACCTCGGCGTCGGTCTCGCCATGGATGATTTCGGCACCGGCTATTCCTCGCTGTCCTACCTGCGCCGTTTTCCGCTCGACATCATCAAGATCGATCGGTCCCTGGTGACGGGCGTCGAGCACGAGGAAGAGCTGGCAATGATCGCCCGCGCCGTCATCTCGCTGGGACAGAGTCTGCGCAAGACCGTGGTCGCCGAGGGCGTGGAGAACCAGGCCCAGTTCGACTTCCTGCGCTACCAGGGTTGCGACGAATTCCAGGGCTACCTGATCGCGCGGCCGATGCCGGCCGACGAATTCAGGCAACTGCTGGCGCGGAGCGGCGGCCAGCTCTAGTAGCATGGCGGGATGCCTGCCGCCATTCCGTTACCATGAATCCGCTGATTCTCGACGGTGCCGCCGTGCGGCGCCTGCTCACCCTCGACGCCTTGCTGCCGGCCATCGAAGCCGCGCTGATCGAGCTTTCCGCCGGCCGCGCCACGCAGCCGCTGCGTACCGTGATGGAACTGCCGTCGCCGGGCAGCCTGCTCTTCGTCAAGCCGGCGCTGATCGGCCAGGCCTTGGCCACCAAGCTGATCACCCAGGTGCCGGACAACGCCGCCCGCGGTCTGCCGACCATGATCGCCACCATCGTCCTGATGGACCCGCACAGCGGCGCGCCGCTGGCCGTGATGGATGCCACCTGGCTGACCGAACTGCGCACCGCCGCCGTCTCCGCGGTCGCCACCCGGGCCCTGCGCGACCGGACGCCGAAGACCGTTGCCATCCTCGGCGCCGGCCGGCTCGCCCGTAGCCATGCGCTGGCTTTGCGCGCCGTGGTGCCGGTCAGCCAGATCCGTGTCTGGAGTCGCAATCCGGAAAACGCCGGGCGCTGCGCCGCCGACATCGGCGGCATCGCCAGCGCCAGCGCCGAGGCAGCGGTAAGGGATGCCGACATCGTGGTCACGGTGACCAATGCCAGCACGCCGGTGCTCATGGGCCGCTGGCTCAAGCCCGGCGCCCTGGTGCATGCGGTCGGCGCGCCGCGCCCGACCTGGCGCGAACTTGATGACGAGGCAATGCGCAACTGTGTCATCGCCGATCGGCGCGAGGCTGCCGAAACCGAGTCCGGCGACGTGATCCTCTCCGGGGCCAGGGTGCACTGCGAAATCGGCGAAGTGCTGGCCGGCCAGGTGCGGCTGGCCGAGGGCACGACGGTGATCTTCAAGGCGTTGGGGCAGGCGGTGGAGGATGCCGTCGCGGCGCGGCTGGTGTATCAAGCGGCGGCGCCAGGATAGCCGCCGCAACAGCGCGTCGGCACGCCGCTGATTCAGTGCCGGGCGCCAGGTTTGAAACCCCGCAGCATGCGCCGATGGCATAGAATCAACGCCAATCCGTCGGGAGCACTGCCATGACCGCCACCGTACCGCCTTTCGCCACCTCCGCCCCGCCGCATGCCGTACTTGTGGTCGACGACGAGCCGGGCATCGTCAATGCCATTCGCCGCGAACTGTCGACGCCGCCGCTGGGGCGCTATCGCTATGCCGTGGAAGGCTTCACCGATCCCGCCGCGGCGCTGCAGCGGGCCGACGAGCAGGAGTTCGAGGTGGTCGTCACCGACTACCGCATGCCGGCGATGGACGGGCTCGAATTCCTCAAGGCCCTGCATGCCGTGCAACCCGATTGCGTGCGCGTGGTGCTCTCCGGCCAGACCGACATGGCGGCGCTGGTGGAGATGATCAACCAGACCCACATCTACCGCTTCATCCCCAAGCCCTGGAGCAGTTCCTTCCTCAAGAGCACGATCATGCAGGCGATCGATTTCCGCTCCGTCCAGGTCAACAACCGGCGCATGGCCAAGGCCTTGCGCAGCGAGGGCATCGATCTGCCGCTGGACGCCATCAACCAGGTCGACCAGATCCTGGTGGTGGATGACGAGATCGCCGTGGCCCACGCCGTGGCCCGCGACCTGACCCGCCGCAGCCGGCTCGACGACGTCTTTTCGGCGATGCGCAGCGAAATGCTGCAGCATCGGGCGCCGGAACTGGATGCCAACCGCGTCAGCGTGCAGGTCACCGATTCGCCGCTGCATGCGCTGAAGATGGCCGACGACATGACGTTTTCCTGCGTCATCGCCGACTACCAGATGCCGGGCATGGACGGCGCCCGCTTCCTTGAAGCCTTTGCCGAAAAACAGCCCGACACGGCGTGCATCATGCTGTCCGGCGCGGCCAACCTCGACAACATCGTGTTTGCGCTGGATATGGCGCATATCCATAACTTCATCGCCAAGCCCTGGACCGACTACGAGTTGCGCGCCATCGTGGCGCAGGCGCTGACGCGGCGCCGGCTGGATCTGGAGAACCAGGTGCTGGCCCGCATGTGCAAGGCGCGCAATCTCGATTTCACCGGCGATTGATCGCGATGGCGCAAGAGTCGGCGCTGATGAAACCCCTGCGCAGCAGGGCGGTCGAGCAAACTACGCTCTCCTCGCCGCTGCGGATGACGGGACGGCGTCGCTTTCCATGAAATGAGGTTTTTCAACCGCCTGCGCACCCGCCTGCTGCTGATCGTGGCGCTGGCCACGCTGCCCCTGTTGCTCAACGCGCTTTATGGCTATCGGCAGGAGCGCCTCGCGGCGACGGCGAATGCAGAGCCGCAGATCCGCCAGATGCTGAGCGCTGCCCTGGCGCCCGAGGCCACCGTGCTCGACAACCTGCGCCAGGTGCTGCGCATCATGGGAAATGCCGAAGAGTTGCAGGGAAGCGATCTCGGCCCGTGCAACGGGCTCGCCGATCGTCTGCTGCGTAGCCAGCAGAATTTCGCCAATATCGGTGCCGCGACCCTGGATGGCAAGGTGTTCTGCAGCGGGGTAGCCGCCGTCGCGGGCATCGATGTCGGCGATCGGGAATGGTTCAGGCAGGCACTGGCGCGGCGCGACTTGAGCGATGGCCAGGTGCTCGCCGACAGCGCCAGCGGCGGGCGCAGCGTGGTTTTCGGCTATCCCTTGCTGGACCCGCAGGGACAGCCGCGCGCGATCCTGTTCGGCGCGCTGCACACCAACTGGATCGCGCGGATCGTGGACGAAACGCCGGTCGGTCCCGGTTGGTACGTCGCGGCCCACGCCATCGACGGTTACGTGATTGCCCGTCGTCCCGACGCCGAGGCCCTGGCCGGGCAGCTGCAGCCGGGCCATGAAGTGCTGCGCCTGATCCGCACCTGGCCCGGCGTCATGGTGCACGAATTGGCCGGGCCGGACGGCGTGCGCCGGCTGTACGGCGTGGCGCCGATGGCGGCAGCCAGTGGCGCCATTTACCTGGTGATCGGCGCACCGCCCGATCTGATCTTTGCCGACATCGACGCGCGCTTCCGGCAATCGCTGCTGCTGACGCTGCTGGTCGGCCTGGCCTCGTTCGCGCTGGCCTGGCTGGCGATCAAGCGCGACATCGTCGGCTTTTCCAGTGCGATCGGACGGGCCATGCAGCGCGTCGGCGCGGGCCGGCTCGACGCTCGCGTCGAGTCGACCAGTGCCGTGGTCGAGTTGCAGTCGATCAGCGAAGGCTTCAATCGCATGGTGCAGCAGATCGACACGCTGGACACCCAGCACCGGGTGGATACGGCGGCGCTGCGCCAACTCAATACGGTGCTCGACGCGGTGATCAACTCGGGCGACGCCGTGATCTACGTGTTCGACCTCGCCGGCCGTTGCCTGCTGGCCAACCAGTCATTCGCGCGGATGGTCGGCAGCACGCCGGAACGCATGTTGGGACAGGTGCGCTCGGAGTTCCTGCCGATCGAGACGGCGCGCCAGCATGGCGACAATGATCGCCAGGTGGCCGCATCCGGCAAGGCCGTGACGCTGGAAGAGGAGGTTGCGCTGCCCGGCGACGCGAAGCAGACCTATCTGTCGGTGAAGTTCCCGCTGCGCAACGAGGCCGGCGCCGTTTACGCCGTCGGCGGCATCTCGACCGACATCAGCGAACGCAAGAAGCTCGAAATCGAGCGCCGGCTGGCCGCGATGGTCTTCGATGCCAGCGCTGAAGCCATCATCGTCACCGACGCCCGGCGCCGCATCCTTCAGGTCAATCCGCGTTTCTCGGAGATCACCGGCTATGCCCCGGCCGAGGTCATCGGCCGCAAGCCGGGACTGCTCAATGCCGGCGTGCAAGGTACGGCCTTCTACGCCGGCGCGTGGGCGCGGCTGAAAGCCGAAGGCGCCTGGCAAGGCGAGATCACCAGCCGTCGCCAGGACGGCTCGCTTTATCCGGCCTGGCTGTCGATCTCGGCGGTGCGGGACGCAGGCGGCGCCGTGGCCTATTACATCGGTTTGTTCTCCGACCTGACCCAGCGCAAGGCGCTCGATCAGAAAGTGAGGCAATTGCTCAATTTCGATGCGCTGACCGGCCTGCCCAACCGTACGCTGTTCCTCGACCGCATGCAGCAGGCGCTGCATGCGGCTGCGCGCCACAAGAGCGGCGTCGCGGTGTTCTGGATCGACCTGGTGCGTTTCCGCGTGCTCAACGACACGTTCGGCCATGCCACCGGCGATCGGGTTCTGACCGAAGTTGCCCGCCGCATCGAACGGGTCGCCCGGGCGGGCGACAGCACGGCGCGTTTGTCGGCCGACGAGTTCGGCCTGCTGATGATCGGCTTCGATCGCGACAGCGATATCGGTCTGCTGGCGCAGCGGGTGCTCGACGCGATTGCCGAGCCGCTGGCACTGGACGGCAAGCGGATGGCGCTGGGCGCCAACATCGGCATCGGCGTTTACGCCAAGGACGGCGGCAGCGCCGAAGAACTGCTGAAGGCCGCCGACGTCGCGCTGGCGCGGGCCAAACTGGCCGGGCGCGACAGCTTCCGTTTCTTTGCCGCGGGCATGGACGTCGATGCCGAACGGCGCCTGCGGCTCGAAGCGGAACTGCGCAATGCGCTCGCCGCTGGGCAGTTGAGCCTGCGCTACCAGCCGCAGATCGATCTGGCGGCGGGCCGCGTCTGCGGCATCGAGGCGCTGATGCGCTGGACGCATCCGGTGCTGGGGCCGGTTTCGCCGGTCGAGTTCATTCCCATCGCCGAGGAAGCCGCGCTGCTGCCGTCGATCGGCGCCTGGGCCTTACGCGAAGCCTGCCGCCAGAACAAGGCCTGGCTCGACGCCGGCCTGCCGCCGCTGCCGATGGCGGTGAATCTTTCGCCGCGGCAGTTCCGCCAGCCCGACCTGGCGGACAGGATCGAAAGCCTTCTGGCCGAGACCGGCTTGCCGCCGGCGCTGCTGGAACTGGAACTGACCGAGTCGGCTTTCGTCGGCGACGTGGTCGAGGCTGCCGCCATCGTGCAGCGCCTCAAGGCGCTCGGCCTGCGGCTGGCGCTGGGCGGCTTCGGCACCGGCTATTCGTCCTTGTCCAGTCTGTCCGGGTTTCCCTTCGACAAGATCAAGATCGACCAGAGTTTCGTGCGCGACATCACCACCAACCCGGCCAACGCGGCGATCGTCACCGCCAGCATCGCCATGGCACGCAGCCTCGACCTGGTGGCGCTGGCCGAGGGCGTCGAGACCGACGCGCAGATGAACTTCCTGCGCACCCGGCAGTGCGAGGCGATCCAGGGCTACCTGTTCAGCGAGGCGCTGCCGGCGGCGGACCTGACCGCGCTGCTGGTCGCCGGCCGCGGCCTGAAAGTCGGCGCTGGCGGGACGGCGCAGCAGCAGATTCTGCTGTTGGTGGATGACGAACCCAATATTCTCAGCGCCCTGAAACGCCTGCTGCGGCGGGACGGTTACGAAATCCTGACGGCGGAGGGCCCGCAAGCCGCCTTCGAACTGCTGGCGCGCCACGCGGTACAGGTGATCGTCTCCGATCAGCGCATGCCGGAGATGAACGGCACCGAATTTCTCGAACGCGCCAAGCGTCTCTACCCCAATACCGTACGCATCATCCTGTCCGGCTACACCGATATCGACAGCATCACCGAAGCCATCAACCGCGGCGCGATCTATCACTTCCTGACCAAGCCATGGGACGACGACACGCTGCGCGCCCAGGTGCGCGAAGCCTTCCGCGTCGCGCAGGGGTTTGCCCGGGCTTAGCCGCTTGACGCGACGCCGGCGACGGCACCGAACTTGCGCTGCGTCAGCCTGCCGGAAGCGATCCAGCGTTCCGAGACCCAATTCCCGTTCGCTTCCGCGTGTCTTTCCGCTTCGGCGGTCGTCATGGTGTCTAAGATGCCGTAACTGACTAACTTGACAGATAGACCATTCAAGACTAAATTAAAGCTGTGATGGTTGACCGGGAGCCGGGTGATGGCGGACGTTCTGACAAGCAGTGAGGCGGCGCGGCTGTGCGGCGTCAGTTTCCGCACCGTAATCCGCTGGATCGAACGCGGGCAGTTGCAGGGCTACCGGCTGCCCGGGCGGGGCGACTATCGCGTGCCGGTGGCCGAATTGCGCCGCTTCATGCAGGCCAACGCGATTCCCGAGCCCCCGGAGCTGCAACGCGACCTGCCGCGACGCATCCTGATCGTCGAGGACGAGCCGGACATGGCGCGCGCCATGAGCCGGGTGCTGAAGCGCGCCGGTTTCGAAACGGCCAGCGCCGGCGACGGCTTCCAGGCCGGGTTGATGTTGCATTCCTACCAGCCTGGCCTGATGACGCTGGATTTGCGCATGCCGGGAGTGGACGGCTTTGCAGTGCTGCGGTCCTTGCGCGAGAAGCCGCTTCCATTCAGTTGCAAAGTGCTGGTGGTGTCGGCCGATACGGCGCGTCTGGACCAGGCGCGCGCCCTGGGGGCGGACGGGGTGTTGGCCAAGCCGTTTGCGAATGCAGAGTTGTTGAGTGCCGTGCGCAGCCTGTACGGTGTGGAATAGCATTGTTTCCGCCGAGGCTGGCGTCGAGGAGGGGTGAAATGAACATCGCAACTTCATGGAGCACTGCAACGGGAACCCGGGCCGCCTTCGATCAGGCCATGACGCGCCTTCACGACAGGATGGGAGGCTACCCCGGATATCTGCTGGTCTATTTCACCGAGAGTTATCCGGCCGAGGAGCTTCATGCGGCGCTGGCCATGCTGCCGCCCTCGGTCAAGGTTCAGGGCTGCAGCTCATGCCTTGGCGTGATGACTGAAGAGGGAATGCACGCCGAGGATGGCCGCGCCTTGGGGCTGCTGGGCATCCGCGACGAACTGGGCGCCTATGGCGTCGGCGCGGCGGCGCTGGCAGGTGATCCGCGTGCCGCCGCGCGGGCCGCCCTGGAAGCGGCCCTGGCGGATTCGGGCCGCCCCGGGGAACTGCCGGACATCGTCTGGTTGAATGCCGCGCCCGGTCACGAGGAAGCCGTGCTCCAGGGCGTCTGCGACGTGGTGGGACGCAACGTGCCGGTGCTGGGGGGTAGCGCCGGCGACAACCACGTCGCCGGGGCCTGGCGCCTGCTGACCCGGCAGGGCGCCGCCGGCGACGCCGTGGTGGTGTCGGTCATGATGCCGGCGCTGCATGTTTCCAGTTCGTTCCAGAGCGGCTATCTGCCCACCACCAGCAGCGGCATCGTGACTTCGGCCACCGGCCGCATCGTCCATGCCATCGACGGCCGGCCGGCGGCGGCGGTTTACCGGGAATGGACCGGCAGCCTGCTCGACGGGGTGCCGGCCGCGGGCGGCAATGTCCTCTCGCTGACCACCCTGGCGCCCCTGGGGCGGATGCTGGGCACGCTCGGCGAGGTACCGTTCTATACCCTGTCCCATCCCGACGCGCTGCTGGCGGACGGTTCGCTGAGCCTGTTCGCCGAGGTGGCCGCGGGCGAACAACTGGTGCTCATGACCGGCTCCAAGGAGCGTCTGGTGGCCCGCGCCGGCCGGGTGGCCAGGTCCGCCATCGACCTCGGCGGCTTCGCCGCGGAGGCGATCCTGGGGGCAGTCGTGGTGTACTGCGCCGGCTGCATGCTGACGGTGCAGGATCGCCTGCCCGACGTGGTGGCCGAACTCAACAACGCCCTGGGAGGCAAGCCGTTCATCGGCATCTTCACCTTCGGCGAGCAGGGCTGCATGCTGGACGGCCACCCGTCGCACGGCAACCTGATGATTTCCGCAATGGTCTTTTCCGAATAGGGCACGACAATGGCTGCGAGCGACGCGACGCGCGAAATATCGCTTGAGGAACTGCGGGAGACCATGGTCGACCTGGAGCAGGCGCGCCGCCACGAGCGGCAACTTCGCTTCGAAAGCGAGGGCCTGCTGGAGGGCCTGCAAGCGCTGACCGAGGCACGCGACACGGGGCAGGTGTTCGATAAGCTGAGCCGGGTGTTGCGCCGCTTCGTGCCCTTCGAAGATGCCTTCATGCTGTTGGCGGGAGCGAGCGGGGAACTCCGCACGGTCCGCGCCACCGCGCCGGTTTTCGAGGGTTTGCACTGGCGTGCCGGGAAGATGTTGCAGCGGGTGCTGGACGGGCAAATCGTTTGCGTATTCGATTTGGCAGAGGTGCCGGAATGGCAGGATCAACCCGCGGCGGTGCGCAACCGGGCGCGATCGGCGATCCACGCCCCGCTGCGCAGCGAAACCCTTAACGCCGTGCTGGTGTTCGTGCATGCGCAGCCGGCATTTTTCACCGCGGATCAGGTGCGGCTGCTGGAGCGGTTTGCGCCCCTCGGCAACCAGGCGCTGATCAGCATCGAGTACCGCCAGCAACTGGAGGAGCGTGCTCGCGAGTTGCGCGCGGCCAACGACGCCTTGGAAACTTCCCATCTGCAACTGTTGCAGTCCGAGAAAATGGCCTCCATCGGCCAACTGGCGGCCGGCGTGGCCCACGAAATCAATAATCCGGTCGGCTTCGTGCTTTCCAATCTCGGCAGTCTGGCGCACTACCTGGACGATTTCCTGGAGGTGCTGTCCGCCTACGAAAGGCTGGAAGCGGAGCTGCCGCCATCGCTACCGGGCTTGTCCGCGCTGCGGGCGCTCAAGGCGCGGGTAGACCTGGGCTACCTGAGACGGGACGTCCTGCTGTTGCTGCAGGAGTCGCACGACGGCTGCACGCGGGTGCGCGATATCGTCCAGGACCTGAAGGATTTCTCCCGCGCTGGCGGCGCCGAGGTCTGGCAGGCGGCCAACGTCGAGGCCGGTCTGGACAGCACCCTCAACATCACCGCGAACGAGTTGAAGTACAAGGCCGAACTGGTCAAGGAGTTCGCCGGCGTACCGGATATCGAGTGCCTGCCCTCGCAGTTGAACCAGGTGTTCCTGAACCTGATCGTGAACGCCGCCCAGGCGATCGAGCAGGGCGGCAAGGTCTGGGTACGCACCGGCCGCGAAGGCGATGCCATCTGGGTCGAGGTCGCCGACGATGGCCGCGGCATCCCGGCGGAGAACCTCGGCCGTATCTTCGACCCCTTCTTCACCACCAAGCCGGTGGGGCAGGGCACCGGCCTCGGCCTGGCCCTTTCCTACGGTATCGTGCGCAAGCACAACGGCCGCATCGAGGTAGACAGCAAACCCGGCTGCGGCAGCCGCTTCCGGGTCTGGTTGCCGATCAGGCAAGTCGCCGCAGGGACCGAAGAAACGCACAGGAGAGACCCATGAAAGCGATGAAACCGTGGCAGACCATGATGCTGCTGCTGGTGCTGTTGGGAGGTGGGAATACGGTTGCGCAAACAGGAGGCCGGTTGTTGCTTAGCGGCTCCACCACCATGGCGCCGCTGATGATCGAGGTCGCCAAACGCTTCCAGACCCTGCACCCCGGGATCGAAATCCAGGTGCAACTGGGCGGTTCCGGCCGCGGCGTCAGCGACGCGCGCCAGGGCAAGGCGGACATCGGCATGGTGTCGCGCAATCTCGGCGAGGCGGAGCGCGATCTCCACGCCATACCCATCGCCCGCGACGGCGTGGCGATGATCGTGCACCGCGACAACCCGGTACGCTCCCTCAGCGACCGGCAGTTGCTCGACCTCTACACGGGCAGGATCGCCAACTGGCGCCAGCTTGGCGGCCGCGACGCGCCGCTGCATGTGCTCGCGGCCACGCCGGAGGGCGGCTCGTCGGAACTGATCAGCCATTACCTGCAACTGCCCTACGAACAGATCAAGGCGCAGCGGCGCATCGGCCCCAACGCGGAGCGCATCGCGGCGGTCGCCGCCGATCCCCAGGCCGTCATCTGGGTCTCGCTGGGCGAGGCCGAGCGCATGGCCGCGGCGGGCGTTCCGATCAAGCTGCTGGCGGTGGGCGGCGTCGCCGCCAGCAGCCGGGCCGTCCGCAACGGCGACTATCCGATCGCGCGCCCGCTGACCCTGGTCACGCGGGGAACGCCGACGGGAGCGGCGCGGAGCTTCGTCGAGTTTTGCGTTTCGTCCCAGATAACCGAGCATATCCTGGCTTTCGATTTCGTTCCCTACCTGGACTAAGGATCCCCGACCATGCCCGCCTGGTTCGAACAACTCAGCCTGCGCGCCAAGCTCGCCCTGGGCTTCGGCACCCTGATTGGCCTCATGCTGGTCGGCGGCACCACGGCTCTGCTCGGCCATGGGCGCACTCTCGCGGCGGCGGAAGCCTTTCTCGCGGGCGACAACCGCATCGCCGAACTCAGCGTGGAAAGCAGCGCCGCCATGAGCAAGGCAAGGCGCTACGAGAAGGAATTCCTGCTCAAACAACAAGTCTTCAGCCACCAGGAAGCCAAGTCCCGCTACGTCACCCTGGTGGCAAGCCAACTCGCCGTGGTGCGGGAAAACATGACGAGTATCCGCGGCCTTGCCGGCAACGCCGAGATTACGCGGGAGATACAGGAGATCGAGGCGGTCACGCGTCGCTATGAAACCGGCTTCCTGCGGGTGGTCGAACTGTACGGCCGCCTCGGCCGGGTGGACACCGGTCTGGAGGGGCAGTTCCGCGTCCACGCCCATGCCATCGAGGAGTTACTGGCACAAGGCGCGCCGGAACATCTGCGCACCGATCTCCTCGCCCTGCGCCGCCACGAGAAGGATTTCATCGCGCGCGGCCTGAGCCGTCACGCCGAGGCTTTCGAGGCAGCCGCCGATCGTTTCCAGGAGCACGTGGCGCGGGCCGCCCTGGCGACCGGACGCAGGGCCGAACTATTGCGCCTTGCCGAGCAGTACCGGATGCGGTTTCGTGAATACGTGGCGACCGAGGCCGAGATCGATGCGGCTACTCTGGAGTATCTGGGCGCGGTACATAAGATAGAACCCCAACTGGAGAAACTCCACGCCCGTGCCGACATGGCCGTGACGGCGACCCGCGAGACCCTGCAACGCCTGGGCCGGATCACCACCCTGACGGTGATCGGGGTGGGCCTCGCGGCCGTCCTGCTGGGGTTGCTGGTGGCCGGCTTCATCGTGCGCGATGTCAACCGTGCGGTGGCGGCGTGCGTGAATTTCGCCAGCCGGCTCGCCGGTGGCGACTGGACGGCGCGGCTGCCGCTGCCCACCGGCGCCAACGAATTCGCGCGCTTGGCGGGCGCCCTTAACCGCATGGCCGATGCCATGCAGGAAGAGCGCCGCCGCGACGAGCGGCAGGCGGCGGAACTGCAGCGCCTGAACCGTACCCTGAACATGCTGTCGCGTTGCAATGAAGCCCTGGTGCGGGCCGAAAGCGAAGCCGGACTGTTGGATGCTGTCTGCCGGCAGATTGTCGAAGGCGGCTACCGCTTGGCTTGGGTGGGTTTCGCCCGCCATGATGAGGGCAAGAGCGTCGAGCCCGCCGCCTTCGCCGGCATCGACGGCGACTATGTGGCGGCGCTCAAGCTGAGCTGGGGCGACGACGAGCGCCGGCGCGGTCTGGGCGGGCGCGCCATCCGCGAAGGCCGGCCGGCGGTGGCGCGGCATATCCTCACCGACGCGGCATTCGAACCCTGGCGCGACAATGCGGTGGAGCGCGGCTTCGCCTCCTGCATCGCGCTGCCGCTGAAGACCAAGAGCAAGGTGCTGGGCAGCCTCGGCATCTACTCGGCGGAAGCCGACGCCTTCGATGCGGAGGAAGTCAGACTGCTGCAAGAGTTGGCCGACGACCTGGCTTTCGGCATCGTCAGCCTGCGCCAGGCGGAGGCACGCGAGCAGGCCGAACGGGCACTCGACTACCAGGCCAACTTCGACCGCGTGACCGGCCTGGCCAACCGTAACCTGTTCGGCGACCGGCTGGCCCAGGCCATCGTACACGCGGCCCGCAGCGGCCGCCAGGTGGCGGTGCTGGTGTTGGGTCTGGATCGCTTCAAGGCGATCAACGACAGCTTCGGTCATGACGCCGGCGACGCCTTGCTGCGCCACGTCGGCCGCCAGTTGTCGGCCAGTCTGCGCGAAGGAGACACGGTAGCGCGCTTGTCGGGCGACGAGTTTGCCGTGGCGATGGGCGACCTGGCGCGGGAGGCCGACGTGGCGCCCCTGGTACTCAAGCTGTTGACCGCGGTGCTGGAGCCGGTCAGCCTGGAGAGTCGCGACGTGTCCACCAGCGCCAGCATGGGCGTCAGCCTCTATCCCAAGGACGGCATGGAGGCCGGCGGCCTGCTGCTCAACGCCGATGCGGCGATGTCCAGCGCCAAGGCGATGGGCGGCAACCTGTTCCGCTTCTACGCGCCGGAAATGAACGAGCGCGTTTCGGCGCTGTTCGCCATGGAATCGGACTTGCGCCGTGCGCTGGAGCGCGAAGAGTTGCGGGTGTATTTCCAGCCGCGGGTGAATTTGGCCAGCGGCGAAATATCGGGCGCCGAGGCCTTGTTGCGCTGGCAGCATCCGCAGCAGGGCTTGATGCCACCGGCGGAGTTCATTCCTGTGGCCGAGACGACGGGCCTGATCCTGCCGATCGGCGCGTGGGTGATCGGCAGCGTTTGTCGCCAACTGCGGGCCTGGCTCGATGCAGGCCTGGCGGTGCCGCCGGTGGCGGTCAACCTGTCGGCGCGCCAGTTCCGTCAGGAGAACCTGGCCCAGGTGATCCGCCAGGAACTGGCGGACAACGCGCTGGAAGCGAAGTACCTGGAGATGGAAATCACCGAGAGTACCCTGATGGACGATCCGGAGGCGGCGACCGTCATCCTGCAAGAGCTACGGGGGATAGGCATCAAGCTGTCGCTGGATGATTTCGGTACCGGCCATTCGTCGCTGAGCCGGCTGCGGCGTTTGCCCATCGACCATTTGAAGATCGACCAGTCCTTCGTCCGCGACCTGACCACCGATCCCGAAGATGCAGCCATCTGCCTGGCCATCATCGACCTGGCGCACAATCTGCGCCTGACGGTGATCGCCGAAGGGGTGGAATCCGAGGGACAGGCGAACTACCTGCGCCAACACCGCTGCGACGAGATGCAGGGCTACTATTTCGGCCGCCCCCTGCCGGTCGCGGAATTCGAGCAGCTGCTGATCCAGCGCAGGACTCTGGCCTTGCCGGCTCAGGCGCCGGACGAGCGCCGGACACTACTGCTGGTGGACGACGAGGCAAACATCCTGTCTGCCCTCAAACGCGTCCTGCGCCGCGACGGCTACGAAATCCTCACTGCCGGCAGCGCCCGCGAAGGCCTCGATCTCCTATCCACCCATCGGGTGCAGGTGATTCTGTCGGACCAGCGCATGCCGGAAATGAACGGCACCGAGTTTCTTTCGCGGGTTCGCGATCTTTATCCCGACACCGTGCGCATGGTGTTGTCCGGTTACACCGAGCTCAACAGCATCACCGAGGCGATCAACCGCGGCGCCATCTACAAGTTTCTTACCAAGCCGTGGGACGACGAGGCCTTGCGCATCGACGTGCGCGAGGCGTTTCGGCATCATGAGTCGGCACCGCTGAGAAGTTAGTTTGCTAAAGCCTGTCGAGCAGACTGCGATAGGTCAATGCCTCGGCGATGACGGCGCGCAGCGCGCTGGCCTCCCAGGGTTTGCCGATGAAGTGATAGACGCCGGCAATATTTATCGCGTTCATAAGTATTTCCGGATTGGCGTGGCCGGACATCAGGATACGGACGCAACGCGGGCAGACCTGTCGCAGTTGATGCAACAGTTCGATGCCGTCCATTTGCAACATGGCATAGTCGGCGATCACCAGATCCGGGCAGCGGTTCCGTGCCAGTTCCAGTGCCGTCGCCGCCGAGGTGGTGTCGATGATTTCAAACAGGGGATGGGCGCCGCCTGTGACGCGGCCACCGAGCGACAGCTCGCGGACCAGGGCTTTCAGCAGCGATGGCTCGTCATCGACCAGCAGCAGGCGATAGGGCCTTTGCAATTGCCCCGCATCGTCGCCGGCGCCCGCCAGCGCTGGCGGGCGCTGAAGGTCGCGCCGCAGCTGGCGTTGATGCAGCGCCAGTGCGATACGGCTCTTGAGGTCGTATTCATGCCAGGGCTTCGCAATCAGGTGGTCGACCCTGGCCGCGTTGATCGCGGCGATGGCGCCGTCGGCATCGATCGAACCGGTGAGCAACAGGCGCACGGCGTCGGGTTGCAAATCGCGCAGCCGGTCCAGAAAAACGATGCCATCCATGTCCGGCATGTGGTAATCGACGATGGCTGCATCGAAGTAACCGTCTGCCTCGGCGGCCCGCTGCAAGGCCTCGGTCGGCAAGCGGAAGGTTTCTATCTCGATACCCTCGGTGCCTATGTGCGGCGGCCGCAGCAGTTCGCGGCGCAATGCATTGAGGACGTGTTGATCGTCATCGACGACAAGAAGTCGGCACAGCATGTTGCACCTATTCCGCTGGCGGGCCGTCGATCGGCAGCCAGAGCCGGATGCGGCTGCCGGCGCCGGGCGCGCTGTCGACCTCGAAGCTGCCGCCGTGGGTGTGCACGATGTCCCAGGACAGCGACAGGCCGAGCCCGGTCCCTTGTCCCACCGGTTTGGTGGTGAAGAAAGGCTCGAACAGCCGGCGTCTGGTTTCCTCTTCCATGCCGATGCCGTCGTCGGCCACTTCGATCCACACCTGGCCGTCGTGCAGCGGATCGGCCAGCCCGCTGCGCAGGGTGATGGTGCCGTGCGCGGGAATGGCCTGCGCGGCGTTGAGCAGCAGGTTCATCAGCACCTGGTTGATCTGCGCCGGGAGGCAGCGCACCGGCGGCAGCGGCTGCAATTCGCGCCGGATTTCGGTCTTGTACTTCAGTTCGTGCCAGACCACGTTGATGGTGCTCTCCAGCCCGGCCAGCAGGTCCGCCTGCTGCCACTCGGCCTGGTCGACATGGGAAAAGTCCTTGAGGTTGGCGACGATCTGGCGCACCCGCTCCAGCCCGTCGCGCGATTCGGCAAGCAGCGCGACGAGATCCTGACGGACGAAGGGTAGTTCGATGGCTTGCGCCGCGGCCTGCGCGGGCGGGCAGTCGGCGGCGGCATCGATGACGCGCAGCAGGTCCTCGACGTAATGCCCGAGCGTGCCGAGGTTGGAGCTGACGAAGCCGACCGGATTGTTGATTTCGTGCGCCACGCCGGCGGCGAGCTGGCCAATGGCGGCCATCTTTTCCGATTGCAGCAACTGGTTCTGCGTTTCGCTCACCCTCTGCAGCGACGCCGCGAGTTCGCGCTGCTCCGCCTGCAACTTGTGGTTGGCCGCGGTCAATTCGCGGGTGCGCGCCGCCACTTCCGCTTCGAGCGAGCTGTTGGCGCGCATCAGGTCGCCGTTTATGTGTGATAACACGCCATAGAGATTGTGCAGCGCATCCAGCAGGGCGTCCGTCGAGCGCTCCTCCGCCTGCGGCTCCGCGGTCAGTGGCGCCACGCTGGGGGCGGCGCCATTGACGCGCCGGATCTCGCGTGCCATGGCCTGGTCCTCGCCGAGGATGTGATAGGAAAGCCAGGCGACGAGGAAACCGTGCAGGGTGTCGGCCGGCGCGCTCATCAGGCCGCGGGCGCGCCACATGGTCGTCAGTTGCGCGACGAAATTGCGATGGTTGTTGACGTGATGTTGGAATTGCGCCGCCGGTATTCCGGTTTCCTGCATCAGGCGCTCCTCGTCGCGGAAATGGGTATTGGCATAGTCGGCCAACTCCCGAAAGATGTCCTCAAGCGAGGTCTTGTCGGACAGTTGCGGGTCGAGCAGCATGTCGCCGACCCGATTGACGATGTCGACCAGGCGGTGATGCTGGGTATCGACCAGTTCGATGCCGGTCGTGAAGCGCTCGTTCCAGACAAAAGCCTGCATGCCTTGCAATTCCTTTCGACGAATCGACGGTCGGCAGGCAGCGACGTTCAGGACCCGCCGCTGCTGCGCTGGATCGGCACGATGACGCGGAAGCGCGTACCGACCCCCACGGTGCTGTCGACCTCTATGCGTCCGCCATGTTTCTTTACGATGCCGTAGGACAGCGAGAGCCCCAGTCCGGTGCCCTTGCCGACCGGCTTGGTGGTGAAGAAGGGGTCGAAGATCCGCCGCAGGTTCTCTTCGGGAATTCCCTCGCCGCTGTCCGCCACTTCCACCCACACCTCTTGGCCATTGCTGCCGCAGCGCAGCGTGATGGTGCCGCGCCGGCCTTCCGGCATCGCCTGGGCCGCATTGACCATCAGGTTCATGAAGACCTGGTTGAGTTGCGGCGGCAGGCACTCCACCTGCGGTATGTCGGCGTATTCCTTGACCACCTCGGCGCGATACTTGATCTCGTTGTTCACGATATTCAGGGTCGAATCCAGGCCTGTGCGCAGATCGACCCACTCCCAATTCTGCCCGCTGTCGATGCGCGAGAAATCGCGCAGGTCCTGGACGATCCGGCGCACCCGGACGATGCCCTCCAGCGACTCTGCGAGCAACACGGGAATGTCCGTCTTCAAGTAGTCGAAATCGACCTCGGCCTTGAGCGCCGCCACCTCCTCCAACCAGCGCGTGCAGGCCTCATCCGCGCTCGCGGCCAGTTCCGGGTTCAGCTCGAAATGTTCCATCACGCGCAGCAATTGTTCGAAGTAGCCCTGCAGCGATTTCATGTTCGATTGCAGGAAGCCGATCGGGTTGTTGATCTCGTGCGCCACCCCCGCCGCGAGTTGTCCGATCGACGCCAGCTTCTCGGATTGCATCAGTTGCTCTTGCGCCTGCGCCAGTTCCCCGGTGCGTTTCGTCACCAGTTGCTCCAGTTCCGTCTGGTGGCGCAGCAGCGCATCCTCGGCGCGGTGGCGTTCGCTGACGTCCTGCAGCGTCTCGATGGCGCCGATCACCTGGCCCTTGGCATCGGTCAAAGGCGCGGCGGTGAAGTACAGCCAGCAGCCTCCGTCGCCGAGGAAGGGAAAATAGTCCTCGGCCTCGAAGGCGCCGGCGACCACCGGCGAGCGGGTCAGGCGCTTGTTGCGGTACAGGTTCGTGAGCTGGTCGCGCGGCGCGCCGTCGACGATGAGGTCGGCCATGGTCGGCCGCTCGACCTCGTAAAAAATCCGCCAGTGATTGGCGGTGCCGACCATGTCGGCGGCCGGCCGGCCGGTGATTTCCTGGCAGGCGCGGTTCCAGTGGGTGATCCGGTGCTGCTCGTTGATGACGAATGTCGGCACCGGGCTGCCGTCGATGATCTGCGCCAGCAAGGTCTCGGGCCGCACCTGGCCGTTGTCGGGTGTCGCATCGCGTCCGGCGTGCGGGTGCATCTCTTCGTCGCCGGTCATGATTGCGCT
The DNA here is from genome assembly GCA_001828935.1 of Rhodocyclales bacterium RIFCSPLOWO2_02_FULL_63_24. Lineage (GTDB taxonomy): Bacteria > Pseudomonadota > Gammaproteobacteria > Burkholderiales > Rhodocyclaceae > Sulfuritalea. The sequence goes on from MHZX01000014.1 coordinate 19,714, forward strand.
TGCGTGCCTCGCGGCGGCTCAGACCGATTGCGCAACATATACGGTAACCGGTTTCTGTTCGGCGGCTTCGAGCCGCTTCAACTGCTCGATTTCGCCCTGGTCGAGGACGTGGCCGCGGGCCAGCAGCAGATAGCCGTCCTGATGCAGCAAGTCGCGGGTGAGCTGCATGCCGGGCTGCAGCGATTCCGGCCGCCGCGGCAGTTCGGGGAAGTCTTCCGGCCGCGACTCGGCCAGCAGTTGCGAAAACTGGTCGACGATGCTCGGATCGTAGCGCTTGCCGCGATTGTCGACCAGGAAGCGCAGGGCGTCGGCGGCATTGAGGGCGCGCGCCACCAGCGTCCCGTTTTGCAGCGCGTCGTAGTCGTTGGTCACCGTGAGCACGCGCGCGCCCAGCGGTATCCCCATGCCGGACTTGCCGTCCGGATAGCCGCGGCCGTCGAACAGTTCGTGGTGGTGGCGAATCAGGGTCGATGCGCCGTGCAATTGTTCGATCGGCATCAGCAGCAATTCGCCCTTGGCCGGATGTTTCATGATTTCGGCGCGGGCCGCGGGGCCCAGGCTGTTGAACGGGCGCGCAATGGTGTCCGCGGCCATGCCGAGCTTGCCGATGTCGTGCAACAACGCGGCGAGGAAGCATTCCTGCACCTCTGCCTCGCTCATCTGCATGCGGCGGGCCAGCCGTCGCGTCAGCTCCGCGACTCGCCGCGAGTGGCCGGCCAGCTCGCCGCCGTGCAGTTCCATGATGCTGGAAAACACATGCACGGTATTGACGAAGCCCTGCTTCAGCGATTTCAGCGCCTGCTGCAGTTGTTCGGTGCGTTTGGCGACCGTCTGCTCCAGCCCGGCGTTGAGCTGGCGCAGTTCTTCGTTCTGGCGCTGCGTCAGCGCCACCAGACGTGCGTTTTCCCGCATCAGCTGGCGGTGGGCCAGCGCCTGCTGCACGGCGAGCAGCAGGTCGTCGTCGTCCCATGGCTTGCTGATGTAGCGCCAGATCTTGCCGCGATTGATGGCGGCCACCGTGGCGCCGGCATCGGCGTAGCCGGTCAGCAGGATGCGCTTGGTATCCGGCCAGCGGGTGAACACCTGTTCCAGGAACTGCGCGCCGTCCATCTCGGGCATGCGCATGTCGGAGAGCACCAGGTCCGCGGGCTCCTGTGCGAGCAAGGCCAGTCCTTCCGCGCCCGAGGTGGCGCTGCGGATGGCGTAACCCTGGCCGCGGAAAGCCCGTTTCAGGGCGTTGAGGATGGAAGGTTCGTCATCGACGAACAGCAGTCGCGCCGGCGCCGTCGCCTCAGCCACCGGTGTCGCGTCGTCGCCGGCGCCGGGCTTGGGGTCTGGGGTAGCGCCGACATTCAGGTTCATGACAAGGCCTCCTCCGGTGGCTGCACCGGCAGGGTAATGGTGAAGGTGGTGCCGGCACCGACGGTGCTGGCGACATCGATTGTGCCATGGTGTTTGCCGATAATGCCCCAGGCGATCGACAGGCCCAGTCCGGTTCCCTTGCCGACCGGTTTGGTGGTGAAGAAAGGTTCGAAGATGCGCTTGAGATTTTCCCGAGGGATTCCCGCACCGTTGTCGCTTATGCAAATCCGGATCGTGGCGGCATCCACGCGCTCGGTACTGACGACGATTTCACCCTTGTCCGGGATGGCTTGCACCGCGTTCAGCAGCAGGTTCATGAATACCTGGTTGAGCTGCGAAGGCAGGCAGCGGATCTGCGGCAGTGTCGTGTCGTAGTGCTTGGTCACCGTGCACTTGTACTTGAGTTCGTTCCAGACGATGTTGAGCGTCGAGTCGAGGCACTGGTGGATGTCGGCCCACTGCCACTGGGTTTCGCCGACATGGGAGAAGTCGCGGAGATCCTGCACGATCTTCCTGACGCGCGCGAGTCCGTCCCGCGATTCGTTCATCAACTGGAAAATGTCGGACTTCAGGTAGTCGAAATCCTTTTCCGCTTTCAGCGCATTGATCTGGGCGAAGTCGGCGGGGTTGCCGGCCTTCGCAGCGGCGCTTTCGCAGGCGGCGGCGATCTCGAAGATATCCTTGAGGTAAACATCCAGCGTGCCCAGATTGGAATACACGAAGCCGATCGGGTTGTTCAGTTCGTGGGCGACGCCGGCGGCGAGCTGGCCGATGGCGGCCATTTTTTCGGACTGCAGCAACTGGTTCTGCGCCTCTTCCAGTTTGCGGTTGAGGGCCGTCATTTCGGCCAGCTGCTGCGCCAGTTCGGCCTCGCGCGCCTTGCGCTCGCTGATGTCCTCGATCAGGGCGACGAAGTAGTCGATGCTGCCGTCGGCCAGGCGCAGGCAGCGAGCGGCGATGTAGGCATACACGACGCTGCCGTCCTTGCGTATGAAGCGCTTGTCAATGGCGTATTCGTCGATCTCGCCCGCCATCACGCGGTCGAACTGGGCGACGTCGGCCGCCAGGTCGTCGGGATGGGTGAGCGCATCCCAGCTGGTTTGCAGCAGTTCGTCGCGCGGATAGCCGAGGATCCCGCACAGAGCCTGATTGACTTCGATCCAGCCCTTGGCCGGGCTGGTGGTGGCCATGCCGACCATGGAGCGTTCGAAGAAGGCGCGGAAATGTTCCTCGCTGCGGCGCAGCGCGGTTTCGGTGGCAATCGCCTCGGTCACGTCGGCGCCATAGACCACCACCAGGTCGGGCTCGCCGGCCACCGGGTAGAAGCTGAGGCGAAAGGTGCGCCCGGCGCGCTGATCGACCAGGCATTCGGGCTGGCCGCCGGCGGCTACCCGGGCGACTGCGGCCAGTCGCGGCCCGGCGATCTCCGGCGCCATGCCGTCGGCCATGCGACCCCCGATCATTTTGTCGGGAGTGGTATGGAAGCGTTCGGCGCCGACGCGGTTGATGCGCAGCAGGGTGCCGTCGCTACGGAACATGGCGATGCTCTGGTCGACGCTGTCGAAGATCGCCGTCAGCATGCGCTTGCCGGCTTCGATCGTGCGGTCGGCGCGTTCCTTGACCATGAAGACGAAGCCCAGCGAGGCAAACAGCAGGCAGGCGAAACCGACCAGGTAAGTCAGGGTCTGCACCGGCGACATGGTCAGCAGGGATTGCGCCGGCGCCGCGCCGAAGAGGCTGTCCAGGATGCGCGCGGCAAAGATCAGCGTAACCAGTATTTCGGCGCTCAGCAGCAGGTTCTGCCCCGGGCCGCGGTCAGGGTCGCGCGATCCCCGCTGCAGCAGCAGGTAAAGAATGAAAAGGTGTTGCGTGCCGTAGATCACACTGGCGGACAGAAGACGCGTCGGCGCGTCGCCGATCAGCCAGGAGAAGACTGCCAGCGCCACCGGCAAGGGCCCCCAGATCAGCCAGGCAGACAAGCGCGCATTCTTGAAGCGGACCAGCGCCAGCAGCACCAGCGCGTAGGACAGGCTCAACAGGAGATTGGCCAGCACGATCCCGATCCAGTCGGGAATCGTGCCGCGCTGGATCAGCAAGGCGTAGGCCAGTCCATGCAGCAACATGGCGCCGGCCCACAGCCGCAGCGGGTGCATGTCGCTGCCGCGCGAGACGACGCCGAAGGCAAGGCCGAGCGCGAGGCTGAGCGCGGCCATCGCGAGCAGCAGGGCGGAGACGTCGGCGTGCAGCATCGCGGCTGAGCTAGGGAGTCGGCGCCGGCGACACGGCGTCGTCGGCCACAGCGGATTCGAACAGCGTGGAGCGTGTTCGCCAGGCGGGCTCGGGGCTGGCTTTGCTGAGGGCGTCCGGGATGAGCATCGGGCGATTGTAGTCCCGAATTTTGTGCCCATCGAAACCTGTGCCCGCCTTCGATTCCGATGCCGCACGCATGGTACGGATTGGCGCGCCCTGCTATCTTTCGAAGTGTTTCCGCACGCGCTCTTCCAGCAGTTGCCGGGCGTCGCTTTCGGTGCTGTCGGCCAGCCGATGGAATATTTCCGGCGCCATCGCGCGAAACACCGCCATTACCGACGGATCGAAATGACTGCCGGCATCCTTTTCCAGGATCGCCATCACCATGTCGAAGTTCATGGCTTCCTTGTACGGGCGCTTCGAGCACAGCGCGTCGAACACGTCGGCCACGGCAAAGATGCGCGCGGCAAGCGGTATCGCCGCGCCCCGCAGCCGGCGCGGATAACCGCTGCCGTCCCATTTTTCGTGATGGGCGGCGACCACCGCATTGGCACCGTCGAGCCAACCCATGCCGGTGACGATCTCCTCGCCCTGGGCGACATGGGTGCGTATGGTGTCCAACTCGGCCTGGTCCAGCTTGCCCGGCTTGAGCAGGATCGCGTCGGGAATCCCGATCTTGCCGACATCGTGCAGAAAGCTGCCCGCAATCAGGGCCTGCATGTCGCTGCCGCGCAGACCCATCGCTTCGGCGATGCGTGCGGCGATCCAGGCCACCCGGAAGTTGTGGGCACCGGTGTCGGAATCGCGCTTGGCAATGGCGCGGCCCAGGGCCTCCATCATCGAAATATGCGAATCGAGCACTTCGCGCGCCTTGCGCTCGTTGTCGGCGGACAGATGTACCACCACCGGATAGAGCGCGGCGCCGCACAACAGGGAGGCGAGGCAGACCATCAATGCAACGGTCATGGAGCTGGCGTAGATGTGCTCCTGCTGCCATTTCGGCACCACGCGCACCCCCTCGAAATAGCCCGTGATCGGGCCTTGCGTATCGCCTGCCGAGCTGCGCAAGGGGACGAAAACCCTCAATATCCAGCGGCTGCCGGGAAGCTCCAGGCTTTCGTAGGAGGCGGCACTGTAGTCCGGTACGCCATGCCTGGGCAGGGAGGATTCGACGGTTGCGCCTTCGTCGGTCATGGCTTCGGCGAGCTTGCGGCCCTTGCCGTCGTAGATTTCGGCAATGTCGAACAAGCCGCCGGCAATGGTCCGGGCGGCGCTGGCGGCGTGTCCGGCTGCGTCGGCGGCCGACAGGTTCACCGCGTCGTGGTGGCGTAACAGCCGCGCCGACTCTTCGATAGCCAGGGAAACCACCACTTCCTCTTCCCCCTCGCGCGCCACGAGCCATGACACCGGGCTGGCGATCGAGGCCAGCAGGGCGCTGACGGCGGCGATGCGTATGGCGGTGCGTTTCTGGAATGGATTCATCATGGCAGGGCCTTGTTACGTGGCGCTGGATCGGTTAGCTGGCGACCGGGAGCAAGGACTGGCGTCGCGCGGTTGAGTGCCGGTGGAGATTATTGCGCCGGCCGCTTAAGCAGCCCTTAAGCGCATTGCCTGTCCCGTCAGGTCGACGGACGGAGCGCGAGTGGCCAAGGCTGCTGGGCGCGGCTCGCCGCCCCGGCATTCTTGATCGTCGACATGCGAGCGGTCGTCGCTTGCTCAGGCGCGCAGGGCGTCGATCAGCGATGCGACTTCCACCGCCGATTCGGCAAGGATGCCGCTCAGGGTTTGCTCGCCGAGCGCGACTTCGATGCGGGCTTCCATGCCTTCCCGTCCGGTGCCGGCAAGTTGCGAGAGCGGGGATTCCATCGGTGCCAGTTCGTCGGCCAGCAGCAAGGTGTCGGCGAGGCTGTGCGGAGGCATCGCCAGATAGCCGGTCCATAGGCCCTCGATCGCCTCCAGCACGGCGGCCGGGGCGCCCAGGCGCCGGAGCACGGCACGGCCCACTTCCGCCGCACCGCCTTGGTCCCATGCGACCAGGCTGCCATGCTCGCCGTCGAGCAGCCCGGGAAATTCCGCGGCGCGTGAAATCAGGTAGAAGCCGCCCACTTCATGGATGATGCCGGCGAAGAACGCGGTGTCCGGGTCGACCCGGGTCACGCGGCGGGCGATGACCTGGCAGAGCGCCGCCACGTGGGCCGTGTGTTCCCACAAGCGCACGGCCAGGCCGCGGTGCGCGGGGGTGCGCGCCATGCCTTCCATCTGCCGCACCACCACGGCGGCAGCCAGCACGCGCAGGGTGTTGAAGCCGATGCGCGCCACGGCATTCTTGACATCGGCAATGGCCCGGTCGGAGCGGTTGTAGATCACCGAATTGGCAACGGCCACGACGCGCGCCGCGAGCAGGGGATCGGCGTGCACCAGTTTGGCCAACTGGTCGACGGAACACTCCTGGTCGTCGAGCACGCGCTGCACCTTGAGCGCCATCTCGGTGGTGGTCGGGAAGATCAGTTCGTCCCCGGTCGCCGCCGCGGCGACGTGGGCCAGTATCGCGGGCACATCCATTTGTGCTCCTTTCTGCTGCGGCCTGTCGTGCAAAGAGGAACGAAGCATGTCGCCACGGGGCAGTCCGCCGGCCTACTAGTCGTCATCTGGCGTTTGCCTGATCGGCAGCCAGACGCGGAAGGTCGTTCCTTTGCCGACCTCGCTCTCGACAGCGATTCTGCCTTGATGCTTCTGGACGATGCTGTACGAAACCGAGAGTCCCAGGCCGGTGCCCTTGCCAACGGGTTTGGTGGTGAAGAATGGATCGAAGACATGGCCGATGTTTTCCGGCGCAATGCCTTTGCCGGTATCGGCGATCTCGATCCACACCATGTCGCCTTCGGTGCCGGTCCGGATCGTGATGGTCCCCTTGGTTTCTATTGCCTGGGCCGCGTTCACCAGCAGGTTCATGAAGACCTGATTGAGTTGCGACAAGACGCACTCGACCGGCGGCAGTTCGCCGTATTCCTTTTTTACTTCGCATGTATATTTCAGTTCGTTCCAGACGACGTTGAGCGTACTGTCGAGCCCCTTGTGGATGTTGTCCATGATCCAATTGCTCTGCGACTCCACATGCGAGAAGTCCTTCAAATCCTGGACGATCTTCGTTACCCGCTCCAGGCCTTGGCGCGACTCCGACAGCAGCACCAATACATCCTTCTTCTCGTAGTCGAACTCGATCTCTTTTTCCATCCGATGCAGCTCCGAAAACGAATCCTGGTGCTCCGGCAGCAGGCTTTCCACTTTTTCGTAGGCATTCACCACGCGCATCAGGTCATCGACATATTTTTCGAGGGACTGCATGTTCGACTTGATGAAACCGACCGGGTTGTTGATTTCGTGCGCGACTCCCGCGGCCAGCATGCCAATGGAAGCCATTTTCTCCGATTGCAGCAACTGGTTCTGCGCCTGTTCCAGTTTGGCATTGAGGGCCTGCAGCTCGCTGTTGGTGCGGGTTAGTTCGTCGGCGTATGTCCTTATCTCTTGTTCCACCCGCTTGCGTTCGGTAACGTCATGAAAAACGCCGACCAAATACGGCTGCCCTGCCAGGACCATGGGTGAAGAACTGACATCCGCAAGAATTACCGTTCCATCCTTGCGTTTCACCGGCAGGTCATGGGCCACGCGCAGTTCGCCTTTCGCCTGGCGCTCGAACTGCCTTTGCACGTCGGGAAGCGAGTCGGTCGGGTGGATGTCTTCCACGCCAAGTGCATAAAGCTCCTCCCGTGAGTAGCCGAGCATGTCGCAGATTCCCCGATTCGCGGTCACGAACGAGTGGGTTCGCGCATCCGCCACCAGGATGCCGTCGACAGCGGCATCGAGTATGGTGCGGAACTTGAGTTCGGAATCCGCAAGTACCTGTGCGGCGAGCTTGCGCGCGTTGATGTCTTCGATTTTGGAAACGAAATGGACCGGGCTGCCCTGGCTGTCTCGCACCAGCGAGACGCTCAGCAATATCCACACGATATGGCCATCCTGGTGCAGGTAGCGTTTTTCCATGCGGTACGAGCCGATTTCTCCGTTGATGAGCCGGCGCACGAAATCGAGATCGGTTTGAAGGTCGTCGGGGTGGGTGATGTCCTGGAACGTCATCGACAGCAATTCCGGTTCTGAGAAACCGACGATCTGGCACAGGGCGTCATTAACCTTGAGCCAGCGCCCATCGAGACCCACCAGCGCCATGCCGATGGCCGAATGTTGAAACGCCTGGCGGAAGCGTTCCTCGCTCTCGCGCAAGGCAATTCCAGTGTTCTTCCTGTCGGTGATGTCCCTGAAGAAGCCCGCCTGGTAGGTCTTGCCGCCGATATCGAGATGCGCCGCCGTGATGTCGGCATAAAAGACACTACCGTCTTTGCGCTGGACCGGAATGTTTTCCGCCGCGGCTTTGTTGCCCCGCGCGTGCCGTTCGAACTCGCTTACGACGTATGGCAATTCTTTTTCGGGGTGGATATCCATGACGCAAAGGTTACCGATTTCTTCCGGAGCGTACCCCAACATTCGGCAGATCGTGGCGTTGCCGAGTAGCAGTTTCTTGTCCGCTATGTCGACAAGCAGAATGCCGTCCGTAGCGTTGTCGAAAATGGCTCGGAACCGTTTCTCCGATTCGTGCAATGCCGCTTCGATTTCCTTGCGCTTGAAGAAGCCCGGCACCTCGTATCGTGTGACTGCCTTGGCCAGTTCCGGCTCCTTTCGCAGGTAGGCTGCGATATGCGCCTCGATGCGAGCGGGTGGCGCCATGATGAAGCGGCAGGCCGCGTCGCCCTTTGCCCGGCACATAATTTCGGAGGCAACCAGCCCCAGGCCGAAGCTTTCCTCGCACCAGCCCGAAGAGTAGCCGGCATTCATGATGCATACCGGGAACTCGGGTTTCCTGCCGGCGGCGAGCCAGGCCGCCGACTCGAACGAATAGGGGTGGTCGTAGATCAGGTAATAGCTCTCGTCCGGCGAAGGTGACGACTCCGGGAAGATGTCCACGAACGCCCAGCCGGCATGGGCGAAGTGGATCGGCCCCGCGGACAGCTTCTCGATCGGGTCGTGCAGATTCATCTTCTTGTGGAAGTTCCTCGCATCTTGCTTACCGATTGCGTGGGCGATGTCGAAAAGAAGCTGCCGCGCGACGTTGTTGGCCTCCTCCGTGCCCTCCTTCTCGTAGAGGCCCGCAATGATCTCGAAAAAGTCGACCGACATCGAGGCCGCCCGCACCAGGATGTAGCGCTCGCCTGCGATCTCTATCGTCCCTTGGGTCGGATCCTCCTTCCTTTCGCGGAAGAACCTGGCCACGTAGTCCTGGGCCTTCAGGAATACGGGTTCGAACTGCTGGGGCACTTTCACGGTCTTGAGCATATCAACCCCTTTTGTCATGTATCGACCGGTCTGCCCTATGGTTCTGGACGCGCCCCAAGCAGCAACTTGAATTCCCGTGCTGTCAGGGGCTTGGCCAGCAAGTAGCCCTGGATCACATCGCAGTCATGCTTGCGGAGGAAATCCAGTTGCTCCTGAGTTTCCACCCCTTCGGCGATGACTTCGAGCTTGAAACCGTGGGCCATGCCGATGATGGTCCGGACCAGTTCGGCGCTATGGTGATCCGTGGTCACGTCGCGGACGAAGGACTGGTCCACTTTGAGGGTGTCGAAGGGCAACCGTTTCAGGTAGCTCAAGGAGGAATAGCCGGTGCCGAAATCGTCGATGGCAAGGCCGATGCCCATCCGCTTGAGCATGAGCAGCAACTCGATGCTGGCTTCTGCATCGTGCATGACCACGCTCTCGGTCAGCTCGATTTCCAGCAGGTGCGGGTCGATGCCGGTCTGTTCGAGGATGTGGGTGATGGCGTCGAATAGACCTTCGTCCCGGAACTGGTAGGCAGAAAGGTTTACCGCCACGCGCAGCTTGTCCCAGCCTTGTCTGTGCCACTCGACGGTCTGGCGGCAGGCTTCTTCCAGCACCAGCTTGCCCAGGGGAATGATCTGGCCGGTTTCTTCCGCGATGGCAATGAAGTCCTTGGGACCCACCAGGCCGCGGCTGGGGTGGTTCCAGCGCACCAGTGCCTCCATGCCCGTGATGCGCTGGTCCCTGATGCGCATCTTGGGCTGGTAGAACACTTCAATTTCTCCGCTGCTCAGGGCGTGGCGCAATTCGTTCTCGACGACGATGCGCTCCTTGGCCCGCGCGGTCATGGCGGCGGTGAAGAAGATGTAGGTGTTGCGCCCGGCCTCCTTGGCCTGGTACAGGGCGCTATCGGCGTTCTTCAGTAATTCCTCCGGCGTTGTGCCGTCCTGCGGGTAGGAACTGATGCCGATGCTGGCGGTCACCGTCAGTTCGTCGTCTCCGACCCGGAAAGGGGTGGTCAGGTTGGTGACGATCTTCTTGATGACGGCGGCGATCTCGTCGGTATCCTTGATCTGCGGCAGCAGCAAGGTGAACTCGTCGCCGCCCATGCGCGCCAGCGTGTCGCCTTTGCGCAGCGTAGCCTTGAGGCGTTCTGCCACGGCGAGCAGCAGCTTGTCGCCGTGATCGTGGCCAAGCGTGTCGTTAACAAACTTGAAGTGATCCAGGTCCATCAACAGAATGGCGGCCTGTTGTCCGGTGCGTTCGGCTTGGGCGATGGTCAGTTCCAGGTTCTCGCCGAACATCAGCCGGTTGGGCAGGTCCGTCAGTCCGTCGTGGTAGGCTTGGTAGCGTAGCCGTTCCTCGTTGCGCTTGTGCTCGGTGATGTCGCTGAACAGGGCCACATATTGAGAGACACTGCCCTGGGAATCGCGGATGACGGTAATGTTGAGCCATTCCGGATAGATTTCGCCGCTTTTGCGTTTGTTCCAGATTTCGCCGGTCCACTTGCCGTGCTGTTCCAGGGCGGACCACATCTCCTGGTAGAACGCCTTGTCGTGGTTTCCCGACTTGAGCAGCGCCGGCGTCTTGCCGATGACTTCCTCGGGGGCATAACCGGTGATGATGGAGAAGGCGGGGTTCACCGCCCGTATCAAGGTGCCATGGTCGGCGATGATGATGCCTTCCACGGTGTTCTCGTAAATCTTGGAAAATTGTGCGCCCTGTTGGGTCAGGTCGAAACGGTCGAAGGCTTCCCGCACGTTGGCTCTGAGCAGGTCATTGTCCCAGGGCTTGAACAGGAACTTGTAGATGTTGCCTTTGTTCACTGCGTCGGTAACGGCCGTGATTTCCGCATAGCCGCTCAACACCATGCGCACGCTGTCCGGGTAGAGGTCCTTGACCTTGGCCAGCAGTTCGACTCCCGTCATCTGCGGCATGCGCTGGTCCGAGAGAACGACCTGCACTTCGTTATTGGCGAGCAGCCGCAGGGCTTCTTCACCGCTGTTGGCAGTCAGTAGATTGTAGCCTTCGCTGTGGAAGAGACGGACCAGGGCATGGAGGATTGACGCCTCGTCGTCCACCAGCAACAACGTTCTGTTCATGTTTTCACCTACGATGGCGCGGGGCTCATGAGAGGAGGAACTGGCCGCTCAACGCAACCGATTGGTGGCGCCCACCTTTCGCTTCGTCCAGCGGAGTTATGCCATTATGCATTCGAAAATGTGGTAGGAGCCAGGGATCAAGCGTCGGCGCCGGCCGCTGTTCGTGGCGGACTTCAAAACAGCTCGATCTTCTTCTCGCCGGCTGGCCGCGATGGGCGCAGCAGCGATTGTTCGTAGTCGCGCTCGGCGGCGACCACCTCCTGCATGGCGGGCTGGTTGATCGGCAGCCGGCGGCAAAAGGCGTCGCCGCCGTCGGGCGTGAAGATCACCTTGCGCGACCAGGCGCCGCCGAAATCCTGCGCCAGCAGCGGAATGCCCTCGCGCTCCAGCCACTCGCGGGCGAACTCGGCATTGCGCTGGCCGATGGCCATCAGGATCGAGGTCACGATGGTGCCGCCGCCGAAGGCCTTGGCCACCAGTCGTTGCTTGGCAGCGCCCCTGTTGAGCATGGTATTGAGCAGCACTTCCATCGAGTAGTCTCCGGCCAGGATGACGTCGGCGTCATCGCCGGAGGAGGCCGTGCGGCTCGGCAGCAGGAAATGGTTCATGCCGGCCAGGCGCAGCTTCGGGTCATACAGGCAGACCGCGACGCAGGAGCCCAGCAGCGTGGTGATCGGGCGTTCGCTTTCGACTGCCCAGCCGCCCGGATTGATATTGCGGGCGCGGCGTTCGAGCTCCTTGGGGTCGTGGTCGGTCGGCAGCATGGTCTGGTTGTTTCCGCAGGCTTCCGGCGCTCAACCGTAGGCGATGATCTCGGCCGGAATGGCGTCGAGCGGGACCACGCGGTCCACCCCGCCGAGCCGGATCGCTTCTTTGGGCATGCCGAACACCACGCAGGTCGATTCATCCTCGGCCACGGTTTGGGCCCCGGCGTCGTGCATTTCCTTCAGGCCGCGCGCGCCGTCGTCGCCCATGCCGGTCATGATCACGCCCAAGGCGTTGCGTCCGGCGATCTGCGCCACGGAACGGAACAGGACATCGACCGAGGGCTTGTGCCGATTCACCAGCGGACCATCGGCGACTTCGACATAGTACTGGGCGCCGCTGCGCCTCAGCATCATGTGCTTGCCGCCAGGCGCGATCAGGGCGCGGCCAGGCAGCACGCGATCGCCGTTCTGCGCCTCGCGCACCTCCAGCTTGCACAGGCCGTTGAGGCGCTCGGCGAACATTGCGGTGAATTTCTCCGGCATGTGCTGGACGATGACGATGCCGCTGCCGACGTTGGGCAGCCTGGTCAGCACGGCTTCCAGTGCCTGTGTGCCGCCGGTGGAGGTGCCGATGGCGACCACCCGGTCGGTGGTGTCGGCCATGGCGCGGGTGCTGGCCGCCTGCGCGGCGAGCATGGCGTCGGCAGTGAGTTTGGGCGGCGGCGCCAGCGGTCGCGCTGCGCCGGGCAGGACGCGGCGCATGTTGGCGCGGGCGGCGGCGCGCACCGCCGACACCAGGTCGTTGCCGGCGTCCTGGAGGAACTGCTTTACCCCCAGCTTGGGTTTGGTGATGATTGCCAGGGCGCCCGCCGCCAGGGCATCCATGGTCGCCGCCGCACCCTTCTCGGCCAGCGAGGAACAGACGATGGTCGGCGTCGGATGTTCGGCCATGATCTTCTTGAGGAAGGTGAGGCCGTCCATACGCGGCATTTCGATGTCGATCACCAGCACGTCCGGCCACTGCAGCTTCATCTTGTCCAGCGCATACAGCGGATCGGCGGCGGCGCCGATGACCTCGATATCGGGTTCGCGCTCCAGGGTTTCGCGATTGACCTGGCGCACGACGGCCGAGTCGTCCACGATCATGACCTTGATTTTTTCTGTCATGGCTTAAAGCGGCAAGCGATAGACGGTGGGCTTGACGGTTTGCAGCACGTCGGTCAGGCCGTTGAGGCTTTCCGAATGGCCGACGATGAAATAGCCGCCGGGATGCAGTTGCTCGACGAGGCGGGCGACCACCTGGCGCTTGGTGTCCGCATCGAAATAGATCATCACATTGCGCAGGAAAATGACGTGGAACTTGCCCAGCGCGGGCAGGGTCCGGTTCAGGTTCACTTGCATGAAGCGGGTGTGGCGCTTGATCTCGGGGGCGATCATGAAACTGCCCTCCTGGCTGCGCACGCCTTTCAGGCAATACTTGCGCAGGTAGGAATCGGGCAGGCCGCGCGTGCGGTCCAGCCAGTACAGGCCGCGTTCGGCGGTGGCGAGGACGGTGGTGGAAATGTCCGAGCCGGTGACGCTCCACGATGCGTCGAGGCCAAGGGTGTCGGCCAGCACGAATGAGATGGTATAGATTTCCTCGCCGGTGGATGAGGCCGCGCTCCAGACATTGAAGGGGCTGCCGGCCGGGTGTTGGGCGATGATGCTCTTCGCCAGGAATTCGAAGTGCGCTTCTTCGCGGAAGAAATAGGTCTCGTTGGTGGTGAGCAGGTCGACCATGGTCTGCAACTCGTTGGCCTCGCTGCCGCCGGCAACCAGCCGGTAGTATTCGCCGAAGCTCGACAGGTTGAAATGCTTCAGGCGCCGCCCGAGACGGCCCGCCAGCAACACCTTCTTCGTGTCCGCCAGGCTGATCCCGGCGATCTTGTAGATCAGTTTCTGGAACTGGGCGAATTCCGCGTCGCTGATGTCGGGGTTGTCGTAGGCTGCCATGAGGATTGGAGGACGGTATGGGTCGTCGGCAACGGTGACCGCGAAACCGGGTTTTGTCAAACGACGCTAAAATGCCGGCCGTCGTTTCAATAGTCGCAAACAGAATATATCTTGTGTATCCGTGGATTACGCGACAAACTGCGGAACCTACGTAGGGGCAAGGGGTATCGACTGTTCATGGGCAAGAACTCCCGTCTTCATCAATGCGATAACTGATTGGCATCGTGATGCACAGCAAGCCAGGCGAGCCGATTCTGCCCCGGGTCTATCTGATCGACGATGATCCGGTGATCACCTTCCTTCTCGCCGATCTGGTCGAATCGGTGGAATTGCCCTATGCCGTGTTCAACAGCGCAGCCAGTTTTCTGCAGCAGGATCTGTCGATCCTGGCCGGCTGCATCGTGACCGATGTGCGCATGCCGGGCATGAGCGGACTGGAATTGCAGGACGAGCTTCGGCAGCGCCAGATCGACATGCCGATCATCTTCATTTCCAGCTATCCGGAAGTGCCGTCCGTGGTCCGCGCCATGCGCGGCGGCGCGCTGGATTTCTTCCAGAAGCCGTTCTCCACGCAACAGGTGCTGGATCGCATCCAGCAAGGTTTGCGCATCGACAAGGAACGTGCCGAAATCCAGGCCCGGAGCCGCGAAATCGGCGAGCGCATGGCGTTGCTGACGCCGCGCGAGCGCGAGGTGCTGGCAGGGGTGTTCGAGGGCAAGCTGACGAAAACGATCGCCCAGGAGCTCAACATCAGCCAGCGCACTGCCGAAACCTATCGACACCTGATCATGCAGAAACTGCGGGCAGGATCGCTTGCCGAACTGGTGCGGATGGCGGTGGAATTTATCCCTGGAAAACCCGGGTATTCGGCGCATAAGTCCGATTCCATTGAACAGTAAAATAAAAAAATTGCGCTCACTCGAATTCAAGATTTGAGGGATGTGACTTGCGCAGCAATAATTTCATCGGGGGGTCGCAATGCACAATATTTCCATCGGCAAGCGCATTTTCATTCTCATGGTGGTCAGCAGTCTGCTGCTGTTGACCGTCGCCGGCATCGGCTGGCGCAATGAAAGCCATGCCGTTGCCTCGCTCAAGACCGTGTTCGAGGATCGTGTCACGCCGCTGCGCGATTTGGCGAAGATAGGCGAATTGCTCGGCGACAACACCACCGAGTTGCTGCTGGTTATCCAGCATGATCCCAAAGGTCCGCTCGCCGCCGCCCACGATCACCCGGTGGATATCCACCTGGAAAACTTCGGCAAGCGTCGCGCCGAGATCAACGCCTTGTGGGACAAGTACATGGCGACCCGCATGAGCGAAAGGGAAAAACAACTGGCCGCCGATTTTGGCGCCAAGCGCAAGATATGGGTCGAGCAGGCCGCCAGCCTGATGACGCGCCTCAAGGACGGCGACTATTCGCCGGAACTGGTCAAGGAACTGCTCGCCGCGCGCAAACAGCATTCGGTGGCCGCCATCGAGGCCCTTGGCAACTTGTCGGCCTATCAGGGGCAGGCGGCGCGCGAGATCTATGAAGCCGAACTCGCCACCCATGATGTCGGCACCCTGTTGTTCGTGCTGATTGTCGTCGGCGGCCTGGCTGGCAGCGGCGCCTTTGCCTGGGTTCTGACCCGCGCCATTACCACGCCCATCAATACCTCGGTCGATATTGCCGAAGCCATCGCCAGCGGCGACCTGACGCACGCGGTGCCGCAGGGCGGCCGCGATGAAGCTGGACGATTGCTGGCCGCCTTTGCCCGCATGCAGGACGGTCTGCGCAGCATGGTCAGCGCTTCGCAGCGAAGTGCCCAGGAACTCGGACGTGCCGCGCAAGACATGGCGGCAGCGGCGCAACAGTCGGCCAACGCCTCGGCGGCGCAGAGTTCGGCTGCATCGGGCATGGCCGCTTCGGTCGAAGAGATGTCGGTCTCGATCGACCAGGTGCGCGACCACGCGCGCGACGCGCGCAGCATCGCCACCAGCGCCGGCGATGAATCGCGCGCAGGCGGCCAGGTGGTGCACTCCAGCGCCGAGGAAATGCGCGAGGTCGCCGCAGCGGTCAATGTTGCCGCCGGCACCATTCGCGAACTCGAAAACTATTCGAACGAGATTTCCGCCGTGGTGAACGTGATTCGCGAGGTTGCCGATCAGACCAACCTGCTGGCGCTCAACGCCGCCATCGAGGCCGCGCGTGCCGGCGAGCAGGGGCGCGGTTTCGCGGTCGTTGCCGACGAAGTCAGAAAGCTCGCCGAGCGCACTTCCGAGTCCACGCACACCATCGGCAGCGTCATCAACAAGGTCCAGGCCGGCGCCCGGCGCGCTGCGCAGGAAATCGAAAGCGGTGTGGCGCGCGTCGGTGATGGCGTCAAGCTGGCCCATCAGGCCGGCGATTCGATCACCGGTATCCAGGCCGGGGCCGAGCGGGTGGTTACCGCCGTCGGCGACATCGGCAGTGCGCTCGATGAGCAGGCTGCCGCGGCGCAGGAGATCGCCCGTGGCGTCGAGCGCATCGCCAGCATGTCGGAAGAAAACAGCGCCTCGGCACGCCAGACTGCGGCCGCGGCCGGACACTTGCACACGCTGGCGGGCGAACTGGAACGCTCGGTCGCGCGCTTCCGCGTCTGAGAAGCGCGTCGCGGCCTAGCCGGTCGCTGTCGGCGTAGCGCGGAGCCCGCGCAGTTCCGCTGCGGCACCTTCGAAATCGAAGGCCTCGATCCGTGCCAGCAAGGGCCTGGCGGCTTCGCCGAAGGCGGCGCGCAGAAGCCCGGCTTGGTCCTTGGCTAGGTAGCCCGCGGCAATGTCGCCCTGTTCCAGGAGATTTTCCAGGCGCCTCAGCACGTCACCCAGGCGCGCGGTGTCGACCTGCGTCTCGGTGGTCGCTTCGCCGAGACCTCCGGCGGCCTGTCGGATGCCGGCGACCAGGCTGGACAGTTCGGCGGCAAGGATGGCGCAGAGCCGGCGGATTTCTGCGACCTCTGCCATGTTGCGCAGCGCCGACAGGATTTCGCCTGCGGTGGCCGCGACCTTCTGCGCCCCCAGCATGCCGGCCGAGCCGCGCAGGGAATGCGCGATCGGTTCGATTGCCGCCAGGTCGCCGACCGCCAGCATTTCCGAGATACGGTCCGCATGCTGGTGGTAGCCGTCGGCAAACAAGTCCAGCAGCTTCATGTACTTCGCCAGGTTGCCGCGCATCACCGCCAGGCCGTAATCGAGGTCGAGGCCGGGAATGCCGGTCAGGCGCTGTCGCAGGTCTCCATCGTCGGCGGCTGCGGCAAGTGGGGCGGATGGGGCTTCCGGTTTTTCCGGCGTCGTTTCCGGCAACCACTTCAGCAAGCTGGCATAGAACTTCGCCGGGTTCACCGGTTTGGCGACGAAGTCGTTCATGCCCGCCTCCTTGCAGGCCGTGCGGTCTTCTTCGAAGGCATTGGCGGTCATCGCCAGAATCGGCGTGGCGGCGCGGCCGGGCAGGGCGCGAATCGCACGGGTGGCGTCGAGCCCGTTCAGTTGCGGCATCTGCACGTCCATCAGGATCAGGTCATACGCCGTGGCGCCGGCCATGCTCACGGCCTCGCGACCGTTTTCCGCCGTGTCGGCGTTGAGTCCTGCGGCGTGGATCAGTTCCAGGGCCACTTCGCGGTTGACAGCATTGTCTTCGGCCAGCAGCAGCCGCGCGCCGCCATGGCGGCGACGCAGCCAGGATTCGACTGCGTCGTCGGGGCCGGCCTCCTCCTGGTCGGGCGACATGACGCCGTGGCCGCGCTGCAGCCGAGCGGTAAACCAGAAGGTGCTGCCCTCACCCGGCGTGCTGTCGGCGCCGACTTCTCCCCCCATCAGTTGCGCCAGCCGCCGCGTGATGACCAGCCCGAGTCCGGTGCCGCCGTATTTGCGCGTGGTCGAGGTGTCGGCTTGTTCGAAGGCATGGAACAGGCTGGAGATCCTTTCCGGAGTGATGCCGATACCCGTGTCCGCGACTTCGAAACGGACCATGAGCTCGTCTGCCGATTCCCCGGCAGGATTGTCGGTCGCGCACAGACGCGCGCGCAGGGCGATGGAACCTCGCTCGGTGAACTTTATGGCGTTGCCGGCGAAGTTGAGCAGCGCCTGGCGCAAGCGGGTCGGATCGCCGCGCAACCAGAGTGGCACCTCGTCACAGTCGACCGTGAGCGAAATCCCTTTGGCGCGGGCCTCCTCGCCGATCAGGGAACGCGTGTGATCGAGAATCGCCGCCAGCGAAAAATCGGTTTGTTCCAGCGCCAGCTTGCCGGC
>MHZX01000015.1:0-644 GCA_001828935.1 Rhodocyclales bacterium RIFCSPLOWO2_02_FULL_63_24
GTCGCGGTCGCGGATCTCGCCGATCAGGATCACGTCGGGCGCCTGGCGCAGGGTGTTCTTCAGCGCGATTTCCCAGGAGTCGGTATCGACGCCGACCTCGCGCTGGGTGATCACGCAGTTGCGATGGTCATGGACGTATTCGACCGGATCCTCGATGGTGATGATGTGGCCATAGCTGTTCTGGTTGCGGTAGCCGATCATCGCCGCCAGCGAGGTCGACTTGCCCGAACCGGTGCCGCCGACGAACAGCACCAGGCCGCGCTTGGTCATCGACACGTCCTTCAGCACCGGCGGCAGCTTGAGATCTTCGAATTCGGGAATCTGCACATTGATGGTGCGCATGACGATGCCGACGCGCCCCTGCTGGACGAAGGCATTGACGCGGAAGCGGCCGATGCTGGCGGGCGAGATCGCGAAGTTGCATTCCTTGGTCGCCTCGAACTCGGCCGCCTGCTTGTCGTTCATGATGGCGCGCGCCAGCTCCTGCGTGTGCTGCGGCGACAGCGGCTGGGTGGTGGCCGGCGTCATCCTGCCGTCGATTTTCATCGCCGGCGGGAAACCGGCGGTGATGAACAAGTCGGAGCCCTTCTTCTGCATCATCATCGTCAGAAGCTGGTACATGAATTTGAGGCCTTCGTCGCGTT
>MHZX01000015.1:865-9313 GCA_001828935.1 Rhodocyclales bacterium RIFCSPLOWO2_02_FULL_63_24
CTGCATGCCGTATTGCTGACCGGTCTGGATCGCCGAGTACATTTGCGCCACCTTGGCTTCGCGGATCAGGTTGCGGATCGCCGGGGTGCCGACCATGATCTCATGTGCGGCAACGCGGCCCGAACCGTCCATGGTCTTGCACAGGGTCTGCGAAATCACCGCTTTCAGCGATTCCGAGAGCATGGCGCGGATCATTTCCTTTTCCGCGGCGGGGAACACGTCGATGATGCGGTCGATGGTCTTCGCCGCCGAGGAGGTGTGCAGCGTACCGAACACCAGGTGGCCGGTTTCGGCACCGGACATGGCCAGCCGAATGGTTTCCAGGTCGCGCATTTCGCCGACCAGGATCACGTCCGGGTCTTCGCGCAGGGCCGAGCGCAAGGCATTGTTGAACGAAAGGGTATGCGGACCGACCTCGCGCTGGTTGATCAGGCACTTCTTGGATTCATGGACGAATTCGATCGGGTCTTCGACGGTCAGGATGTGGCCGTATTCAACGTCGTTTTTGTGATTGACCATGGCCGCCAGCGTGGTCGACTTGCCGGAGCCGGTCGGGCCGGTGACCAGCACCAGGCCGCGCGGCTGGTCGGCCAGATCTTCGAAGATCTTCGGGCATTTGAGTTCCTCCAGCGACAGGATCTTCGATGGAATGGTCCGCATCACCGCCGCCGCGCCGCGGTTCTGGACGAAGGCATTGACACGGAAGCGCGCCAAGTTTGGCACCGCGAAGGAAAAGTCGCATTCGAGATTTTCCTCGTAAACTTTTCTCTGGCCGTCGTTCATGATGTCATAGATCATGGCATGCACGTCCTTGTGCTCCATGGGCGGCAGATTGATTCTGCGCACGTCGCCATGAACGCGGATCATGGGCGGCATGCCCGATGACAGGTGCAAGTCAGACGCTTTGTTCTTGACAACGAATGTGAGCAGTTCGGTGATGTCCATGAGCGCTTTCCTGTGAATGGGGTGCGATATACTTTGCAGACGCTATATGACATCAATCGCCGCCAACTTGCAAGCTGTGCGTGCACGCATTGCCGCTGCCTGCGTTGCCGCCGGGCGGCGGGTGGAGTCCGTGCAGTTACTGGCCGTGTCCAAGACCTGGCCCGCAGCCAGCGTGCGTGAGGCGGTCGCCGCAGGCCAGTGCGCCTTCGGCGAGAACTACGTGCAGGAAGGCGTCGACAAGGTGGCGGAGCTGGCCAACAAGGGTTCTGGCCCGCGCCTGGAATGGCACTTCATCGGGCCGCTGCAAAGCAACAAGACACGGCCGGTGGCAGAGAATTTTTCCTGGGTGCATTCGGTGGATCGCCTGAAAATCGCCGAGCGGCTTGCCGCACAGCGACCGCCTGGGCTGGCGCCATTGCAGGTCTGCATCCAGGTGAATGTATCCGCGGAGGCATCGAAAAGCGGCTGCTCGCCGGAACAACTGGCCGTGTTGGCACCTGCGGTCGCCGCGCTGCCAGGACTCAAGCTGCGCGGCCTGATGGCAATTCCCGAAGCCAGCGACGACATGGCGCGGCAGCGCGAGCAGTTCGCGATGCTGCGTCGCCTGCGCGATTCGCTTGCGCTCGACCTCGATACCCTGTCGATGGGCATGAGCCACGATCTGGAAGCGGCGATAATGGAAGGCAGCACGCTGCTGCGCATCGGCACGGCGATTTTCGGAGAAAGAGTGTACGCATGAAAATAACCTTCATTGGCGGCGGCAACATGGCGGTCGCCCTGATCGGCGGCCTGCGCAAGCAGGGCTTTTCCGCCGCCGGCATACAGGTTGTGGAGCCTTTCGAAGCCGCACGCGAAAGGCTCACCGATGCCTTCGGCGTGCGCTGCGCGGCGGCAGTGGATGCGGCAGCCCTGAACTGCGAAGTCCTGGTGCTGGCAGTCAAGCCGCAGCAGCTGAAAGAAGCTGTCGCGCCGTTTCGCGGCAAGCTCGGCAATCAACTGGTGATCAGCATCGCCGCCGGCCTGCGCATGACCGATATTTCACGCTGGCTGGGCAACTACGACAAACTGGTGCGCACCATGCCCAACACGCCGGCCTTGATCGGCGCCGGCATTACCGGCTTGTGTGCCGATCCGACAGTAGATCTTGAGGGACGCACCACGGCCGAGAAGATCCTCAAGGCGGTGGGCAGCACGGTCTGGATCGAGAACGAGGAGAAGATGGACGCCGTCACGGCGGTCTCCGGCAGTGGTCCGGCCTACGTCTTCTACTTCCTCGAAGCCATGGAAGCGGCCGCGCTCAACCTGGGTTTCGAGCCGCGAGCCGCGCGCCAGTTGACCGTCGAAACCTTTCTCGGCGCCGCCCGCCTGGCCGAGCAGAGCAGCGAATCGATCTCGACCTTGCGCGAACGCGTGACTTCCAAGGGCGGCACCACCGAAGCGGCCCTGCTGTCGTTCGGCGCCAGCGGCATTGCCGGCGCCATCGAGCACGGCATCATGGCTGCCGAGGCGCGCGGACGCGAGCTGGGCGACATACTGGGCAAAGACTGATGCTGGTGCAGATCATCCTGTTCATCCTCGATACCGTCTGCGGTTTCATGACGCTGGCGCTACTGGTGCGCTTTGCGATGCAGTGGGCGCGGACGCCGTTTCGCAACCCGCTGGGACAGTTCATCATCGCCGTCACCGACTGGATGGTGCGTCCGTTGCGGCGCCTGATTCCCGGACTGTTCGGCTTCGACATGGCCAGCCTGCTGCTGGCCTGGCTGTGGCAGATGGCTTATCAGGGCATTGCGCTGGGGCTCTCCGGCATGCTGCTCGCCGTCTCGCCGGCGCCGACTCTTGTGGTCGCCCTGCTGGCAGCGCTGGAGGTAGTGAAGATCGGCCTGTACCTGGTAATGGGGGCAGTGCTGATCTCGGCAGTGTTTTCCTGGGTGAACCCCTACGCGCCGCTGGCCGGAGTATTCAACACGCTGACCAATCCGCTGCTGAGACCGTTTCGCCGCATCATTCCGCCCGTCGGCGGCGTGGACCTGTCGCCGCTGGCCTTGTTGCTGGTGCTGCAAATAGCCCTGTTTGTCGTCGCCGGCCTGCGCAACAGCGTAATGCCCTTAATGCTGATGTGATGAGCTGGCTGGTCGCCGACGGCAAGGGAGTCACGCTGCGACTGCATATCCAGCCCGGCGCCAAGAAAACCGAAGTGGTGGGCCTGCACGGCGAAGCGCTGAAAATCCGCCTCGCGGCGCCGCCGGTCGATGGCAAGGCCAATGCCTGCCTGATCGCGTTTCTCGCCGAGCGGTTGGGAGTCGCCAAGACGGCGTTGAGCTTGGTGAGCGGCGACACCTCGCGCGCCAAGCGCGTGCACATCGATGGCGCCGATCCCGCCGTGGTGAAGCAGCGCCTCAGTTAAGGGTGCCGTCGTAGGCCAGATGGCCGCCGATCAGCGTGTAGCGCACGCGGCCAGGCAACTCGGAGCCGAGGAAAGGCGTGTTCTTGCCCTGGCTTCTCAGGTTCTCGCGGCTGACCCGGAACGCCGCCGCCGGGTCGAACACGCAGATATCGGCCACCGCGCCTGAGGCCAGACTGCCGGCCTTGACGCCGAGGATGCGCGCCGGATCGGAAGTGACACGGGCCAGCGCCGTCACCAGTGGCAGTTTGACTTCCTGGGCCCACTTGAGCGTCAGCGGCAGCAGCAGTTCGAGACCCGTGGCGCCGACCTCGGCTTCGTCGAATGGCATTTGCTTGCCGTCGTCATCGACCGGCGTGTGATCCGAGCACAATGCGTTGATCGCGCCCGACGCTAGCCCCGTGCGCAAAGCCTCGCGATCGCGCACTGACCGCAGCGGCGGGTCGAGGCGGGCATGGGCGTTGAAAAAACCGATATCCATCTCGCACAGATGCAGATGATGAATCGCCACGTCGCAGGTCACCGCAATCCCGGCGGCGCGTGCGGCGACGACCATCTCGACGCCGGCGGCCGACGAAATGCGGGTCACGTGCACCCGCGCGCCGGTCTCGCGCGCCAGATGCAATATGGTGGCCAGCGCGATGGTTTCCGCCGCCACCGGAATCCCGGCCAGCCCCAGGCGAGCCGCGACTTCGCCGTCATGGGCGACGCCCTTCCTGGCCAGAAAGGGGTCCTGCGCCTGCAGCCAGACCGGGAAGTCGAAGGTCGCCGCGTACATCATGGCGCGCAGCAGGACCTGCGTGTCGACAATGGCGCGATTGGCCTGGCCGAAGGCGACACAACCCGCCTCGTTGAGTTCCGCCATCTCGGTGAGCGACTTGCCTTCCAGTTGCGTGGTCAAGGCGCCGACGGGATGCACGTGGGCAAACTCCGGCAAGCGCGCCCGATGGGTCAGCATTTCCACCAGTCCCGGCTCGTCCAGCACCGGATCGGTATCCGGCGGGCAGGCCAGGCGCGTCACGCCCCCGGCGGCGGCGGCGGCCATTTCGGATTCCAGCGTGGCCTTGTACTCGAAGCCGGGCTCGCGCAGCCTTGCCGCGAGGTCGACCAGGCCGGGGCAGACGATGCAGCCCGTCGCGTTCAGCACGCTGTTGGCTTCGAAGCCGGCCGGCGCGGCGCCAACGCCGACTATTCGTCCCGCCGCAATGAACAGGTCGAGAAGCTTGTCGGTCTTGCTCGCCGGGTCGATCAGGCGGCCGTTGCGGATATGTATCTTCATCTCAGTTCCCCGCCAGCATCGCCATTACCGCCATGCGCACCGCGATGCCGAAAGTGACCTGCGGCAGGATCACCGCCTGGCCGCCGTCGGCCACCGCCGAATCGATTTCCACGCCGCGATTCATCGGCCCCGGATGCATGACGATGGCGTCGGGCTTGGCCAGCGCCAGCTTTTCCGGTGTCAGGCCGTAGGACTTGAAATACTCCTGGGTCGAGGGCAGCAGGGCGCCCTGCATGCGTTCGTTCTGCAGGCGCAGCATCATGACCACATCGACACCGCGCAGACCTTCGCGCATGTCGTTGAAGACCCGCACGCCGAGCCGTTCGACGCCGGTCGGCAGCAGCGTCTTGGGCGCGATGACGCGCACTTCGGGCACGCCCAGCGTGGTCAGGGCATGGATCTGGCTGCGCGCCACGCGCGAATGCAGCACGTCGCCGACGATGGCGATGGTGAGCTGGGTGAAATCCGTCTTGTAATGGCGGATGGTGTACATGTCGAGCAGGCCCTGCGTCGGATGCGCATGACGGCCGTCGCCGGCATTCACGACGTGGATGTGGTCGCGCCCGGTGGCGGCCAGATGCTGCGCGATCAGATAAGGCGCGCCGGAGGAGGCGTGGCGCACGACGAACATGTCGGCCTGCATCGCGGCGAGGTTGTCCGTCGTGTCGAGCAGGGTCTCGCCCTTGCTCGCCGAGGAGGTGTTGATGTTGAGGTTGATGACGTCGGCTGAAAGACGCTTCGCTGCGATCTCGAAGGTGGTGCGGGTGCGCGTCGAATTCTCGAAGAACAGGTTGAACACGCTCTTGCCGCGCAACAGCGGCACTTTCTTGACTTCGCGCTCGGCGACTTCGGTAAACGGCGCCGCGGTATCGAGAATCCGCATCAGCACCTCGCGTGGCAAACCCTCGATGGTCAGCAGATGCTGCAACTCGCCGTGGCCGTTGAGTTGTGGATTCTGTTGCGTGCCGAATGCGTTCATTTGTCGATCAGCCGGAAGGAAAGCCCGCCATCGACGTCCCGTTCCAGCGCCAGCATCTGCGCCGTGGGCAAACTCATCGAATGCGGACAGAAACTGGGAGCGATGGGCAGTTCGCGGCCACCGCGGTCGGTCAGCACGGCGAGGTCGATTCTTGCCGGCCGGCCGTAATCGAACAGTTCGTTCATCGCCGCGCGGATGGTACGGCCGGTGTAGAGCACGTCATCGACGATGACGATGTGCGCGCCGTCGACATCGAAGGGAATCTGCGACGTCTTGGCGTTGGCATGCAGGCCGCGCTGATGGTAGTCGTCGCGATAGAACGACACGTCGATCGAGCCGTGCGGGATTTTCAGGCCCAGCGCCGCATGCAAACGCTCGGCGACCCAAACGCCGCCGGTGTGGATACCGACCAGCGCGGTCGCGGCCGGATCGACGCGACCGCGCATCGACTCGGCGAGCGCAGCGCAGAGCGCCTCGGCGTCAGGCAGTTGCTTGTTTGTGGGCATGGGCATCAAACCAGCTTTGAAGAATGATGAGTGCAGCTTCGGCGTCGAGTTCGGCCTTGCGCTGCTGCCAGGAAAGGCCGCGCTGACGCAGTTCGGCGTCGGCGGCAAGCGAGCTGTAGCGCTCGTCGACGTCTTCCACCGGCAGACGGAAGCGGCCGCGCAACCGATTGGCGAAGCGTTCGCAGCGCGCGGTCATCTCGTGCGACGTGCCATCCTCATGCAAGGGACGGCCGACCAGCAGCAGGACCGGCTGCCACTCCGCGATCAAGCCGGCGATGGCGGCAAAGCGGGCGTCATTGGCCTCGTCGGCGATGGTGGTCAGGGCTCGCGCCGAGCCCAGCCGGCCGGCGGCGAGCTGGGTGCCGACCGCGACGCCGATGCGCTTGGTGCCGAAATCGAATGCCAGCACCGAGCCCTCGGCCTCAGGCATGGCCCGCAATTTCGGAGAGGTTGGCGAAATCCACGCCGAGCAGTTGCATCGCCGCCGGCAGCCGTTCTTCGGGGGGCACCGCGAAGATGATGCCGACATCGGCTTCTACCGTCAGCCAGGCGTTCTGCGACAACTCCCATTCCAGTTGCCCGGCGGTCCAGCCGGCATAGCCAAGGCTGACCAGCACTTCGGCCGGCTCGCCGGTGCTGCCCATGGCCTGGAGGATGTCGCGCGAACTGGTCAGCGCGATGCTCTCGCTGACATTCAGCGAGGATTGCCATTTGCCGGCGGGCCGGTGCAGGACGAAACCGCGATCGGTTTGTACCGGCCCGCCGAAATACACCGGCAGGTCGGCAAAGCGCGCCTCGGCTTGTTGATCTTCAAGCGGGATGCTGACCCGATCGAACAGTCCGGCGAGATTCATGTCGATCGGACGATTGACGATGATGCCGATGGCGCCGTCCGCGTTGTGCTCGCAGATGTAGGTCAGCGTGCGCGCAAAATTGGGATCGGCCATGGCGGGCATGGCAATCAGGAAATGGTTGGCGAGACTGACGGTTTCCATGGGTGCCGTCATTGTAATCTCTCAGTCACTTCCCGAGTATCCCCACGTCGCGTTCCTCCTGCGCACGGGCAAGGAAGCCGCCGCGGAACCAGCGGTAGCGGCCGCATATGCCAGGCGCGAGGACGTAGCGGCGGAACGATCGGATCGACGCACCCTATTTGACCAAGTCCTGAGTAGCGGGCGTCTCGCGCCCGCTTTGCGGCAACTCCTCGAGCAGGCGTCGTATGGTCTCCACCCTGTCCCGACCGCTGGGATGCGTGCTGAGAAAGGCGAAGGCGGATTCCCGACTGACGCTCAACAAGCGTTCCTGCAGACGCATCGCTCCTTGCGGATCGAAGCCAGCAAGGCGCGCATAGCCGAGCCCGGCACGGTCGGCATCGCGCTCGTCGTCGCGACTGAAGGAGCGCTCCACCAGTGTCCCGGTCGCGTCGGCGGCGACGCTGCCGATGCCGAGCCCGGCCGCGGAAAGCACCAGTCCGGCGAGCGAACTGCCCAGCTCGACCGCTTCCTGGCGGGATCGTCGCGCCTGATGATGGCCCAGGCGGAAATGCGCGAGCTCGTGCCCGATCAGGGCAGCCCACGCTCCCTCGTCATCTTTCAGCAGATTCACCATGCCGAGCGTGACGGCGATCACCGGCTGGCCATTCTGATAGGTCGCAAAAGCGTTGATCGAGGGCGTCCCGACCAGAAGCCAGTCCGGCGCTTCCCCCTTGCCGGCGACGGCAACGATCTTCAATGCCACGGCATGGATGAGCTTCGCACGCGCCGACTCGAACGCCAGCGAGAAGCCGGCCGGGCTGCGCAACAAGATCAAGGGCTGGTTTGCCTCGGCCAAGTCATGAAAGCGCCAGATCGGCATCTCGCCGTGGGCGGCAGGTGACGGATGCGAACGGTCGGCGGACCTCTCCGTCGGCCTCGGCGCACCCACCGGAGCACAGCCCATCGGCAGCAGCAACGCGCTGATGACAAGGGCATTGGCGCCAACACTCCCCCGCCAGCGCCGCCAGGCCGGCGGTGATCCTGATTGGCTTCGCCCCGGGACAGGGACTTCCGTTGCGGCAAGGAAAATCATCGAGCCGGACCGGCAGTCATCGCGCTTGCTACGACTTCAAGTACGGCACATACGCCATATCGGTCTTGGATATGTGATTGGTGAGCCAGCCCCTGAGGAATCTCACGGTATCGATCGAAATGTCCTGCCCGATCGATTTGAGCTGGAGCTCCGCCAGCTTGGCTCGAAACTCGGCGTGCTCCGCCATGTGCGCCGCCAGATCGGGATAGCCCGCGGCCTTCATCAGGGCTTCCTCGGCAGCGAAATGCTCCCGCATATAGTGCTTCAG
>MHZX01000016.1 GCA_001828935.1 Rhodocyclales bacterium RIFCSPLOWO2_02_FULL_63_24
GCCTGGTCAGCGATGTGGACGGCAACATCCTGACCCTGACCCTGAGCAAGCCGAAACACGGCCGCTTGCTGAAGAACGCGGACGGCAGCTATACCTACACCCCGAAACGCGGTTACCGCGGGACGGAGAGCTTCGGCTACACGGTGTCCGACGGTACGCTGAGCACCACGGCGAGCATCACCGTAGCGGTGAGCGGCAAGCGGGACGATGACAATAGCCACCACGGCGGCCACTGCGCGCGGCTGGTGGTGCAGTCAGGTTATGGCAACGGCAAGGATCGCGACGAGGGGCAAGGAAGTCGCTTCGTTGCCGTGAGCACCGCCACCCGCGCGGCGCTCGCCATCAAAGTCGATTGGCAAAGCAGCGCACCGAACCGCGACAAGGCGGTGGATGACGGCTGGGTGAAGGACTACTTCGTCAAGCCGGCCGCACCGAAGAGCCTGGCGGAATTGACGTGGCTGGTGGTGCGGTTGGTGAAGTGAGGGAGATTGACGTTGCATACCGCCATTGCAAGTATTAACAGATATGTTATTATTTAGCCTGTGAGCTACAGCATCACCTATTACAGCCAAGCGGTTGAAGCCGAGATTCTTGATCTGCCGACGACATTGCAAGCGCGTTACGTGGTGCTGACTCGACGCATGGTTGAAATTGGGGCCAATTTGGGCGAGCCGCACACGCAGGCCATGGGCGATGGGCTGTTCGAGTTGCGGCTCAAAGGTGCCGAGGGGATTGCCCGTGTTTTTTACTGTGCATTGATGGGCCGTCGGATTGTGATGTTGCACGGTTTTGTGAAGAAGACCCCCAAAACGCCACTGCGCGCCCTGCGGATTGCGCAAACCCGGATGAAGGAGATCAAAAGTGCGGACACATAAAGAGCTAGTGGCTGAAATGCTGAAGAACCCTGCGGTGCATGCCGAAGTTGAACGACTGGAGCGCGAAGAAATGCCGATGCTCGACGCCATTCTGGCGGCACGCAAAGCCGCTGGATTGACGCAGGCACAGGTGGCGGAACGCATGGGCACCAAAGCCCCGGCGGTTGCCCGGCTGGAAAACGCGCTCATCACGGGCACCCCATCCCCTTCCCTGAAAACACTACGCAAATATGCGGCGGCGCTGGGCAAGAAACTGGAGGTGCATCTTACGTAGGCCATCATTGCCTGCAAAGAAACACATCAGACTTGTTCTCAAGGTCCGGACCGTATCACGACGCTTCACCAAGATCGCTGATGACGCTTGGCGCGACGCCGGACATGCCTCAAGAGTCGGCGCTTGCGACACGGCGCCTTGAACATCGACCATCGGCCAGCCTCCGCAATAGTCATATTCTTGCCAACTTCATGCGTTCTCAATTGCGTAATGCTTGTTCTATTGCCGGGGAGAGGTTCATCTCGTGGGTTGTGCGACCGAAGCGTCGCGAATACCGTTGTGCATTTATCGGACTGATATATGGCGCGGCAGGCTTGGGGGCATGCCATGCACAGTCGCTTTCGTCGCTGCTGGAACTGGCGCGCCGCAGTGAGCCGACCTATCTGAGCGCCAGGACCCACGTGCAGGCAGCCAGCGCGCGCACCGATCAGGCGGTCGGCGCGATGCTGCCCCAAGTCACCGCTTCCGCCAACACCAACACCAATATTCGCGACTATGAAACCCTGGCCGCGACTTCGACCACGGAACACGGGCGCTACAACAGCAATTCGACACAGGTGAATTTCACGCAGCCACTCTGGCGCTACGCGAACGTGGTTGGCTGGCAGCAGGCCCAGGCAGTGGCCGACCAAGCGCAACACCAATTGGCCGGTGCCGAATTGGAACTGGTTACCAAGCTGGTGACGGCATGGCTCGACGTACTGGCTGCGCGCGACGGCGTGTTGTTTACCGGGCAGCAGGCGGCGGCAGCCCAACGCCAATGGGAGATTATCCGGCGCGGCGCCGAATTGGGTGCCAGCAGCCAGCCCCAGGTGGAAGAGGCCAGGGCCAAGTATGACCAGGCATTGTCGGATGCGGAACTGGCGCGGACGGAGGGCGAAATCAAGCAAGCGGCCCTGGAGCAGCTTGTCGGCCCGCTACGTCAATTGACGCCTCCATTCATGCGTGAGCGTGCCGTATTGGCGGATGTCAGCAAGGAAAAAATGGAAACCTGGCTGGGCGCGGCCGAGACGGACAGCCCGTTCATTTTGGCGGCGACGAAGGCCTATGAAGCGGCGGACGCGGAAGTGCGCAAACAATCGGCGGGGCATCAACCCACGCTTGATCTTGTCCTGAATTACAGCAGGAATCGGCAGGCGGTCGGCGGCTTTCCGGGGCAGGCGGGCTACGACGTTGCGCAGAATGCCGTTGGGCTGCAGCTCAACGTGCCGATTTTTTCCGGTGGGACGCAGTCGGCCAAGGTGGATGAAGCGGTAGCGCAGAAGGAAAAAGCCCGCCTGGACATCGAGGCGGCGAGACGCGCCGCCGTGTTTGCCGTCAAGCAGGCCTGGTTCGGCTGGCATGGCGCCTATGCGCGTGCCCGCGCCGGTGCGCAGGCGATCCAGACGGCGCGGGCGGCCTTGGCCTTGGCGCGTCGCGGCCGCGCCAACGGACTGAAGACAGAACTCGACGTGCTGCAGGCGGAGCAACAAATGCATGCCGCGCAGCGCGATTTCCGGAAAGGCCGTTACGATCAGGTGGTCGCTCATGTCAAGCTCAAAGCCGTGGCAGGTGCGCTGAGCACGGAAGACGTGATGCTGCTCGATGCTCTGTTTACTCACTCGCCGGACGAGCCGGAAACGATGGTTCAGGGTTCCCCATTGGTAGTGGTTGCCAGGCAATGAACGAGCACCTTGCGCGTGTCCCCGACCTGGAAGATCCGACGCCGCCGGCACTTCTTGGCTGGGACGACTTTGTATTGGCCACGACCGCCGATGCGCGCTGTCGTGCCTGGCTGAGCTGGGTTTGCGGGCAGATTCCCGGCGCCCGCGTCGCGGCCGTGCTGGTCGAAAGCCTGGAGGCCCATACCTACGTGCCCATGGCGGTATGGCCGGATGCGATGCAGGGTCTTGGCCGCCTGGCGGAGGTGGCCGAGCTGGCCTTGCGTGAGAAGCGCGGCATCATTCGGCCCGCGCCACCGCCGGCTGACTTGGCAGACGCCGCGGTTGCTGCGGATTCTTTCCATGCTACGCACTTGGCCTATCCCCTGATGCTCGATCAGCGCGAGGCCGGGGTCGTGGCTTTGGAAGTGGTCTGCGCGGATAGCGACGTGGCATCGGCCATGCGCGAAATCCACTGGGGCAGTGCCTGGCTGACCAATCTTCTGGCGGGGCGTGAACTGGACGAGGCGATCCGCAGCCGGGATCGCGTCGGATCGGTGCTGGAAGTGATTGCGGTGGCCTTGCGCCACGGCAAATTGCAGCAGGCTTTGTTCGAGATGGTGAATGACCTGCGGCAACAGTTCAATTGCGCGCGGGTCGCGGTGGGTCTGGTCGACCGTGCACGAGTCAAGCTGGCGGCCTTGTCGGAAGCCGCGACATTCGAGAAGAACACATCGCTGGCCAAGTCGTATGTGCGCGCCATGGAAGAAGCCTACGACCATGGCAAGATCGTGGTGAGCGGCGCACTGTCCGATTCAGATAATTTTCCGGTGCATCGGGAACTGATGGGGATATCGGGTGCGACGCAGGCGCTTTCGCTGCCGCTGCTGCTGGGGGCCCGTTGCGTTGGCGTGGTGACCCTGGAGCGCGATGATCGACCATTCGATACCGAGGATTTGGCGTGGATGGAGGCTTTCGCCGGTCTCGCGGCGCCGATTGTCGAACAACGGCGCATTGCGGAGCGCCGCGTGATTCCGCGACTGTATGACGAAGGCAAGGAGGATCTGGCGAAGCTGTTCGGGCCCCGTCATCTGGTATGGAAGGCGGCTACCAGCCTGGTGGTGCTGCTTGTCGCGGTGCTGGTGCTGGTCCCGATCAACTATCGCGTCGGCGCCAAGACGGTGATCGAGGGCGAGGTGCAGCGCGTGGTCGCCGCGCCCTTCGAGGGCTTCATCAGCGCTGGGTTTGTGCGCGCGGGGGACATTGTCGAGCAGGGCCAGCAAGTGGCGCAACTGGACGATCGCGAATTGCGCATCGAGCAGGAACGCTGGGCCAGCGAACGCGACCAGTACGACAGTCGCCTGCGCGAGGCGATGGCCAACCATGACTTGACGGCGGTGCAAGTGCAGGGCGCGCAGTTGCGTCAGGCCGAGGCGCAATTTGCGCTGGTGACCGAGAAGATCCAGCGTGCGCGGCTGGTGGCGCCGACTGGCGGCATTGTGGTGTCCGGCGATCTCAGCCAGCAGATCGGCGCACCGGCCGAAGCGGGCAAAAAGCTGTTCGAGATTGCGCCGCTGAACAGTTATCGGGTGATCTTGCAGGTCGATGAGCGCGAAATCCGTCACGTGCAGGCAGGGCAGGGCGGGCATCTGGTGATCACCGGTATCGCCGAAGCGCGGCTGCCGCTCAAGGTGCAGAAGGTAACCCCGGTGGCAACCGCGCAGGATGGCAAGAATTTCTTTCGTGTCGAGGCCAGCCTCGCCGATACGCCGGAGCGCCTGCGACCTGGCATGGAGGGGGTCAGCAAGATCGAGGTGGGCAGTCATTCGTTGTGGTGGGTGATGACGCACAGCTTTACCGACTGGCTGATTCTTACCGTGTGGACCTGGCTGCCATAGGGCATGCCTTGATCCTTACCTGAGCTGGCAAGCCATCGATGTCGCGCAGCGTTTTCAGTCAGTCCTGGCATAGCGTGGCCGAGATGAAGCCGCGCCTGATACCGCAGGCGCGTATTCGTCGCCACGTGTATCGGCAGCAAGTGTGGTACGTGGTGCAGGACCAGACCGGCGGCCGCTACCACCGCTTTACGGCGGCTGCCTATGCGCTGGTGCTTGGCATGAACGGCACGCAAACCGTGCAGGCGCTGTGGGAGCAGGCCAACGCCTCGGGCGTGGGCGATGCCTGCACCCAAAACGACGTGGTCGAGCTATTGGTGCAGATGCATGCGGCAGACTTGTTGCAGGTGGATTCGAGTCCCGATTCGGCAGCGCTGTTCAAACGCTATAAGCAGAAGAAGCGGGCGACCCTGAAACAGTGGCTGTTGAATCCGATGAGTTTGAAGATTCCACTGGTCGATCCCGATGCCTTTCTGACGCGCTGGGCGCCACGGCTGGCCTGGTGTTTCGATTGGCGGGGCGCCTTGCTCTGGTTGACCGTGGTCCTGCCGGCGCTGCTTTTGGCGGGAGAGCACTGGAATGAACTGACCAACAACCTGTCTGATCGCGTGCTGTCGTCGAGCAATCTGGCCGTCATGGCGATTATTTTTCCGCTGGTCAAGTTGCTGCATGAACTGGGGCATGCCTTCGCCAGCAAGGCGTGGGGCGGCGCGGTCCATGAGATGGGCTTGATGTTTCTGGTCTTTGCGCCGGTGCCTTATGTGGAGGCATCCGCTTCCTCCTCCTTTCCGTCCAAGTACCGGCGCGCCCTGGTCGCCGCTGCAGGAATGCTGGTGGAGTTGTTCATTGCCGCGCTGGCGCTCTACGTCTGGATGCTGACCGAACCAGGGATTGTTCGTGCCATGGCGTTTAACGCCATGGTGGTGGCGGGCGTGTCGACCTTGGTGGTCAATGGCAATCCACTGCTGCGCTATGACGGTTACTACATTTTGACCGACTTGATCGAGATGCCCAATCTGGCGCAACGCGGGCAGAAGTATCTGACCTACCTGTGGGATCGCCATATCTTTCGGGTGCATGATCTCGAACCACCGCAGGAGTCCCGCAGCGAACGGCGCTGGCTGCTGTGGCACACGCCGTTGGCGTGGTGCTATCGAAGCTTCGTCACTGTTTCGATAATCCTCTTCATTGCCGGCGAGTTCTTTGTTTTCGGGACGCTGCTGGCGCTGTGGGGCGCCTTCACGCTGATCGGCATGCCGCTGTGGAAGGCATACAAGCATGTAACAAGCTCGCCCAGCCTGCAAAGGCAGCGCGTCCTGGCCGTGCGGCTTTCCATCGGCCTCTTGACATGTGCGTTGCTTATTGCTTTTGTCCTGCCGCTGCCGCTGCGCACGCGTGCCGAGGGCGTGGTGTGGTTGCCGGATCAGTCCATTTTGCGTGCCGGTGGCAACGGATTCTTCCAGCGCTGGCTGGTCGCACCCGGCGCCAAAGTGCAAAAGGGCGCACCGCTTTTCGTGCTGGAAGATGCTCTGCTGGCCACTGAACTGGATGTTGCCCGCGCCAAGCTCAGCGCGGCGGAGGCTACCTATCGCGCCGAACAATTTTCAAATCCGGTCAAGGCGGTGGTCTCCTTGCGGCAACTGCAGCAGGAACAGGAGGTCCTGGCCCGGACCGAAGAGCGTGCCGCGAAACTGGTGGGGTATGCCGAGGCGGATGGCGTGCTGACGGCGGCGCAGCCGCAGGACATGCCGGGAAGGCATTTCAAGAAAGGCGAATTGGTCGGCTATGTGCTCGAACGCAATGCCCTGATCGCCCGCGTCGTGGTGCCCCAGGACGATATCGATCTGGTGCGCAACCGTTTTCGATCCGTGGATTTGCGCCTTGCAGACTGGATAGTACGGAGTTATCCGGCGGCACTTGTGCGGCAGGCCGCCGGTGGCGTGGAGGAACTGCCGACCGCGGCACTTGGGCTTCCCGGCGGCGGCGCGATTCCGACGCTGCCCAACGATCCTGATGGAGTGAAGACCATCGGACGAGTCTTCATGCTGGATCTGGGTTTGCCGGCCGAGACATTGCTGACCGACGGGTTGCCGGCTGCGTTTGGCGAACGGGTTCATGTGCGCTTTGACCACGGTTTCGAGCCGATCGCCTGGCAAGGCTTGCGCCGCTTGCGGCAGTTGTTCCTGGGGCGTTTCGGTGTCTGACGTTCGCGCCCTGCTCGTCGGTCGTGACATCGTGGTCGGTGACGGTTGTTACGCCGAGCGTGCCGAACAGTCGGTGATGGAGATCGAGGAGTGGCTGCGGGCGTTGACGGCGCGCTTTGCCTTCAGCAGCAAGACGAAGTCTGATAGCTTCCTGCAACGGGTCAATGTGCGCGAATCGGAGATGCAGCAGCAAGATGCCGATGCGCTTCGGCAAGCTTTGCGCACGGCTGCTCAGAAGATGCAAAAGCGTGGCTTCTGCGACGAGCTGATTGCCGAAGCCTTCGCGCTGGTGCGTGAGGCAGGGAGCCGCACGCTCGGCAAACGCCACTACGATGTGCAACTGCTGGCAGGGCGCGCCCTGCTGCTTGGCAGGATCGCCGAAATGGCCACCGGTGAAGGCAAGACTCTGGCCGCGACGCTGGCGGTTTGTACCGCCGCGGCGACCGGCGTGGCGGTGCACGTGGTGACGGTCAACGATTATCTGGCGACACGTGACGCCAAAGAAAACAAGCCGCTCTATGAGTTTTTCGGTTTCTCCGTAGGCGTCGTGGTGCAGGACATGCCGGTAGAGGACCGGCGCGAGCAGTATGGGCGACAGATCGTCTATGTGTCGAACAAGGAACTGACCTTCGACTATCTGAAGGATCGCATCTCTCTTGGCGGCACCTTGTCGGCCCACGTCAAGCTGCGACGCTTGCAAAACGCCCGGCAGGCGCCCGGTTCGATCTTGCGCGGCTTGCACCTGGCCGTGGTGGATGAGGCGGATAGCGTGCTGATCGACGAGGCGCGTACGCCCTTGATCATTTCGGAAACCCTGCCGGACGATCTGGGCGAGGCCGTGTATGGCAACGCCATGGCGGTCGCGGGGCAGTTGCAGGAAGGCACGGACTATCGGCTGAGCAAGGATCGCGATGTCTGGCTGACCACGGCGGGAGACCGCACCGTGCAGTCCCTGGTCGCCGAGTTCGAGGGGGTCTGGAAATCTGCCCTGTGGCGCAAGGAACTGATGCAGAAGGCGCTGTCGGCGCTCCACTTGTTCAAGCGCGACCAGCACTACATCGTGGCCGACGACAAAGTTCAGATCGTCGACGAGTTCACCGGGCGGGTAATGCCGGACCGGACGTGGGAGCGCGGTTTGCACCAGATGATCGAAGCCAAGGAGAACTGCGAGATCAGCGGCCAACGCCGCACCTTGTCCCAGATTACCTACCAGCGTTTTTTTGGGCGCTACCTGCTGCTGGCCGGCATGACCGGCACGGCCAAGGAAGTCGAGCCGGAAATCAAGCGGGTCTACGACCTGTCTGTCGCGAAGATTCCAACCCATAAGCCGAGCCGCCGTCAGCGTTTACCGGACCGGGTGTTTCTGGCGTCGGATGAACGCTGGCAGGAGGTGGCGCGGCGTGCTCGCACCGTTGCGGCGGAGGGACGTTCCGTCCTGGTCGGCACGCGTTCGGTCGAAGCGTCCGAGCTATTGGGACGGCTGCTGGAACAGCAGGGTGTGGCACATACCGTACTCAACG
Source organism: Rhodocyclales bacterium RIFCSPLOWO2_02_FULL_63_24 (assembly GCA_001828935.1). Lineage (GTDB taxonomy): Bacteria > Pseudomonadota > Gammaproteobacteria > Burkholderiales > Rhodocyclaceae > Sulfuritalea. The sequence goes on from MHZX01000016.1 coordinate 8,409, forward strand.
CGCGGCAGGACCAGGCCGAAGCCGAGGCAGTCAGCCAGGCCGGACAAATAGGCCGCATTACGGTGGCGACCAACATGGCAGGCCGCGGTACTGATATCAAGCTGGCTGCCGAAGTGGCGGAGAAGGGTGGCTTGCACGTGATCCTCACCGAATTCCACGAAAGTGCCCGTGTCGATCGGCAATTGTTCGGCCGCTCCGCCCGTCAGGGAGACCCCGGTTCGGCAGAAGCCATCGTTTGCCTGCAGGATGAACTATTCCAGCGCTACGCGCCGCTCGTGAGCCGAGTTGGCGCTTCGATTTGGTTGAGTTCCGGACCTTGGCAGGCGATCCTGTTCCGCTGGTTTGTCACCTACGCCCAATCAAAGGCGGAAAGGCAGGCCCGCAAAATTCGGTTGGATACGATTCGGCGAGACCGGAAGTGGTCGCAGGCACTGGGCTTTGTCGGAAGCACCAAGAAATAGGTTACTGGCGACAATGGCACTACCTTAAGGCGAATTTGGCATGACGTTCCTGCTGTTTGCGGAGTCGTTCCCGCAGGACACATCGGGGTTTGGTGAGTAGCGCCTGGTTTTTGGGTCGTCGCTTGACCGCGCGTGGCTCAACACGATCAGGGCGGATCAGGAGAATCGCTTGTCCAATGGAAACGAGAACAATTTTATGACGGGTGCCCAGCCTGGCATGGGGGCAAAAGCGCAGATTTTCTTCGAAGGCGTTGAGTACTTGCAGCGTCGCCTTAAAACTCAGTTGCCTGGGAAAGATATTTGCGAAACAGGCCGCCTGGGCCATCACGGTGCGCACCAGGTTGTAGGTGACCAGCTTCGGGCGCTCTCGGCGATTCGCCAGTGCCGCAGTCAGGCCAGCCCGATGATGCAGGTGCAATGCAGCGACTGCGATCA